>JADGHJ010000240.1 GCA_019686175.1 Chloroflexota bacterium | reverse complement strand
GCCCCCGGCCAGGGGCACCCGCGCCAGCCGCGGCTACCCCGCCCGAACGGCGACCTGGCGCGCCTCGTCCACGGCCGCCCGTGCCCCCGGCGCGCCCTGCGGAGGCGCCACCCCCACCGGCCGCGCCTCAGCCGGCGGCGCAGCGGCGCCAGAGTATGGCGGATATGCTGGAAGCGCTGCGCGCCCAGTTCAACGCCCAGCGAGTGACCGTCGGTACGCTTGCCCAACCGCGCCGGGATCGCGCCGAGACGCAGCGTGAGCGGCTGCGCCGGGAGCAGCAGGAGATCCAGGAACGCTATCGCCGCGAGCGCGAGCAGGAGGGCGAGGAGCAGTAGGCGGGCTCGCGAGGCGTTAGCGTGTGGCGCCGGCCACGGCGTTCTTGCGCTGCTGGGCGGCGCGGCGGCGATCCTCCAGGCTGAGCAGCCGTTTGCGCAGGCGGAAGCCCGCCGGCGTCACCTCCACCAGCTCGTCGTCCTGGATGAAGTCGAGGGCCTGCTCTAGGCTCAGCTGGACGGCCGGGGTCAGCCGGACGCTGATCTCGGCGGTCGAAGCACGCATGTTGGTCTGCTTCTTCTCCTTGCAGACGTTGATCGCTAGGTCATCGTCGCGGCTGTGCAGCCCGACGATCATGCCCTCGTAGACGGGCGTGCCGGGCTCGATGAAGGTGCTACCCCGCTCTTGGGCGTTGGCCAGGCCGTAGGTCGTGGCCGTGCCGGTCTCCCAGGCCACCAGCGCGCCGTTGCGCGTCTGCGGGATCTCGCCGGCCCACGGCGCGTAGCCCACCAGGCGACTGGCCATGGTGCCGTTGCCGCGTGTCGCCGTAAGGAACTGCTGGCGGAAGCCGATTAGCCCGCGCGTCGGGATGCGGTACTCCAGTCGCACTGAGCCGTGACCGTCATGCTCCATGTTCTGCAGCGCGGCCAGGCGCTTGCCTAGCGCCTCGGTCACCGCGCCCACGTACTCCTCGGTTGTGTCGATTACCAGGTGCTCGATCGGTTCCAGAAGCTCGCCATCTTCCTCGCGGGTGATCACCTCGGGCCTCGAGACCTGGAATTCATAGCCCTCGCGCCGCATAGTCTCGATGAGGATAGCCAGGTGGAGTTCGCCGCGACCGGACACCAGGAACTCGTCGGGGCTCGCGGTCTCCTCGACGCGCAGGGCGACGTTCGTTTCCAGCTCGCGCCACAGCCGCGCGCGCAACTGGCGCGAGGTGCACCATTTCCCCTCGCGTCCTGCGAACGGCGAGGTATTGACGCCGAACGTCATGCGCACCGTGGGCTCCTCGATGACGAGTCCTCCGAGCGGCTCGGGCGCGGCCGGGTCGGCTAGCGTGTCCCCGATCTGGACCGTGTCCAGCCCGCAGATGGCCACGATCTCACCGGCCGCGGCACGCTCCACGGGCAGCCGCTTCAGTCCCTCGCTCACGAACACCTGCACGATACGCCCACGCTCCTCCGTCCCGTCGCGACCCAGCCGCACGACGGGCATCCCCGAGGTGACCGCGCCACGCGCCACGCGCCCGAGCGCGATACGCCCGAGGTGGGGGTCGTAGTCCAGATTGGCCACGAGCAGCTGGAACGGTGCCGCAGGGTCGCCCGTCGGCGGGGGAACGTGGGCGAGGATGGTGTCGAACAGCGGCTGCAGGTCGGGCGCCAGCGCATCCGGCGCGAAGCCCGCGCGCCCCTCTCGGCCGATGGCGTACAGGACCGGAAAGTCGAGCTGCTCGGCCTCGGTGGCCAGCTCGAGGAACAGATCCTGGGTGAGGTGCAGCACCTCCTGCGGGCGCGCGTGGCGCCGATCGATCTTGTTGATGATGACGATCGGCCGGAGGTTGGCCTCGAACGCCTTGCGCAGCACGTAGCGCGTCTGAGGCATGGGGCCCTCGGCGGCGTCGACGAGCAGGAGACAGCCGTCGGCCATGTTCAGCACGCGCTCGACCTCGCCGCTGAAGTCGGCGTGGCCCGGCGTGTCGATGATGTTGATCTTGACGCCGCGGTAGGTCACCGCCGTGTTCTTGGCGAGGATGGTAATGCCTTTCTCGCGCTCCAGGGCGTTGGAGTCGAGGATCAGTTCGCCGACGTCCTGGTGGGCGCGGAACACGTTGCTCTGCTTGAGCAGCGCGTCGACCAAGGTGGTCTTGCCGTGGTCCACGTGGGCGATGATGCAGATGTTACGCAGTGCGGGCGTGGGATAGGTCATGGACACTCCTGGGGACAGGGCGCACAAAAGCGAGGGCGGCTGGTCCGCCCCCGCCCCGAGTGGCTCCAGCTAGCGAGATTGTACCAGGTCGCCCGCCGACAACGCGCTGACCAGGCGGCCAGCGTTCCGCCGGGTAACCCCGAATTTCATAGCCTCCAGCCAGAGCATTGACAGCGTAGTGGTGGCTCCGTATATTTGCCTCAGTCACAATATTTCTGCTGCTCCCACAGAGGATACGTGCCATGAGCGAGTATCGGCACCTGGGCGTCACTGCGCTGTACTACCTCACGCATCGGGGAAACGTGGCGGGCATTTTGAGACACGGTATCTTATCCCGAGACCGTTGCGACCAGCTAGGCATTCTTCCAGTGTCGATCGCGGATCCAGGAGTCCAACATCAGCGGGCGCGTACCTTCCTGATCGATCAGGGTCATCGACGGAATCTCCACAAATACGTTCCGCTCTACTTCTCGCCGCGTACACCGATGCTCTATTATTGGAAACACCTTCACCAGCAGATCGTTATCCTCACCGTAGACCCCCAGGTACTTGACTGGCCGACCACTGTGGTGACGGATGGCAATGCTGCCACGCAAGGGTTAGATCGAGGCCAGAGCTGGGTAGAAATCGCCGTAGGCCGCGACAGTGTGGTCGTCCAGCGCACCTACCATCCGGCCACCTTTACGCCCCGTCGGAAAGACGTGACGCACTTCTACGCGGGCCCTGGGGCCCTGGCCCACGTGCCGTGGGACCAAGTCGGTGCCTCAGACTGGCCCAAGACAGCAAAGGAGAAGAGGCAGAGACAGGCCGAGGCCCTGGTACTCGATCGCGTGCCACCGGAGTACATCACGGGCCTACATGTCCGCGACCACGACTTGTTACTCTACCTACAGCAGGTAATGCAGGGAGTGCGGCGGGTGCTACCGGTACGCGTGATGCGTGAGTGGTTCAGCCAGTAGCGACTGGCGGCGGAGCGGGGCCTCGACCGAGAGGAGTGTGCGGTGGCGAGCGAGCTTCGCCAGGGCAACCTGTTCGACTTCGCTACGGAAGTGCAGACCCTCGTCAACACGGTCAACACGCGCGGCGTGATGGGAAAGGGGCTCGCGCTGGAGTTCCGGCAGCGCTACCCCGCCATGTACGAGGACTACCGACGGCGCTGCCGGGACGGAACGGTGCGGGTCGGCGAGCCGTACCTGTACACGGCCCAGCACCCGTGGGTTCTCAATTTCCCCACCAAAGACGACTGGCGGCGCCCGTCGCGTCTGAAGTGGATCGAGGCGGGGCTCCAGTACTTCGTCGAGCACTACGCGGGGTGGGGCATCACCTCGATCGCGTTCCCGCAGCTCGGTGCCCAGCTCGGTGGCCTGCGCTGGGAGGACGTCAAGCCGCTGATGCAGCGTTACCTCGAGCCGCTGCCGATCCGCGTGCTCATCGTCGAGTACACGGCGCACTCGTCAGCACCCAGCAGCATGCCAGCGGATCTCGCCACTCCGCCAGCGCGCCAGCTCCCGTTGCTAGGCGATGAGGTGCAGATGCCGGCGCATCGTAAGCCGCGGGGACGTCGCTCGCCCCGCAGCCGGCCGCTCGTGTTGCGGAGACCGCACCGCCGGATCTGAAACACTGCGCCGCCGGAGCTGTCCGCCGCCGCGAAGGCCAGGCGCGCCGTTCGCGGCGGCGATCGTCCCCCCGAGCCGCCCCAGCCGCGTCTCAGGGCTCAGAACGAGCTGGCCGGCTTGCAGCTGAAGAGCGACACCGCCTGCTCCGTCTCGCGCTTGCCACAGCCGGGGCAGGCGGGCGGCTCCTGCTTCAGCCGTTCGTGCTCGCGCATCGGCACCTTGACCTCGAATCGCTGCCCGCATGCCCGGCACTGGAACTCATACACCGCCATGCCGCTTACCTCCTCCGCATCACCACCATGTCGCCGGCGCTCGGCTACAGTGGGGGCTGGTACCCCCGTGCGTAGGCGGTAGGTCTAGGCCTCGGTGCGGCTAGCCGTCGGCTGCCGCTACTGCCTCTAGCCTATGGCGAACATGCCCCACGTGCAACACGTGGGGCATGGGGTCTATCCACCGAGCGACGCTCCGGGGGCGGGCCGCACATGCTGCCGGAGCAACCGCTCCCGTAGCCCGGAGCGCGCCCAGGTTAGCTGGTCGTCGCGGCGCGGACCGGTACGCCGGTCTCCGGCGTCGACACGGCCGCCGGATGGCGCGCAACCTGGATGATCCAGTCGAGCACTACTCCGATCAGCGAGGCCACGACCGCCGTGATGACGTGGATGCCGCCGAACGTCGGACCAAACGGCACGAAGGCCTCACCAATCGCCATCAGAGCGAATGGATAGGCGGCTACCCGCCAAGCGCGGTCGGCAAGCTGACCCGGAAGTAGGTCGTACCAGAACACCCCCAGCCCGTAGGCGAAGGCCACCATGAACAGCAAGCTGCCCAGGTCCATCGGAACACCTCCTCTGTCCCGCCTCGCGGCCGCACCCGGGCGCTGCCTGCTAGCTCGCTCGGGCACGGGGCCCGGGCACGGCCGCGAACCGAACGACGTGTCCGAGCGAACAGTTTCCATAATCAAGCATGAGCGAGTGGGTGTTAGAGCCGAGCTAGAGCGAGGGTAACGGTGTGCTAAAGCTGCGTTGGACATGCTCGGGTACTCGCCTCTAGCCAGCGATCGTCACGCCCACTAGGCGGCCGATCGCGTAGGTCACGGCTGCCGCGCCGAGTCCCACGGCCAGCATGCGCAGACCGCTGAGCAAGGGATGGCGTGCCGTGAACAGCGAGACGAGTACGCCTACCGCGAACAAGCCGAGCGCTCCCAACGCGATGGCGGTCAGAATCGCCGCCGTGCCCTGGAGGAACAGGAACGGTGCGAGCGGGATCGCCGCGCCGGCGGCGAAACTGAGGAACGATGCTAGCGCTGCGGCTTGGGGTGAGCCGAGTTCATCGGGGTCGAGCCCCAACTGTTCGCGCGCGATCGTGTCGAGCGCGACCTCGGGATCGGACATCAGTTGCTGTGCCACCAGGCGCGCCTGGTCCGGCGGCAGTCCCTTCTCCTCGTAGATCCGCGTCAGGTTGGCCAGCTCGGCCGCCGGCTGGGTGGCGATCTCCTCGCGCTCGATGGCTAGCTCGCGCTCCGCGAGCTCACGCTGCGCCAGCATCGAGATGAATTCGCCGCCACCCATGCTGAACGCGCCAGCGAGCAGGCCGGCGAAGCCGCTGAGCAGGATCCACTGGTTCTCGGGCGTCGCCCCCGCCACGCCCATGACCAGGCTCAGGTTGGAGACCAGGCCGTCGTTCACGCCGAAGACGGCGGCGCGCAGACTGCCGCTCTTCGCCGCGCTGCTACGGCGGTGCTCGCGGCCGGCCTCGGCCACGGGGACGGCCGGATAGGCGAGGGCCGTGGCCTGTCGCGCCACCTCGCGCTCGCTGGCCGCGATCGGCGCGGCATCGGGCTGGGTGCTGTACAGATCGTGGCTTCGCACCGCCTCGGCGGCGACCAACGGCAGCACCTCACGGATGGGCAGCCGTGTCGCCAGTGCCAGCATGAGGCGCTCGACAAGGGCCGGCGCTGGCGGGCGCGGCGCGACGCCGGCCGCTTGGAGGTGCAGCGCCCAGTGGTGCGCGTGCGCTTCTTCGCGACGCGCGAGACGCTCTAAGGCGGCAGCCTGCGCCGGATGACGGGCGCGTCGGGCCAGCACGTGCAGGATCTGGGCACCGGCCTGCTCGCGCTGCCAGTTCTCTTGCCAGCGCGCGATGTCCGCGGGCGAGGCAGGCGGCGGAGCCGACCGGGGTGGTGATGCAGGTGTGGTCATGGTCTTCCTCGCCGAAGTACCCGTTGACTGTGTCGGGATGTCTGCCGGTAGTGTAGCGCGCACCGCAGCTGGCCACTGTCGCTCTGGCGCGGCTTCGGAGGGAATTCGCCCTCCCCCCGTCTCTGAACCCAAGGGGGAGGGCGCAAGCGATCTGCGACTCGCTCGTGCCGAGCTACCCTCAGCGGGCGAACGGTGCCATATTCAGCCCGTCCTGGGCCACGATGTCCACTACCGCCACGCTGCCTTCCTCCTTGACGACCTGCAGGGCGCGCCGAAGGGCAGGCTGGATCTCGGTCGCGTCGTGGATCGGGCCCTCGCCGTGCAGCCCGTAGCAGCGCGC
>JADGHJ010000239.1 GCA_019686175.1 Chloroflexota bacterium | reverse complement strand
CCAGCAATGCCGCACGCGGCTCCCAGGGGGAAAGGGGACCGGCCGCTATTCTTCCCTGTCCCTTGGGGAGTGGGGGTGAGGGTGAGGGCAAATCCCTCTCGCCCTAGGAGCACCATCGGGGTGAGGGGGCGCCCCGCTCCCACCAGGACAGCGAGTGGGGAAAGGGGCCACGGACCCCGTAAACTGCTGTCGTGGGACGGGCTGCTCGTCAACATGGCGGGCGACAGCCGCCTATGGCTGCAAATGGGGCGATCGCGCCACCCTTCGGAGGAAGAGCGCAGCGTGGCCACACTCGAGGTGGAGGGGGCGGAGCGCGGCTGGCTTGCGAGCGTGACGCTGGACCCGGCCGGTACGCCCATTGTGAGCGCCGCGCTCGCCGACAACGTCGCGCGGGACCTCGGACCACTCCTGCAGCGGCTCCTCCAGGAGCCCCTCGACGGCGAGCCGGTGGGCACGCGCCAGGGCGATGCCTTGCTCCACGCGCTGGCCGATGTCTTCGCACGCCGCCGTCCCCTCCTGGCGGGTGAGCGCCTCTTCGCCTACGTTCACGGCAGCGTACGTCCCGGCCCCGTGCCGGAGCGGCCGCCGGGGTGGGACGAGCCTTGAGGCATTCCTTGACACCCCCGGGCGAGCGCCGCGTAGACTACCCCGGCGAGTCGCGGGAGGAGCGAGCAGGGTGAGTGCGCGCCGATGCCTCGTAACGGGAGGATGTGGCTTCATCGGCTCGCACTTGGTCGCGGCGCTGCTCGCCCAGGGCCACCAGGTGCGCGTGCTCGACAACCTCTCCACCGGCAGTCGCGAGAACCTCGCGGAGGTAGCGACCGACATCGAGCTGGTCGCTGGCGATGTGGCCGATCCCGAGGCGGTGCGGCGCGCCGTGCAGGGCTGCGACGTGGTGTTCCACCAGGCCGCCCTCGCCTCCGTCGCGCGCTCTGTCGAGGCGCCGCTGCCCACCCACGCCGCCAACGCTACCGGCACGCTCAACCTCTTGCTCGCAGCCCGGGCGGCCGGCGTGCGCCGCGTCATCTACGCCGGCTCGTCGTCGGCCTACGGCGACAGCGCCGTGCTGCCCAAGCACGAGGACCTGCCGCCCCAGCCGCTGTCGCCCTACGCGGCGGCCAAGCTCGCCGGCGAGCATTACTGCGCGGCGTTCGCCCGCAGCTACGGCCTGGAGACGCTCACGCTCCGCTATTTCAATGTCTTTGGCCCGCGGCAGGACCCGGCCTCCGAGTACGCCGCCGTGGTGCCCCGCTTCATCACGGCCATGCTGCGCGGCCAGCCGCCCGTGATCTACGGCGACGGCCTGCAGACGCGCGACTTCACCTATGTAGATAACGTCGTCGAGGCCAACCTGCTCGCCATGGAGGCTCCGCGCGCCGACGGCGCCGTGCTCAACATCGCCTGTGGCGCGCGCTACTCGCTGCTCGACCTGATCGACCGCCTCAACGCCATCCTGGGCACCGCGCTCGCGCCCCGCCACGCGCCGGCGCGCCCCGGCGACGTGCGGCACTCGCAGGCCAGCATCGTCCGCGCGCAGGCGCAGCTCGGCTACCGCGTGCGCGTGTCGTTCGAGGAAGGCCTGGCGCGGACCGTAGCCTGGTATCGCCAGCGCATGACGCCGGGCGACTGAAGGGGCGCGGATGCACGGCGTCGTCCACCAGGACCCGACTTTGACCGCGCGCCGCGGCCTCCGTATACTCGCAGGGCGGCGCGCGGGCTCGGCGGAGGCCGCGGCACGCTGCCGGGTCGTGCGCATCATCACGCGGCTGAATATCGGCGGCCCCGCGATCCATACCCTGCTGCTGACCGCGCGGCTGGATCGCGGCCGCTTCCAGCCCCTGCTGGTCACGGGGGCCACCACGGCTGACGAAGGCGATATGCTGCCTCTCGCCGCGCAACTGGGTGTGCGGCCCTACTTCGTGCCCGAGCTGGGGCGCGTGGTGCGCCCGGGCCAGGACCTGCTCGCCCTCGCGCGGCTCGTCCGCCTGCTGCGCCGGCTGCGCCCCACCATCGTGCACACGCACCTGGCTAAGGCGGGCGCGCTCGGGCGACTCGCCGCGCGCCTGGCCGGCGTGCCCGTCGTCATCCACACCTACCACGGCCACGTGTTCCATAGCTATTTCAGCCCGCTGCGCACCCGCGCCGTGCTCGCCGCCGAGCACTTTCTGGCGGGGCTCACCGACTGCCTCGTGACGGTGGGCGAGCGGCAGCGGCGCGAGCTGGCTGCCTACGGCTTTCGCCCGCAGCAGCTAGTGGCCATCCCGCTGGGACTCGATCTGGAGCGCTTCCTCGCGCCCACGCCGCGCGGCGCGCTGCGGCGCGAGCTGGGTGTGCCTGCCGACGCGCCGCTGGTGGGCATCGTGGCCCGCCTCGTCCCGATCAAGGCCCACGACGACTTCCTGCGGGCCGCCGCGCTGCTACACCGGGAGCGTCCAGACGCGCACTTCGCGATCGTGGGCGACGGCGAGCGGCGCCCGGCGCTCGAAGGGCTCGCCGCCGAGCTCGGGCTCGCTGGCTGCGTGCATTTCGTCGGCTGGCGCCGCGACCTGCCGGCCGTGTACGCCGACCTGGACGTCGTCTGCCTCACCTCCCTCAACGAGGGCTCCCCGGTCGCGCTCATCGAGGCGATGGCCGCGGCACGCGCGGTGGTCGCCACGGCCGTGGGTGGCGTACCCGAGGTGGTGCAGGACGGCGCGAGCGGCCTGCTGGTGCCGCCCCGCGATCCGGGAGCGCTAGCGTCGGCCGTAGGCCGTCTGCTTGCGGAGCCGGGGCACGCCGCTATGCTGGGGCGGGCAGCCCGCGCCGCCGTGTACCCCCGCTACAGTGCCCAACGGCTGGTACAGGACATCGAGGCGCTGTACACCCGTCTCCTGGCGCAGCGGGAGGTGGCCTAAGTGGACTGGGCGGTCATCGTCGAGGCGCTGGGCGGCGCCGAAACCCTCGCGAGTGTCGGTCGCTACCTGCTCGTACTCGCCGTCCCGCTGCTGCTGAGCGCTGCTCTCACCCCCCTCTGTGGCCGGCTGGCGAGCCGACTGGGGGCGGTCGCCCAGCCCCGCGCGGATCGCTGGCACCGCCGGCCCACACCGCTGTTGGGCGGCGTCGCGATCTACCTGGCGCTAGCGGGCGGCCTGGTGCTGTTCGGCGCGTGGGACGCGCGGCTGGCCGGTCTGGTCACGGGCACTACCATCGTCTTCTTGATCGGCCTGATCGATGACATCCGCGGGCTCTCGCCGGCCGCCAAGCTAGTGGGCCAGTTCGCTGCCGCCAGCGTGCTGCTGCTAGCGGGCGTGCGCGTCGATGTGGGGACGCTGCCGCTGCTGGCGGCCGTGGAGCTGGCCCTCACCACGATCTGGGTAGTGGGCCTGACCAACGCCTTCAACCTGCTGGACAATATGGACGGGCTGTCGGCCGGTATCGCCACGATCGCGGCGACCATGCTGGCCCTGGCGAGTATCGGGCGTGGGGACGATGCTGTCGCGGTACTGGCGCTCAGCGCGGGCGGGGCAGCGGCGGGCTTCCTGCTGCACAACTTCTACCCCGCGCGCATCTTCATGGGCGACAGCGGGGCGCTCACACTGGGCTTCGTGCTCGCCGGGCAGGCCCTGATGGGCAGTCGCGGCCTCGCCTCCGACCTGTTCTTCGCGCTGCTGGTGCCGGTGACGATCCTCAGCCTCCCCATCTTCGACACGGGGCTGGTCACCATCGCGCGCCGCCTGCATGGCCGGCCCATCGCACACGGCGGCCGCGACCACCTCTCGCACCGCCTGGTGGCGCTGGGGCTGAGCGAGCGCGGCGCTGTCCTGGTGTTGTACGGGCTGTGCGCGGGGTTCGGGCTGCTGGGGCTGGCCGCCCAGGCCCTGGGCCACTGGGTCACGCTGGCGCTGGTCGCCCTCGGCGCCGTGGGCATCGTCCTATTCGGCGTCTACCTCGGCCAGGTCCGCGTGTACACCGATGAGCCGCCCCGCACCCACTGGCTGCGGCGCTGGACGCACCCTGAGCTGGGCGTCCTTGCCCTCGACGCCGTGCTGATCGCCGTCGCCTACCTGCTCGCGTACCTGCTGAAGTTCGAAGGCAACCTAGAAGGTCCGTTCCTCGTGCAGTTCCAGGCGTCGCTGCCCTACCTGCTGTTCGCGAAGCTGGTGGTGCTGCTGGCCAGTGGCGCGTACCGCGCGCTGTGGCGCTACTTCACGATGGCCGATGCCTTCCACCTGGCCCTCGCCAGCTTTGCCGGCTCCGCGGTCATGTTCGTGGGCGTGTGGCTGGCGACCGGCTGGGTGGGCTACTCGCGCTCGGTGTTCGTGATCGACTGGCTGCTGTGCACCATGCTGCTGGTCGGCACGCGCATGTTCTATGCCTGGCTCGCCGAGCGCTTCGCGCGCGTGCCGCGGGCCGAGAGCACGCGCCTGCTGATCCTCGGGGCCGACGACCACGGCGAGCTGGTCCTGCGCGCGCTCGCCCGCACCCCTGGCTACCAGGCCGTCGGCTTCCTGGACCCGGCGCCCGAGAAGCGCCGGCGCCGGCTGAGCGGGCTGCCCATCCTGGGCACGCCCCGCGACCTCCTGGCCGTCACCCTGGCCACGGGGGCCCACGAGGTCGTGATCGCCACACCCCTGGCCCCAGGGCCCGAGCGCGACCGCTTCATCCGGCTGTGCCAGGAGCTGGGGCTCGTGTACCGCGACGCCGCCACCTTCCTGCGCGAGCAGTGGCCGGAGACCACGCCCTTGGCGCCGCGGGCATGAGAGCGCTGATCACGGGCGGGGCCGGGTTCATCGGCTCGCATCTGGCCGATCGCCTGGTGGCCCAGGGCGCGACGGTGTGGGCGCTCGACGATCTCTCCACCGGCACGCGCGCCAACGTCGCCCATCTCGACCGCACACCCCGGTTCCGGCTCGTCGAGGGCAGTGTCCTCGACCCGGCGCTGGTCGATAACCTCGTGGCGCAGTGCGATGTCGTCTACCACCTCGCGGCGGCCGTGGGCGTGCGGCGCATCCTGGCCGAGCCGCGGCGCTCCATCGAGGTCAACCTGCACGGCACCGAGCATGTGCTCGCCGCCGCCGCTCGCCATGGCCGGCCAGTGCTGGTCGCCTCGACTTCCGAGGTGTACGGCAAGAACGCCGGCGGGCCGCTGCGCGAGGACGACGACGCCATCGTGGGCTCCACGCGCACCACGCGCTGGCTGTACGCCATCACCAAGGCGGCCGACGAGTGCCTGGCCCTCGCCTACGCGCGCGAGACCGGGCTGCCGGTGGTGGTCGTACGCCTGTTCAACACTATCGGCCCGCGACAGACGGGTGCCTACGGCATGGTGGTGCCGCGACTGGTGGACCAGGCGCTGCGCGGCGCGCCTCTGACGGTCTACGGCGACGGCCAGCAGACGCGCTGCTTCACCTATGTAGACGACGCGCTGGCGGCCATGCAGGCTCTCATGGCCACCCCGGCCGCCCGGGGCGACGTGTTCAACGTGGGCCAGCCCCGCGAGGTGACCATCGAGCGGCTCGCCACGCTGATCCGCGAGCTGGCGGGGAGCGACTCGCCGATCGCGTATATCCCCTACGAGCAGGCCTACGGCGCCGGCTTCGAGGACATGCGCCGCCGCGTGCCGGACATCAGCAAGCTGCAGCGCCTCACTGGCTTCGTGCCCCGCGTGCCGCTGGAAGAGGCGCTGCGCCGGATCATCGAGCATGCCAAGAGCGTCCACGGCCAGCGTCCCGCGCCGTAGCCGCGCCGCAGCCCCGGGCGGGGGCTCCCAGGCGTGGGCCGAGGCGTTGCTACGGGGAGCAGAGGCCGCCCTCGAGGCGGGCTGGCTGCTCCTGGCGGCCATCACCCCCTTGGCGCTGGACACGCTCCACGCCCAGCCGGCCCTACCCAAGGGGCAGATCCTGCAGCTCGTGGTCCTGCTGATGGCCCTCGTATGGCTGGGGCGGCTGATCCTGCTGCGCCGCACCGGCGCCAGCGAGCCGGGGAGTGGCGTGCCCCGGCGCTTCCTGGTGCTGACGGGCGCCTACGCCGCGACCGTGCTACTAGCCACGGTGCTGTCGCCCGTGCCGGCCGTGGCGTTTTGGGGAGGCTACGTGCGCGGCGAGGGCGCGGTGGCCACTCTGGCCTACCTGGTCCTGTTCCTGATCGTCGCCGAGCGCCTGCGCACCGCCGCCCAATGGGAACGGCTGGTGACGGTGCTGCTCGGGGCCAGCCTGCCCGTGTGCCTGTACGGCATCGCGCAGGCGCTCGGGCTGGACCCGCTCACCTGGGAGCAGATCGGGCCGGCCGGCCGCGTGGGCTCCACCGCCGGCAACGCCATCTTCCTCGCCGCCTACTTGATCCTGCTGCTGCCGCTCACCACCTGGCGGCTGCGCCAGGCGCTTTCCCCCTCCCCGGCCCC
>JADGHJ010000238.1 GCA_019686175.1 Chloroflexota bacterium | reverse complement strand
CTCCACGGACGACCGGCGGGGTCGGCGGAGGCGCGGTTGTACAGCAGTCGGATGTTGGAGGGCCAGGCGAAGCCCCAGCCCAGCGCCGCGCGGTCGTCGCCCTGGCGGCTCTTCGCCAGGTTCCGGCCCGGTTCGGGCATGATCCCACAGTAGATCCAGCAGCCGGCGGCCGTCGAGCCGTCGGCGCGCAGCTCCGTCCACCGCGGCAGGGGCTTGCCGTCAGCCACCGTGTAGCCGTTGATCTCCTTGACCACCGCCTCCAGGTCGGGCTCACCACGGGGGCCCACGGCCGCGTAGTCCCAGGTAAGCGCCTGGAGCTGGCGGGCGCGCGCGGAGGTGTCGCCCGCGTACAGCTCTCGCAGCCGACGGCCGAGATGGTAGACGAACCACGCCTCGGACCGGCAGTCGCCGGGCGGCTCGACCGCCTTATCGTGCCACTGGACGAGCCGTTGCGTGTTGGTGTACGAGCCGTCCTTCTCGGGGGTGAGCGCCGCTGGCAGCAGGAACACCTCGGTGGCGATGTCGCGTGGGCGCACCTCGCCGGCCTCGATCTCGGGGGCGGCGTACCAGAACGAGGCGGTCTCGGTCTCCACCACGTCGCGGACCACCAGCCAGTCGAGCTGGCGCAGCGCGGCGCGCGCCAGCCGGGCGTTCTGGCCCCCGACGGCGGGATTCTGCCCCATGCAGAACAGGCCCTTCATGATCCCGTCGCGCATCAGGGGGATCATCGCCTCGAACGAGTAGTCGCCGCTGATCTTGGGCAGCAGGTCGTAGGCCCAGGCGTTGGCGGCGGTCGCGGTCTCGCCGTACCAGGCCTTGAGCAGGCTCACCAGGAAGTTGGGCACGTAGTGCCAGAGGCCCGCTGCGAGCTGCTCGCTGCGCAGGTAGGCGTCCAGCGTCTCGTGGCCGGGCAGCGTGGGCATCGGTAGGTAGCCCGGGAGCAGGTTGTACAGCGTGGGGATGTCGGTGCTCCCCTGGATCGTGGCATGGCCGCGCAGGGCCAGGATCCCGCCGCCTGGTCGGCCGATGTTGCCCAGCAGGAGCTGCAGCAGTGCGCAGGCGCCGATCATCTGCGTGCCGACGGTGTGCTGGGTCCAGGCCACCGCGTAGGCAAAGGCGGTGGTGCGGTCGCGGCCGGAGTGGTTCAGCAGCGTCTCGGCCACCTGCATGAACAGCGCGCGGGGCACTCCGCACACCGCCTCGACCAGCTCGGGCGTGTAGCGCGCGAAGTGACGACGGATGACCTGCAGCACACAGCGCGGGTGCTGGAGCGTGGGGTCTGCCGGCGCGCCGCTGCCCTCGGAGTGGCGCCCACCCTCGTGGGTCTGCTGGTCCTGGCCCGCCCCATGGCCTCGCTGGGACGACGCACCGTCATCGAGCGCCCAGGTGGTGGTGTCGTAGCGCCGCTCGTCGGCCAGGAAGCCCGAGAACAGCCCGTCGAGGTCCTCCGTGTCGCGGAAGTCGGGCCGCACCAGGCGCGCGGCATTGGTGTAGTGCGTCACGTACTCGCGGAAGAACGGGTCCTCGTTCCAGCGGCGGCTGTGCAGGACGTAGTTGATCAAGCCACCGAGGAAGGCGATATCGCTGCCCGCGCGCAAGGGCACATGGATGTCGGCCAGCGCCGATGTACGGGAGAAGCGCGGGTCGACGTGGATGACCGTGGCGCCCCGCTCCTTGGCCTTCATGACGAAGCGGAAGCCCACCGGATGGTTCTCGGCCATATTGGCGCCCATGATTACGATGCAGTCGCTCTCGGCGAGCGATTGCTGCGTCGTGGTGGCGCCGCCGCGCCCCAGCCTGGCACCCAGCCCGGGCACCGTGCTGCTGTGTCATATGCGCGCCTGGTTCTCCACGGCCACGATGCCCAGGCCCGCGGTGAACAGCTTCTTGATGAGGTAGTTCTCTTCGTTGTCCAGCGTCGCGCCGCCGAGATGACCGATGGCGAGCGTGCGGTGGACCGGCACCCCGTGGGCGTCGCGCTCCTCGAAGTGCGCGTCGCGGGTGGCCTTCACGAGCTGGGCGATCCGCTCCATCGCCCACGCCAGCGGGCGTACCTCCCAGCACTCCGCGTGCGGCGCCCGATACAGGACCTGTGTGACGCGCAGCGGGCTGTGGATGAGGCCGAACGTCGCCGCACCCTTGGGGCACAGCGTGCCGCCATTGATGGGGCTCGCGTAGTTGCCCTCGATGTCGATGATTCGGCCGCCCTTGCTGTACACGAGCTGGGAGCAGCCCACCGCGCAATAGGGGCAGACGCTCACTGTTACCTGCGCGCCACGCAGCCGCGAGGTCGCCTCCCGCGTGGCACGGCTCACGGGGTTCGGCACCAGGCCGATGTGGCTCAGTACGCGCTGGCGAAGCCCCACCGCATGCGCCTCCGCCGCCGAGCGTAGTCGTGGACCATCGAGTATGGTAATCGATCGGGCGACAGGCCAGCGGCGAGGGCTACCGTCAGTGCCCCGTATCCGCGTCGCTGCAGGGACCTCCGGCAGCTCTCCCGCTTCGATAGAGGAGCTGCCATCAGGCTGCCGAGTCCCGTGGCCGCGCCGCCTGACGCCTGCGCTCGGGCAGCATGCTATCCCAGGCAGCCGAGACATCGCGGCTCGGCCCGCGGTAGACATACTCACCGCAGTAGAGGCAACAGTAATCAGCATCGAGACAGCGATACAGCGGACCTGAGCACCGAGGGCAACGCGCCGCCGGGGTGGTGGGACGACCGCGCGTCATGAGAGCCTCCTGCCTGCTAGTATTAGGTGTCCGGCTGCAAGGCGGTTGCAGAGGCCATGCCAGGGCGCGATGGCCTGGGCATAGCGGCTCTTGCGACGCCCCTCCTACTGCACCGGCGCGGTGTTTACGCTCCGGCAACGTCGCGCAACCGCTATTCTTACGGGGGAGCCCCATCCTTAAGCGGAGTGGCAGGCGCCGTGAGCCAGCCCAAGAGGCGCCTGCAAGGAGGCTTTGATGGCGTACGTCATCTGCGAGCCGTGCATCGGCACCAAGGATCAATCGTGCGTCGACGCGTGCCCGGTCGACTGCATCCACCCGCACACCGGCGAGGCCGGGTTCGACGACGAGCCGCAGCTGTACATCGATCCCGACACCTGCATCGACTGCGGCGCGTGTGAGCCCGTCTGCCCGGTCAACGCGATCTACGCGGAGAGCGACGTGCCGGAGCAGTACCAGGAGTACATCCAGAAGAACGCCGACTACTACAAGCGCTAGACGCTCGCCAGCCAGACGACCCGCTGCATGAGCACGGTGTCCTCGGCAGCCGTCAGCAGAGACCTACGGAGGGACTGGCGGACCGGTCCGTCGGTCCCTCCGCGCGTCACGCGTCGCTATAATGCGCCGGGGCGTCGGATGGGCGTCCACCGGAACGCTAGGGGGCGCGGGGGGATGGCATGCCGTTACAGGACCTACGCGAGTGGATCGCGCGCGTCGACGAACTAGGCGAGCTTACGCGCGTCGACGGGGCAGACCCGCACCTCGAGCTGGGCGGACTGGTCGACCTCTTCCAGTGGGAGATGGGCAACCCCGCTCTGCTGTTCGACCATATCCAGGGCTATCCGCCCGGCTATCGCCTGTTGGCCAACGTCTTCACGTCGCTGCGCCGCATCGCGCTCAGCCTCGACCTGCCGCTGGACTACGGCCCGCGGGAGTTCGTGCGGGCCTGGCGCACCCAGCTCAAGGACCTCCAGCCGATCCCGCCCCACGTGGTGGACAGCGGTCCCGTCCTGCAGCACCAGCAGCGCGGCGCCACGGTCGACATCACGCGCTTCCCCGCGCCGCTCTGGCACGCCGGCGACGGCGGCCGCTACCTCGGCACCGGTAACATCGTGGTGATGCGCGACCCCGACACCGGCTGGGTCAACTCGGGCACTTACCGCGTGCAGGTGCACGACGCGCAGACGGCGGGCATCTACATCTCGCCGGGCAAGCACGGCCGCCTGATCCGGGACAAATACTGGGCGCGTGGTGAAGCCTGCCCGGTGGCCGTGGTAGTCGGCCAGGATCCCTTGCTGTTGCTGCTGGGCGGACTCGAGGTGGAGTACGGCAAGAACGAGTACGACGTGGCCGGCGCCATCCGCGGCGCGCCGCTGGAGGTCCTCCACGCGCCCTACACGGGCTTGCCTGTGCCAGCCCGCGCGGAGATCGTGTTGGAGGGCGAGATCCCGCCCGGCGCGGGCCACATGGAGGGGCCGTTCGGCGAGTGGACCGGCTACTACGCGAGCGGCTCCAAAGACGAGCCGATCATCCGGGTGCGCTCGGTGCTGCACCGCGACGACCCGATCGTGCTCGGCTGCCTGCCGGGCATGCCTCCCAACGACAATACGTACTTCCGCAGCCCGCTGCGCGCCGCGCTCATTTGGGACGCGCTGGAGCGCGCCGGTGTCCCCGGCATCGTGGGCGTGTGGTCGCACGAGGCCGGCGGCGGCCGCATGTTCAATATCGTCGCCATCAAGCAGCTCTACCCGGGCCACGCCAAGCAGGTCGGGCTCGCCGCCGCGAGCTGCCACCCGGGCGCGTACGCCAACCGCTACGTCGTGGTCGTGGACGACGACATCGACCCCACGGATACCAACCAGGTGCTCTGGGCGCTGTGCACCCGCACGGAGGTGACCGAGGACATCGATATCGTGCGGAAGTGCTGGAGCACCCCGCTCGACCCGATGGCATACGCCGGCGAGGAGCAGCGCTACTACAACAACCGCCTGATCATCGACGCCTGCCGGCCGTACGACCGCCGCAAGACGTTCCCGGCCGTCGCGCGCGTGAGCCTCGACGAGGCGGAGGCACTGCGAGCCCGCTGGCCGCAACTCTTCGACAGTCAGGGCAAGGTGCGCCGCGAGACGCGCCAGGCCAGCGCCAGCGCGGCGCCCGCCGACGACCGACGCTAGCGCGCGGACGCCGCTTAGCGATGCACGGTCGGGGCGTCGTCGTCCGCGTCGGCAGGCCGCACCCTAGGCAGTGGCGGCGGAGGCACGCGCGGCTCGACATCGCGAGGTGACGACGGCCCGGCGCCAGGGAGCCGCGAGATCACGGTCTTCGCCTCGTCGGGCGCCGGCAGTTCGGCATGCGGCTGGGCGGCGGCTCCCGGCCCAGCCCCCAGATCGGGGAGCCCGCCGCCATAGGTGGGAGTGTCCCAGTGCGGCGAGGGGCTTGCAGGAGGCGGCTCCTCGCGCCAGGCGGGTCCCGCTGCCTGCGGCCCTGGCTGCCATGGAGCGGGCGGCGTCTCGGGGCGGCCGCCCGCAGGGTCCAGGGGCCGCGGAGCCCGCTGGGAAGCCGCGGGCTCGGACGCGGGTACCCCCCGTTCCGCCGGCGTCCCGCCCTGGATGACGGTCGCCGGCTCGCCGGGCCGCGGCGACCACGCAGGCATCGGCGCAGCAGCCGGCGGGTTCTGGAAGCTGAAGACATTCTGGCCCAGCACGATGATGTCGCGGTGCTGCAGGCGATGGGGCATCCCCGCTTCGAGGGGCGTGTCGTTGACCAGCACCGGATTCGTGCTGCCGAGATCGATGATGACCACGCCCTCGTTCTCTTGCCGGATCACGGCGTGGTAGCGCGATACGAGCGCGTCGCCGAGCACCAGGTCGTTGTCGGTGCCGCGACCGATGGTGAACTGGGGGCTCACGAGGTCATAGCGGCGCCCGATCTCTGGTCCGCGTTGGGTGATCAAGAACGGTGGCACGCGCTCCTCCCTTCGATGCCGGCCCTGAGCCCGCACGCCGCTAGGGGCCAACCGTTGGGCCAGCCGCCCTGGGCACCAGCTCGACCGCGCCCTGCTGACCGTCGCTCGCTTCGCTGAGCGCGCTCGGCTCACACGGCGGCATAGCCTCGCCGCTCGCCGCGCCTCCCGGGGCCGCCGGCTGGAGCACCAGATCCAGTATCTCCACGCCCCGGGGCTCGATCAGGGCGGTGCAGTGGAGCCGGAACACTTGGCGATCGCCCGTCGGCGTTCGAAACGCGACCTCGGGCTCAATGCTAAGCTGGTACGTGCCCGGCGGCAATTTCAGCCGGTAGTCCCAGCCAGCGCCCTCCTCCGTGGCGACGCGACTCTCGAACCGGGCCCCAGTGCGCGGCTCCACGGCCACCACGTACACGTCGCCCCGCCAGTCCTTCTCACCGAGGACGGCCGTGCCGAACGGAAGCTGGACAGCCCCCTCGACCGTGACGAACCCCGCCCCCTGACTACCGCTGGTGCCAGCCGGCGGCGCGACTTGCGCGGTCGGGGCCGTGGCGGGTGTCGGGCTGCCTACTCCCGTCGGCTGGACCGGCGCGGACACTATGTTGGAGGGTGCCGCCCCGCGCGCGACAACGAGCCCGACCGCAAGGGCTGCCACGCCGCCCACGGCCAGGGTCGACGCGAGGGCCACCCCCCACC
>JADGHJ010000025.1 GCA_019686175.1 Chloroflexota bacterium | reverse complement strand
GCGGTGGGAGCCGCGGTGGGGCCGCCGGGCGTAGTGGCCGGCGCCGCGATCGGCGCGGCCATCGGGGCCGTGCTCGGCGCCGCGGCGGGCTACGGCGCTGATGCGGCCGATCGCCGCGGCGAGATGCAGAGCACCGGCAGCGGTACGCTAGACGAGAACCCGGCTTTCCTGGACGAGCGCGACACCGCGGCTCGCCGCTCCAATCTCGATAGCCAGATGTCCGCCGCCGAGTACGCCGACGACACCACGCCGCCCAGCCAGTTCCCGACCGACGAGGCGCGGGCACAGCGTGCTGCGCATCACCGCTGAGCGCGGACGCCCCCAGGCCCGAGGCGGTAAGCTAACGGCGGGCGCGGACGCGTGACCCATCCCACTCGACGCCGCGCCATGGGAGGCTCCGTGCTGTGAGCGAGGCTGCGCCGGCTCCGTCATCGACGGTCGCGCCCGCCGATCTGCAGATCTGGGCCGTGCGAGGCATCGGGGAAGTCCGGCCCGGCGACGACCTAGTGGCGTGTGTGGGCGATGCGTTGGCGCGGGGGCCCGGCGTCCGCGATGGTGACATCGTGGTGGTCACGCAAAAGATCGTGTCCAAGGCCGAAGGGCGGCTGTGCGACTTGGCCACCGTGGAGCCCTCGGCGTTCGCGCGTGCGTGGGCGGCGGCCTACGGCAAGGACCCCCGGCACGTGGAGGTGGTGCTCCGCGAGGCGCGCCGTATCGTCCGCATGGAGCGGGGCGTGCTGATCGCCGAGACGCGCCACGGGTTCGTGTGCGCCAACGCGGGCGTCGATGCCTCCAACGTGCCCGGCGACGACGTGGTATGCCTGCTGCCCGTCGATCCCGATGCCTCGGCGGAGCGGCTGCGCGCAGGGCTGGCGGCGCGGTTCGATGCGCGCCTGGGCGTGGTGATCTCGGATACTTTCGGCCGACCCTGGCGCAACGGGCAGACCAACATCGCCATCGGCGTGGCCGGCGTGCGCGCGCTGCTGGGCTACCAGGGCCAGCGCGATCCGTACGGCCGCGAGCTGCGCGTGACCGAGATCGCCGTGGCGGACGAGCTGGCCGCGGCCGCCGAGCTAGTGATGGCGAAGACCATCGGCGTGCCGGTGGCGCTCCTCCGCGGCGTGGCGGCGTTGCTCGGCACCGGTACGGCCCAAGACCTCGTGCGCGCCCCAGAGCACGACTTCTTCCGCTAGAGCGGGTAGCGAACGGCGTGGTCGCCACACGGCCGTAAACAGGCGAGCTCTCCCGGCCAGCGCTGGCCCGCCCTGAGGGCAGTGAGGCCAGCCATTCCCAACCTGCTCTAGTCCGCGCCCAGGGCACTACCAGTCACAGCGGCGTCGGCCACCTCAGATATTGCCGCACTGGTCGAACGCCGAGACGCAGCTCTGCAGCTCGATGAAGATAAACTGCTGGCCCACCGGCTCGGCGGCCGGGGGCGTTGCCGGCCCAGGCGGCGGCGGGGCAGTCGGTGGGCGCTGGAGGCGCAGCAGCGTCGGCGTCCGCTCGATCGCGACAGCGGGCGAGAAGCGCCAGGTCCAGCCCCACCGGCCGTTGCTGGCGTACCATACGCCGCCGACGCGCGTGCCGTCGGGCGCCTCGATCACGGCATGGATCTCCTCGCCCTGGCGCCCGCGGTACAGGCCTGCGGTCCCCTCGGTAACGAGGTCCGCGCTGAACGCCAGCCCATCCACGGTTCCGGTCAGCACGTCGCCCTCGACACGCGCCGCAAGCTGCTTCCCATCGCGGGCTGTGGCGGTGAGCACGCCCTGCGGCGCCATCTCGCCCGCGTACCAGCGCGAATGCTCCTGGTTCCAGGCATCATCGGCGCTGCAGACGTAGGCGATCGCCTTGCCGTCCGGGGCGATCACCACCGCGATGAGCGCGTCGCTGGCCTCGGCGCCAGCAATGCGGCCGACATAGCTCCGATTCGCCTCCTGAGCCAGTACAGTCGGGGTGTTCGCCGCCAGCACCAGCGCCGCGACCAGCACGTACGCGCCGAGCAGCGCCCATCCGGGCAGTATCCGCCGCATGGCTATCCTCCACCTTCCACCATGGGACCGTCCCATGATGGATGCAGCATAAGCGGCGGTGGCCCCCTTGTCTATTAACCAAACGGCGGGCGGCGGCGCGCGGAAAACCGGCGACGGCCCGCCCGAGAGTGCTATAGTGATCGGCGCGCCGCACGGCCATCGGTAGCAAACGGCAACGGCGGCGCGCTGAGTCTGCGCTGGTGCAGCGCCATGCAGCCGCCAACGGTACTGGACAAGCGGAGACCGGCGCAGCGTCCGCGTGAGGAGGCCCAAGGGATGGACGGTGGCGGAGGAACGATCCTACAGGTGGTCCGCGTGCTGGGTGAGACGGTGCTGCGCGCCACGGCACTGCTGGGCGGGTGCGCGGTCCTGATCACGCTGGGGATCGTCAACAGCAGCCTGCTGCCGCCGCTGCTCGCGCTGGGCGCGGCCGTCATGCTGCTGTGGCGGCCGGCGCAGCTCCTCACGCGCCGGCTGGAGGATATCGCCCCAGGAGAGGCGGCCGCACTCCGGCGGCAGGTCGACCTGCTGAGCGCCCAGGTCGCGGCACTGCAGCAAGAGCAGCGTGAGCTCCGGGCAACGGTCCGCTGGCAGGAGGAGCTGCTCGAACGCCTCGCGGCCCACGCGCCGCCCCCGGCCCCCGACGTGCTGCACACGGTCACCGCCCGAGACGGCTACGCGCGGGCCAAGGTCGCGTCCTAGCGGGCCTCCACCAGGCGACGGGCGGCCTCGAGATAACTGTTATCGATCAGGCGGTTGACGTCCGGGGGCGTGGCGGGCGCGGTGCCCACCTCGCGCATCAGCTCCAGGAGCGCGTCGACCTCAGCCGGCGTCACGCGCAAGTCGGGGGGAAACGCCTTCAGGTTCTCGACGACCAGGCTGTAAGTCGCCTGCGCATCCTCGATGCTGGTCTTGGTTGTATCGGCGAGGATCGCCACTGCCTCGTCGCGGTTGGCGGGGTCGTACAGCCAGCGCACGCTCTCCAGCATGGCGGCGAGCCAGCGGACCACAGCGTCGCGATTCGCCTCCGCCCAGTCGCGGTTGACCGTCAACGTGGCGAAGGTGTATGGGGGCAGGATCTCGGCCAGGTTGACCAGCGAGCGGAAGCCCTCCCGCTGGGCACGGAACGTCAGCGGCGGTGTGAGCAGCACCCCGGCGACCTGACCGCTGACCAGAGCCGCATAGCGCTCCGGTGTGCTGCCCGCGGTAACCAGATCGTAGTCGTTGGGGCCCAGGCCATTGAGGCGCAGCGTGCGCCGCAGCGAGGCGGCGGTGATGTCGTTGATGGCCCCCACGGCGAAGGTCTTGCCGCGCAGGTCCTCGAAACTGGTGACCGTCGGCGGCACCGCCAAGTCGTAGATGGCCCGGCTGGTCTCCAGGCCGACCAGCGCTAGCGGCGCGCCCTGCTCCACTGCCAGTAGGACACCATCCGAGATGTAGGAGCCCGTCTGGAACGAGCCCGCGGCCATGCCACGCGCCGAGTCGGGGATCCGCGGCGTAAGCGTCACGTCCAGCTCGATGCGGCGCGCGGCGAAGAATCCCTTCGTCTGGCCGATTATGGTGGGCCAATAGGAGTACGCCAGCGTGGTGATCGTGTGCGCCAGGACGTCGGGTGGCTGGTCGGCTGCCGCTGGCTGCGGGGTCGGCATCGCCAGCGCGGGCGTGCCCGCTGGTTTAGCAGCTCCCGGCGCGCTGGCCGGTGCTCCGACTGTGCCGCCGCTCGCCGGCGCGCAGGCGCTCCCTAGGCCGCACAAGGCGACCACGACCACCAGCCGACCCCACCAGGACGCCGAATGCCCCCGCACCATCGCCCGCCCTCCCTCAGCTAGCCAGCGTCGTGGTGCTAGTAAAGCACTCGGCACCACGCCGCGCCAGGGTAACCCGCGAGCACGCTAGCCGGCCAGGGTCAGGAGCCGCTCGGCCAGGGCCTGCCAGCTCCAGTTCACCTCGCGGGCAGCACGACGCCCAAGGTACAGCTTCCAGCCGGTATCGCAGTAGCGCCGCACCAGCTCGGCCAGGAAGGCGCGGTTCTCCGCCAGCTGGGCCGCCTCGGCGTCGAAGAACGCCAGTGCCTCCGGCGGGAAGGCGTAGCGTGCGCGCAATACGGCCCCCACCTGCTCCCATAGCGCCGGGAGCTGCGTCTCCACCGCGTAGGAGACCGCCGCCGCCTCGTGGCCGCTGCGGTGGCAGAACCAGCGCGCCTGCTCGATGAACCCCCGCGCCTCGATCAGCGGCTCGCGCAGCACCGCCTCCAGCTCGGCGTCGTCGGCACCCGCAGCCTGGGCGAAGCGGCGCCAGAGCGTCTCGGGATGGCGCGCGGGATCGCGCGTCCGCTCGTAGAGGCGGCGGAACACCTCCCGCCCGTCGGCAAAGGCGAGGTTGGAGATCTTGGCGAACAGCGCGTTACTCCATCGGCCGCCCACCAGCGGATAGAGCTGCACCGCCCACAGGCGGATCAGCGCCGGCGAGGCCTCGCCGGCTAGCACGCGCTGCCAGAGCACCGGCGCGGCGTACTGGTTCTCGGGCGCCGCCAGGTCGGCAGCGAGGAGGGCAAGAGGGTCGTCGGTGAGGACAGTGCGGTCGGCAGCCTCCCACTCGGGAAACGCCGAGGACTGCGGATCGGGACTAATCATGCGAGGCGCCCTCCACCTCCAGCCTGCGGTACGGGTTCTTGGCCACGCGCCAGACCTCGACCGAGCCGTCGTCCAGGCCGGTCCAGCACAGCACGTCGCCGGCGCTGGCATTGAGGGCAGCGGCAGCGCGGCGGGGTAGCTCCACCACCAGCTTGCCGTTCTCCTCGCGGATCAACACAGCTTCCGAGAACTTCATCGCTGTCCCTCGCTTCGTGGCGGACGGCGCCACTTACCGACCCGCCACACTGCCACCGGGCAGGGCCGCCGCGTGGCGCTCCAGGAACGCCGCCATTAGCTGGTATACGGTTTCCGGGTGCTCCTCCGGGACGTAGTGCGTGGCCCCGGCGACCTCCTCGTACTCGAAGTCGGGCCGCGCCTCGCGCAGGCGGGCGAACGCGGTGGCATCGTAGAACGTGCTCTGCTCGCCACGGATGATCAGCGCGGGCGCCTGCACGCGCGGCACCAGCGGCCCGAGGTCGGCGTTGAGGTACTCTAGCGTCCGCGCGATCGCCGCCGGCTCGTAACGCCACACCAACCCATTGGGCACCGGGCGCAGCCCGAACCACAGGCGCCGCTCCAGGGCGTCGGGCGTGATGCGTGGGTAGCGCCCGGCCAGATACGCTCGCGCCTCGGCCGCGGTGGCGAACTGACGGGGCGCGCCCCGCACGCGCGCGTCCAGCGCCGTGAACGCCTCGGCCGCGATCCACGGTCCGTAGTCGATGGCGATCAGCAGCGCGGTCCGCGCGGGATGGCGCGCCGCGAAGGCGAACGCGTTCCGGGCGCCCAGGGAGTGGCCGGCCACCACCACGCGCTCCACGCCCACGGCGTCGAGCACGGCGAGCAAGTCGGCGAGATAGTCGGCGAGCGCGTAGCCGCTCGGCGGCCGCAGCGAGTCGCCGTGGCCGCGCTGGTCGAGGCTCAGCACCCGGTAGCGCGCGGCCAGGCGTGCGGCGATGGGATCCCAGACATGCGCCTGGGCCGTGATGCCATGGGTCAGCAGCACCAGCGGCCCGGCCTCGCCCCATTCCACCGCGTGCAGCGCGCCGCCCGGCACCTCGACCCACCGGTCGCGGTAGCAGATCGGCATGGCTAGAAGCCGTACTTGCGCCGCAGGGCGCGCAAGATACCCGCGTGCATCTCCAGCCACGACCACAGCGTCACGTTGGCCGCCCGCCGCGCACGATACTGGCGCTCGGGCGTGTCGCAGTAGCGCAGCAGCAGCTCCTCGGTGGCGTCGCTGTGCCCCACATCGGCCCGGACGTGCTCCAGGAAGTACTCGATCGCCTCGTCGCGGTAGCCATAGCGCTTGCGCAGCGCGTAGCCTAGCCCGCCCAGGGCCTCCGGCAGCTGCTCCTCGTCGGCATACCAGGCGGCCAGGCCCTCCTCGGCGCTCCGCGTGGCAAACTCCCGCAGGGTGTTGGGGAACCCGGCCACCTCTGGCAGCGGGTTGGCTGCCGCGGCGTGTAGCTCCTCGTCCGTGGCGCCACAGGCACGGGCGAACCGCCACCACAGCGAGGGGTGGTCGCCCTCGCCCTTCGGGCGCAGGATCTCGTCGTAGGCGTTGCTCAGCAGGTGCGCGGCATCGCGCGCCTCGAGGAACGAGCTATGCGCCAACATCATCGCCAGGTCGGCCCGCGCCTGGAACGGCCACCGCCAGAGCGCGAAGTCCTTGATCGCCTCGCGCGGCAGCACCCCGGCGTCGATTGCCTGCAGCAGCGGCGAGTTGAGGTAGCGGTTGTGCGGCAGGTCCATGTCGGCGTGCAGCAGCGCCAGAAAGTCGCTACTCGGTCGCGTCAGCACGGTGACCATCGTGTCCTCCCAGATATCCGCGGCCCTGCCCGCCTAGCGGGCCACGGATCGGGCCGAGTCGCCGGCTAATCCGGCCGCAGGTTGCGCGGCGAGACCGGCTGGTACTCGCCGTGCAGCGCGAACAGCTCACCGCCTTGCGCGCGCCGCACCCGCTCGACCCAATAGTCCCACTCCCGATGATACGCCGGCGAGCCCTCGTGGCCCTCGTACGCGGCGAACATCTCCAGCGCGTGCTCGCGAGGGAACGACGCGGGCGAGATCCCCATCTGGCGCGCCCGGGCGAGGAGTCGCGCGTTGTACTCCAGCAGCACCGCGCCCAGGCAGGTCCAGTGCAGCGTCGGCCCGACCACGATCGCCCCGTGCCACTTCAGCAGCACCGCGTTGCGCCCTGCCATGGCGTGGATGGCCGTCTCCGCCATGGCCGCGTTGGTGAGCATGCGCCCCTCCGGGTGCACGGGCACGCCGTCGAAGTAACGGCAGGCCGTCATGTGCACGGGGTACATCGGCTCGTCGCCGAGCCCGACAGTGATGGCCCATTCGGGATGGGTGTGGGCCACGCTCTGCACCTCGGGGCGCAGACGGTAGGCCGCGGCGTGGATCGGCGTCTCCACGAACAGCACGCCCTCGCCCTCGCGCAGCCGGCCGTCCAGCCCCACGACCAGGATGTCCTCAGGCCGCACCAGGGCGGCGGCGCGCGCGGCGGGGATCAAGAAGGCATCTTCGCCGGGCAGCCGCACGCTGATGTGGCCGAAAGCGCTGGTGGCCCCACTCACGTCCAGGATGCGGCTGGCCAGCGCCAGCTCGTGCTTCAACCGCGCGATGGTCTCGGCTCGGTCCATGGCCCCCTCGCCGCTAGACACCACGGAAGATCTCGTTGAGCAGCAGCGCCGCCGCGCGGTCGCCCTCGGCGCGCACGGAGCCGTCGGCCAGCGCGCGCTCCAGGCCCAGCCGGCCCCAGAACAACCGGATGGCCGCCTCGGCCGGCAGGTGCAGGGTGACATCGGCGTGCGCGGGCGCCCCGCGCCGCGCGGTGGCCTGGCCGTCGGCCAGGGTGAGGGTAACCGGCCCGCCGGCCTCACCACTCAGGTCGAGATAGTAGGTCAGGGCACGATCGGCAGGCACGCGCCGGCCGGCGAGGCGCCCCACACTGCCCAGCACCCCGTCGAGCAGCAGCGGCACCGTCGCTGGGGCCAGCCCGGCGCGCGGGTCGGCCGCCGAGCGGATGTCCCAGCTATGCAGGGCGACTTCCGAGAGCCGCTGGCTCGCCACTTGCGCCATACTGAGCGTCCCCGCCGGCACGGTCACGGTGCGCGCGAGGCCCTCGGGAGTCGCGTTCTCCAGCCGGTCGAACACGGCGTTGACGCGCTCGACCAACTGGGCAAGCACAGCGTCGCGCCCGCGCGCCTTCACCGCCGCCTGCCGCTCGGCGCGCTGCTGCGGGCTGAACTCGGGCACCGGCTGGCCGTCGAGCGCCGCGCTCACGATCTGCAGGAAGCGGTCGTTGCTCTCGGCCATGTGGCAGGCCACGTCGCCCACGGTCCACTCGCTGCACGCGCTCGGTCGGTCCCACAGCGAGGGGTCGGCACGCAGCTCGTCGGTCAGGCGCGCCACTTCGGTGCGCACCACGCTGCCGATCGTGCGCACCCGCTCGCTAGGCGTCGATTGCGCGGTCATCGGGCTCTCCTCGTCGCAGAATTGCCGTGTGCTACGTCAGGGCGTGCCCACGTAGGCGATGCGATACACGGCGCCCAGGCGATCGTCTGTGAGGTACAGCGCGCCATCGGCCCCGACGGCCGGCGCCACGGGGCGCCCCCAGACCTCCGCGCGGCAGATGGGGACGCCGCGCGCGAGGTCGGCCGGGCTATTGGCACAGCCCGTCTCCGGCGTCAGCCAGCCCGCGGCGAACGTCTGCATCGGACCGGGGACACCATCGCGCATTGGGAAGCGCACCAGGCTGTAGCCCTGGGGCTGCGAGCGGTTCCAGGAGCCGTGCAGCGCGACGAACAGGTCGCCGCGATACTCGGCAGGGAACTGCTGCCCCGTGTAGAATGCCAGCCCGAGCGGCGCGCTGTGCGCGGGCAGGAACGCGGTGGGGGCGCGCGTCTGCGTGCAGTCGCCGAGATGCCCGAACTCCGGGTCGGGCACGCCGACATGGCAGAACGGCCAGCCGAAGTGGTCCCCTTCGCGGACCACGGCGACGAACTCCGGCGGGAAATCGTCGCCCAGCAGGTCGCGGCCGTTGTTGGTGGCCCACAACTCGCCGGTCACGGGATGGATGGCGATTCCCACCGGGTTGCGGATACCACGGGCGAAGATGCGCTCACCGGACCCATCGGCGTTGTAGCGGAGGATCGTGGCGTGGCGCGGGTCCTCCTCGATGCAGACGTTGCACGACGAGCCCACGCTGACGTACAGGGTGTCGTCCGGCCCGAAGGCGATGTTGCGCTGCCAGTGCCCGGTAGGCGAGGTCGGCTTGGTCGGCAGGTTGTCGATCACCACCTCGACGGCGTCGGCCCGCAGGTCGCCGTCGCGATCGGGCAGCCGCACCACGCGGCCGTACTCGGCCACGTAGAGGTCGCCGCGGTAGTAGGCGAGCCCCTGCGGCCGGTCGAGCCCATCGGCGAAGACGATCACCTCGTCGGCCACGCCGTCGCCGTCGCGGTCGGGCAGGATGAACACGCGGCCATCATTGGGGACACAGTCCGCGCCCGAGCAGCCCTGGCCGGCCAGGGTGCGCGAGGAGGAGGTAACGACCAGATGGCCCTGGGGGCTGACCGTTGCAAAGCGCGCGTAGCCCAGCCCCTCGGCGAAGAGGTTGATGCGGAACCCTGGGGGTAGTTGGATGTGGGCGAGCTGCTGCTGGGCCAGACTGGCGCGCGCGGGCACGGCAAACGCCGCGTGGGCCACCGCGAGGGCGACCAGCAGCGCGGCACCGCCGGCCAGTAGCCACGGTGACAGACGCGAGTGGCGCAGCGCACGACGACGCATCGGTTCCTCCCCCGAACGGTACAGCACGGCCAGCGTACGAGCGAACGCCCCTGTAGTAGGGCCATCGTAGGCGGCGGGCCGATCGGCGTCAAGCGCGCCGCTCAGCGCCAGGCGACGACCACGTTGTGCGCGCCGAACTGCTTGACGACGGGCGTCGCTTCGAGGGCGCCCTCCAGGCGCTGGGCGAGCGGCAGCGCCCAGCGCGGCACGAAGTCGGGCACCCAGCCGCAGCGCACGACCTCCACGTGGCTCGCGCCACCCGCCCACACGGCCCGCTGGATCTCGCCCGCGGGCACCAGCCGCGTGTCCTCCTGGTCCTGCGGCAGCCGCCGCATCAGCAGCGGCCAGTAGGGGTTGAGGGGGTTGTGGTCCCAGATGATGGCTGCACCGCCTGGCCGCGTAACGCGCAGCATCTCGCGGATAGTGGCGGCCACCGCCCGCGGCTCGAAGATGTGGTGCAGCGCCGCCACGGTCACGGTGGCGTCGAAGCTCGCGTCGGGAAACGGCAGCGCCGCGCCGTCGCCCTGGACGTAGCGCAAGCGTCGGCCACCCTGCAGGAGCATCCCGTAGGAGAGGTCGAGCCCGACCACGGCGTAGCCCTCCTGGGCCAGCCGCTGGGCCAGCAGCCCGGTGCCACAGCCGACATCCAGCAGCCGGGCCGGCGGAGGGACCTGCGCCCGCACGAAGTGCACACGCTTGAGCAGGTAGTGGCGCACCACATGGGGCGGGAGGCTAGCGTTGTACAGCGCGGCAATTTGATCGAAATGGGTGCCCGGGCCGACCAGCCGGACGCCCGCTACTTCCCCATGATGATGCACGTGGTGATGCCGGCGGGGTGCCGCTACTTGATCAGGCACTTCGCCTCCAGCTCGCGCCGCGCGCGCTCCACGCCGTCCTCCGGCCGCTGCTCTCGCGCCCAGCGCACCAGGTCGTCTAGCCCCCCCTCGGCGAACACCACCCGCGGCTCGTAGCCGAGCACGCGGCGGATCTTGCTGATGTCGGCGTAGCAGTGGCGGATGTCGCCCGCGCGGAACTGCTGGGCGATCTCCGGCTGGATGTTCACCCCGAGGCGCTGGGCGAGCAGATGGGCGACCGTCAGGATGGAGGTGGCGACCCCGGTGCCCACATTGAACACCTCGTAGTCGCCCGCGTCGGACTCCATGGCCAGCAGGTTGGCCTGCACGATGTCGGTCACGTGGGTGAAGTCGCGCGTCTGCCGCCCGTCCTCGAACACCAGCGGCGGCCTTCCATTGAGCAGGCGCGCGGAGAAGATGGCCGCCACGCCCGTGTACGGGTTGCTGAGCGCCTGGCGAGGACCGTAGACGTTGAAGTAGCGCAGCGCCACCGTGGGCAGTTTATAGGCCCGGCCGAAGGCCAGGAACATCTCCTCGTGGTCGCGCTTGGTGATCGCGTAGATCGAGGTGGGCGCGAGCGGCTTGTCCTCGGCGGTGGGCACCGCGGTCACCGGCTCGCCGCAGCGGGGACAATGCATCTCCCAGTCGCGAGCGCGGAGCTGCTCCTCGCTGCGCAGCATCGGGTATACGCGCCCACAGGTCGCGCAGTCGTACGTTCCCTCACCGTAGATCGACATCGACGAGGCGACGATCACTTTGCGCACGGTGTGGGGCTCGTTGGCCAGCAGGTCGAGCAGCACGGCGCCGCCGAGGGTGTTCACGTCGACGTAGCGCTTGATCTCGTACATGGACTGGCCCACCCCGACCGCCGCCGCCTGGTGGAACACGATCTCCACGCCCTGTAGCGCGCGGCGCAGGTTGGGGCGGCTGCGCATATCGCCCTTGACGAACTCGGCGGCGGGGTGCAGGTAGTCCGGCCGCCTGGGCGGGCGGCCGTGTACCTGCGGGCTGAGATTGTCGAACACGCGGACCTCGTGCCCGCGAGCGATCAAGGCATCGACGAGATGGGAGCCGATGAAGCCGGCTCCGCCGGTGACCAGTACTCGCGCCACACCTGCTCCTCGGGTGGGAAGATAGCGCTGTGCGGCTCGCCGCGCCGGGCCGCACGGCCCTGGCACACGCGTCAGGCCGTGGGCGCTGCCGTGCGCACCCGCCGGCGGGGAACCCGCGCCGGCCGGCGATGTCCTAGGGTACGGAGGCGGTAGGTCAGGATGAGCTGGATCATGCGCAGCCCCACCTTGACCGCGGTCGTGTACGAGCCGGTGATCTTCGACTCGCCCAGCCGCCCCCGGTAATTGACCGGCACCTCGATGATATGCAAGCCCTCGAGCAGCGCCAGGACGACCATCTCGGGCAGGAAGTGCGAGCCGCCCACAGTGAGCCGATCGTGCAGGCGCTCGGCCGCCTCACGGTGGATCAGGCGCATCGTGCACCCACAATCCGACAGCGACGGGCCGCCAAACAGATACTGGAGCAGCTTGGCCACGACCACGTTGCCGACCCGCAGGAACCAGCCCATGTTGGCTTCTTGCCAGATCAGCTCCTGGGTGGTGCGGGTGCCCATGACCATGTCGAAGTCCGCCGCGTACGCCAGCAGCTTCAGCACATCGCGGCCCATGAACGTGCCGTCGGGCTCGGAGAGGATGATATAGTCGCCCCGCGCCTCGCGCAGGCCGCGCCGCAGTGCCCAGCCGTAGCCCTGGCGCGGCTCGTGGACGACACGCGCCCCGGCCTGCGCCGCCAGCTCAGCGGTGCGGTCGCGCGAATTGTTATCGACAACGACGACCTCGTCGACAGCCGGCACGGAGAGGAAGTCGGCAACGGCGGCCGCGATCCCCGCCTCCTCGTTGTAGGCGGGGAACACGACGGATACCAGGCGTCCCTCCCACATCGCGCGCTCGTCTCCCTCCTTCGCGCTATCCGAACCCTCGCGGCGCCGGCCAGCCGGTCGCCAACCCGAGTCAGGTTACGGCAACGGCGATGAAGCCGGCAAGGCCGCGCGATTGCGGGCCCTGATCCTGACTGCTAGACTGAGATGGGTCGGTGGTCTGGCCACGATTGGCATGATGGCCAGGCCTCTCGCGAGGGAGGTAGGCGTGGCCACGCTCGAACCGGTACGTCGCAGCCGCATCTACGAGCACATCGTCGAGCAGATCCAGCGGTTGATCCAGGAGGGCCAGCTCGCTCCCGGCGATCAGCTGCCGCCCGAGCGGACGCTCGCCGAACTGTTCCAGGTGAGTCGCGCCTCCGTCCGCGAGGCGCTACGCGCCCTCGAGCTGCGTGGCCTGATCGAGGGGCGACAAGGCGGCGGCACCTTCGTGAAAGCCATCTCCGGCGAAGACCTCGTCCCCTCGCTGGCCGCCGCGCTGCTCGCCGGCCGCGCCGAGATGGACCAGCTCATGGAAGTGCGCATGATCATCGAGCCGCACGTGGCCGAGCTGGCTGCGGTGCGCGCCTCCCCGCAAGCGATCGCGCGCCTGGAGGAGCTGCTTGAGCGCCAGGCTCAGCGGATCGAGCGCGGGGAGATCCCCATCGAGGAGGACACCGCCTTCCACAACGCCCTGGCCGTGAGTATCGGTAACGACGTGCTGCTGCGCCTGCTCAACCTGATCGTCGACCTGCTCGAGGAGTCGCGAGCGCGGTGGTTCCAGAGTCCGGATCGACCAAGGAAATCGTTGGTGGGCCACCGCAACGTCCTGGCGGCAATCAAGCGCCGCGACCAGGCCGCCGCCTACCAGGCGATGCTGGAGCACTTGCGCGAGGTGCGCGAGACGCTGCCGGTCAACCCGGCTTGACCCCGCGCGCTTCACGGCACTGGGGTCAACTCCTCCTGCGGAATCGGCGGCGCTGGCGCGACGGCGGCCGGCACCGTCGCATCCAGGACGGGCAGCCAGACGGTGAACGTGCTGCCCTTGCCGGGCGCGCTCTCCACGGTGATTCGGCCGTCGTGCTGCTCCGCCAGCCAGCGGGCAATCGCCAGCCCCAGCCCCGTGCCGCCCTGCTGCCGTGCGCGCGGAGCGCGGTAAAAGCGCTCGAAGATGTGCGGCAGGTCCGCGGGATCGATGCCCACCCCGGTGTCGCTCACGCTGACCCGGTGCCACCCGTCCGCCGTGTGCAACGCGAGCACGACCTCGCCACCGGGCGGCGTATACTTGAGACCGTTGTCCACCAAGATCAGCAGCAGCTCCTGCAGGGCGTCGCGGCTGCCGAGCACCAGCGCGGGGGCAATAGCCTCCAGGCGCACGCGCGTCTCGGGCTTGTGCCGCTGCACCTGCCGGTGCACATCGCGCAGCACCGTGTCCAACCGCACCGGCTCGCGGGCGAAGCCCACGCCGGCGTCGGCGCGCGCCAGCCGGAGCAGCTCGGTGACCAGGCGGGACATCCGCTCGGCCTCGCTGGCGATGTCCGCCAGGGCCTCCTGCACATCTTCCGGTGGCAGCGTCGGGTTGCGGCGCAGCAGGTCCACGTTGCCGCGGATGGTGGTGAGCGGCGTGCGCAGCTCGTGCGAGGCGTCGGCCACGAAGCGACGCTGGGCGTTGAACATGGCTTCCAGGCGATCGAGCATCTCGTTGAAGGTGGCGACCAGGCGACCCACCTCGTCCTGACGCCGCGGCGGGTCGAGCCGGCGATCGAGCTGGCCGCTGTGCCCGATGGCCCGCGCGGCCTCGACCACACGATCGAGCGGGCGCAGGCCGGCGCGGGCGAGCACCCAGCCGATCGCGGCCGCGCCGCCTACCACCAGCGCGTCGCAGATCAGCAGGAGGCGTTGCACGTGCGCGAGCGTCTGCTCATTGTCCGACAGCGAGCGCGCGACCTGGATGAAGCCGATCACGTCGTCGTCGACCAGCAGCGGCGCGGTGTACACGCGCAGGGGTTGCCCGTCGAGGGCGATCGTGTCGTACCACGGCTGCCCCTGGCGGCCACTAGCCAACGCCTCGTCGGTGAGCGGCAGGTGGTGCTCACCCAAGTTGGCCGAGCGATCGACCACTGCGCCCTCAGCGTCCAGGAGCTGGATGTAGATCTCGGGCGCGGCGAAGGCGTCGATGCGCGGTAGGCGGATGCGCCGCGGCTGCAGTGGATATTCGCCCCGGATACGGCTGGTGCGCGCCACATCCTCAGCCTTGCTGGCGATCGACGAATCGACATCGAGCGCCAGCGCGTGGTCGAGCATGACGTACAGCAGGGCGCTGAACGCGAGCAGGCTCACGGCCAGCACCAGCGCGAAGAACAGCGTCAGGCGTAGGCGTAGCGACATGTTTCCTCAAGTGATGAGGGACGGGTGATGCGCGAGGGGTGATGAGTAGGCGCAAATGCCTCAGCGCTCACGACTCATACCCCATCACTCCTGACTCATCACTCATCACTCTCGCAGCACGTATCCGACGCCACGGACCGTGTGAATCAGGCGCGGCTCGCCGCCAGCCTCCAGCTTGTTGCGCAGGTAGCCGACGTACACGTGCAGCACGTTCGACTCATTGTCGAACTGGCCCTCCCACACATGGTCGAGGAGCTGCTCCTGGGACAGCACCACGCCCGGGTGTCGGAGGAAGTAGCTCAGCAGCTCGAACTCGCGCGTGGTCAGCTCGATGGTGCGCTCCCCGCGCGTGGCGATGCGGCTGGTCAGGTCGAGGGCCAGGTCGGCGTACTGCAGGACGCGGCGCTCGCGCTGCTCGCGGCGCCGCAGCAGCGCGCGTACACGCGCCAGCAACTCATCCAGTGCGAACGGTTTGACCAGGTAATCGTCGGCGCCGCTGTCCAGGCCACGGACTCGGTCGGCCGTCTCGTCGCGCGCCGTGAGCATCAGGATCGGAACATCGCTCTGCTCGCGCAGGCGCCGGCAGACTTCGAGCCCATCCATTCCCGGCATCAGCCAGTCGAGCACGACCAGGTCTGGTTGGCGCTCGCGCGCGCGCGCTAGCCCCTCTGCCCCGTCCTGCGCGGTCCGCACGTCGTAGCCCTCCGCGCGCAAGGCGCGCCGCAGCAGGCTGGTGATCTTCGGATCGTCGTCGATGACCAGTACGTCAGGCGTATAGGTCACAGCGCTTCTCCGGTCGGTCCGGTCACCCACGGCACTGTCCGTCCTACAGTGTACCGCTCCGCGGCCACGAGCCCGGAGGGATCACGAGGTCGCGTGGTCCACCGTGCCGGCTCGGTGGTACAGTGAGCGTACTGGCAGTCGCCGTAGGACATCGGGCGCCCGCGCTGGAGAAGCGGGAGGAAGCATGCTCTACCTCAAGCAGTTCGTGCGGGACGAGTCAGGCTGCGCCGCCTACCTCGTGGGAGGCTTGCGCGAGGGGCACGCCGCGGTGGTCGACCCGCAGTGGGACATCGCGCCGTACCTCGAGGCTGCGGCCGCGAAGGGCCTGCGGATCACGGCGATCGTCGAGACCCACCTGCACGCCGACCACATCTCGGGCGGTCGGCGCCTCGCCGCGGCCACCGGCGCCACCATCGGCATCCACCCCGCAGCCGAGGTGCGTTACCCGCACCGTCCCTTGACGGAGGGCACGGTCATCGCGCTCGGCGAGGTCGAGCTGCGCGTGCTGCACGCGCCCGGGCACCGCCCGGACAACATCACCCTGCTGGTGACCGACCTTGACCGCGCTCCCGAGCCGTGCGCCGCGCTCACCGGCGACGCCCTGTTCGTGGGCGGCGTGGGGCGGCCCGATCTGGGTGGCGACGCCCAGCGCTACGCCAGCACCCTCTACGACACGCTGTTCGACAAGCTGCTGAAGCTGCCCGACTGGATCGAGGTGTACCCGGCGCACGTGGGAGGGTCGGCCTGCGGCGCGGGCCTCAGCGGCGCCACCAGCTCCACCATCGGTTTCGAGCGCCGCTACAACTACGCCGTCCAGCCCCGCACGCGCGAGCAGTTCGTGGCCCTGGTTACCCAGGAGCTGCCACCGCAGCCGGCCAACTGTCGCGCTATCCTGGCCAAGAACCGCGGCGAGTTGCCCCTGAGCGAGCCTCGACTCCCCCCGCTCTCGGTGGAGGCCGTACGCGCGCGGCTGGCCGCGGGCGCCACGGTCCTCGACTGTCGCGATCCGCGGGCCTTCGGCCAGGGCCACATCGCCGGCGCCATCAACGTCTCCCTGCGGGCCGGCGCGTTCGGCGTGCGGGTGGGCTGGGTGCTCACCGCCGAGACCCCGCTGCTCCTGGTCCTGGAGCAGGACGCCGACGCGCCGGCTGCTCTCAGCGCGCTGGCCGCTATCGGCTTCGGCGCGCTGGAGGGCTATCTCGCCGGTGGCATGGACGCCTGGCGCGCGGCGGGCGCGCCGGTAGCCGTCCTGCCGCAGCTCAGCGTGCAGGAGCTGCGCGAGCGCCTGCAGACCGATCCCAGCCTGGTAGTGCTCGACGTACGCGAGGAGAGCGAGTACGGCGCCCAGCACGTGCGCGGGGCGATCAACATCCCGTTCTGGGCGCTACCACAGCGCGTCCAGGAGCTACCGCGCGAGCGGCCAATCGCGGTGGTGTGCGAGGGCGGGCTGCGTAGCTCGCTGGGCGCGAGCGTGCTCGCGCGCGCCGGCTTCCGCGAGCTGTACAACATAGCCGGTGGCATGGCCGCCTGGCGGCAGGCCCAGTTTCAGACCGCCTGAGCCTAGCCAGCACCGAGGTGCCGGCGCGGTGTGGAGGAGCAGTACGATGGCTAGGGACGAAGGCCGGGCGCGCCGCCCCACCCGGGCACGAGGAGGCCGCGACCAGAAGCGCACGGGAGCCGCGCGACCGGCTGGCGCCACAGGATATGCGGCGGAGCTGGGCGCCGTGCTGCGCCGGCGCGATCCCGAGGCACTCCGCGCCTTTCTGGCGGCTAGCGCCCGTCGCTACGGCAATGCGGGCGAGGCTGCGGCCATCGAAGCGATGCCTCGCGAGGAGATGTTACTGACCCTGCATCGCATGATCATGGCCCGGCCCGACCTGCGCGACCTCCAGGCCGAGAGCGCGCGCTGGCTGCGCACCCACGGCCTGGATCCAGAACTCACGCGGGCAACAGACGGCGCCTAGCAGTACAGCGCGTACCAGGGGCATACCACGAAGCTCGTGCCAGCCGGCGTGGTATAGAGGCCGCTGCCCGGATACACCATCAGACCGTAGTACGGGCTATAGCTCACAGCACCACCAATCGGATAACTGTAGCCAGCCCAGGGGTACGTGCCGTAGCTATACGAGGGATAGCCAACGCCATAGCTGTAGCTCGGCGTGACCGTGCCATAGGTTAGGTAGGCATCGTACCAGGCCGCGAGGCCGGAGCCGGGGTAATAGTTGCCCCACGAGGGCAACCCTCCATAGCCGTATCCGTACCAGGTGGGGTACTGGGCCACTGTCCCCGCGGGGTCACCAGTGCTCGCCGCCACTGGCAGCGGGGCGAGGGCGATGGCCGCCGTGAGCACTAGGCCCAGTAGGCCAGCGATCCACAGGGGGTGGGATGATGCGCGCATGGGAGGCCTCCTCAACAATGAGCGAAAACGCGTAACTGAGGGGGGATCTTGAGCCAGCTGTCTTGGGAACGCCGCCCTCACACCTAGCATCGCATAACTCGTGCCCGCTGCCCGCGCTTTCCATTGCGACCGGCAAGCGTGGCGCGTATACTCCCGCGCGTGAGCGCCCTGGGCTTCCTCCGCCACCCCGCCTGCTGGCTGCTGCCTGCGGTATTGGCCGCCTACTTCTGGGTGACCGCTGCGCAGCTCGACGCGCCGTTCGCCTGGGACGAGGTCAACTTCTTCTGGAACGCCGAGGCGATCGCCCGCCACGGTGTGCCGTACGCTAACGCCGGCTTCCTCAGCGATCGGGGCACGATCGGCAAGCAGTATCAGTATGGGCTCTGGCACCCGCCGCTGTACCTGTATACGCTGGGCCTCGGCTTCAAGCTGTTCGGCCCCAGCGAGACCACCGCACGCGGCGTGGGCGTGGTCATCATGGCCCTGACCGCCCTGGGCGTCTACGCCCTCGCGCGGCAGACGATCCCGACGCCGGCGCGCGACTGGGGCGCGCTGCTGGCCGTGGTCATCTTCTTGGCCAGCCCCCTGGTGATCCAAAGCGCACTTGTGCTGGACATCGATGGCACCGTGCTCACGCTGCTGGTGGTGCTCTGGGCGCTGGCCTACTTGCGCCTGGAGGACACCCACGGGCGCCGGCTCGTCGTCGCGCTGGCGCTGCTGAGCGGCCTGTTCGCCGTGGCGCTGTGGGCCAAGCTCACCACACCGTTCTTCCTGCTCGGCGTGGTCCTGGTCTACCAGACGCTCCGCGGACAGCCGCTGCGCGGACTCGCACACGCCTCGGCGGTCGGGGTCTTTGGCGGCCTGCTGTTCTGGGGCACGTGGGACCTCGCCTGTCGGCAGCTCGGCATGCCGTTCGAGATGCCGTTCCAGGTCACCTGGCTGGAGCTGCACGACGCCGTGGGCAGCGGCCATAGCGCCGAGCTGGCCGAGCGCGTGGAGAGCCAGGCCCTGCCGATCCTCGCCTGGGTCTCGCCCTACCTCGTGGCCGTGTACGTCGGCGCCGGCGTCGCGCGCTTGGCGGCCCTAGCGCGCCGGCGCCGCCTCGAGCCGGTCGATTTCCTACTCGGGGTCGGCACGGTGATCGCGCTAGTGTACTTCGTGAAGCTTGCCGCAGGGTTCCCGAAGTACCACATCGCCATGATGCCGTTCTGGGCCGTGGTTCTCGCGCACTGGCTGACGGTAAGCTGGGCGCGCCTGCCGCGGCCGGCCGTGCCCGTCCTGCTGGTCCTGACCGGCGAGGCAGTGATCGGGGCGGCCTGGTACGCGCGGACGTTCATCGCCGATAGCTGGATGCTGTTCCCGCAGGCGCTGGAGACACTGGAGGCGCTGGGCATCGCCCTACTGCTCGGGTTCTTCCTCGTCCAAGGCGCGTTGTTTCGCACGCCCGCCTTCGCCGCCCCGCTGGCCGGGTTCACGCTCGCCTTGTACCTCGGCTGGGCGATCAGCGCGGACTGGTATCATACGCAGGTCACCTACTCCACCAACTATTGGTACGGGAGCACGGGGCAGCGCCAGATGGCGGTGGCGGTGAACGACCTGCTGCGAACCTACAACATCAAGGGGCCCTATATCGGGGCCAAAGAGGTGGTGGTCTACACCGACAACCAGTTCTTCCTCGATCAGGACACGGTGTACTGGCTGTGGAGCGAGCGCGGCGAGGCCTTCGACGGTCAGCTGCTGGGTTACGACATCCACCTCGTCGTGGCCTGGGTGCGCGACCCATGGGTGCGGCACGTGTTCATGGAGCGCCTGGGCGACCGCTACGTGCCGATGGTGGAGATCGGTGATTACCTCGCTTTCGTCCAGCGCACGCTCGTGACCGGTCCGGCCGCGCCCCCGGCCACCGAGGCCTCGGGCGACGAGCACGACGATCCTCGGGGCGAGGAGGCGCCCCCGGGGACGGCTACGGCCGTTGGGATCCCGGCCGCCGCCAGTAGCGCCGTCTGGCGAGGCGAGCCGTGAGCCGTCTGCGGGCCGAGACGAGCGACGATCCGGTGGGCACAACCCAGGGCGCCGACCAGCGCCGCGCTGACCAGGCGCCCTCTACCCGACGGCTGGAACTGGTGGTGCTAGCCGCGGTGGTCCTCGTGGCCGCGGGGCTGTACGGGACCGTCAGCCTGCTCAGCCGCCCGGGGCCGCTCGCCGACCTGACGCACTATAAGTACTGGGCCTGGCTGGTGACCGTCCACGGGCTGCATGCCGCATACAGCGGCACCTACCCCGAGACTTACGCCATCTACCCGCCGGTGACGCTGCTGCCGTACCGCTTGGCCGGCGAGGCCTACCGGGCCGCGATCGACCCCACGTTCGCCTTGGAGCGCGCCCTCCAGAGCCACGCCCTCACGGTGCTGCTGCGGCTGGCGGCGCTCGGCTTCCACCTGTTGGTCGGGATGCTCGTGTTCGGCGTCGCTCGGCGCCTGGCGACCTTTCGGACGGCGCTGGTCGCCCTGGCGGCCTATCTGGTCAACCCGGGCGTGGTGTTCGATGTGGCGCAGTGGGGCCAGCCCGACCCGATCTTCGGCCTGTTCGTGGCTGGGGCGCTGGCAGCCGTCGCCTGGCCGCTGACCGACGCGGCACCCCCGGGCTTCGTGGGGCTTCCTAGCCGCAGGGTGCTGATCAGCATGGCCCTGGGGGGCGCGGCGATCGCGCTGGCGGCCCTGGCCAAGCCGCAGGCCTGGGTGTACCTGCCGCTGATCGGACTGCTCGTGCTGCGGCGCGGCGGGCTGGTGGGTGCGCTGGCCGCGGCGGCCGCGGGCGGCGCCGCCGGGCTGCTGGTCGCGCTGCCGTACCTACTGCACGGCACACTGCGCGAGCTGCTCGGCCTGCCGCACGCCATCACCAGCGTGATGCCCAACGTCTCGGCCAACGCCCACAACCTGTGGTGGTTGGTCACGCAGGGCGCGGCGCGCTGGTACCTCGACCAAGAGATCGTCGTGGCGCCGCTCAGCTACCGCCTGGTCGCCTTCGGTCTGGTGGGCGCCTGCGCCGGCCTCGCCCTGCTGCGAGCCTGGCGCGAGCCCACACTGGGCGGCGTGTTCGTGGCGGGTGCCTACACCGCGCTGGCGTTCTTCATGGGGATGACGCAGATCCACGAGAACCACATGTATGTGGTGTTCCCGCTGTTGGCCGTGGCCGCCGCCCAAGACCGGCGCCTGTGGCCGCTGTACGGGGTGCTGGCCCTCACCTGGTGCGCCAACATGGCGCTGCACGACTTCGATCTCGCGGAGCAGTACGTCGCGCCGTTGCTGCCGTGGCCGCTGGAGCAAGCCCAGTGGATCAACGCCCTGGTGAACAGTGTGGTGTTCGCCTTGTGGACGCTCTGGCTGCTGGCGGATACGATACACTCCTGGCTCCGTCCACGGCTCCGCGCCGCGCGGCTACCCGCTGCAACCCAGCCGTAGCTCGTCCACGCTCCGGCCTCTCCGCCAGACCCCTATGGGACTTGTCCCCGCACCTATACTGTGGGCACAAGGAGGCCACATGGACTGCTCCCGGGACGGGATCTCGGGCTCCACCCCGGAGCCCACCGCCGATTCGGCCGTGCCTGGCGACACCGAGGAGGCACGGGCCATCCTCGAGCAGCGCTGTGCCGAGCGTCTGCTCGACGATGAGACGCTCCGCGCCGACCTCACCGACGACGAGTTCGCCCCGGCCCAGGACTGGGCGCTCGCCCGCTTGCACGCGCGCGTCGCGGCGCTGCCTGCGCCCGACGCGACGGGCGAGCACGCGCTAGAGGCGCTGGTCGACGCGCTGCGTCGCGTGCTCCGCACGCTGAACGACGTCGTGGGCCGGCGCTTCGACCTGAGCGCCGAGGAGTTCCGCGCGGGCCTCGATGCCCTGGGCGCCGAACTCGCTCCCACCATCTACGACGACGCGGAGACCGCCATGACGGCGCGCCAGCGCCTGCGAGCGCGCGCAGAGGCGCTGACGGCGCGCAAGGACGAGGACGACGGTGCGGCGCTGATGGCGGCGCTGATCGCCACCCTTGACGAGCCCGCGCCGCCGGCCGAGGAGGAGCGATGCCACGCAGGCTGATCCCGCTGCTGGCGCTGCTGGCCCTGCTCGTGGTCCTTGCCGGCGCGCTGCTGGTCCTGCGCGGGCGACCGGAGCTGGCCGGGCCCGCGCAACCTTCCACCGGGGCGGGCGGCGCCTGGTACGAGGTGTACTTCACCGCCCCCAAGTACCCGGACCGACCAGAGGACCGGCACGGCGGCATCGACGAGCGCTTCGTCGCGTTCCTCGACAGCGCGCAGCGAAGCCTCGATGTCGCCATCTACGACTTCGACCTGGCCAACGCGGCCGAGGCGCTGGCCCGCGCGGCGCAGCGCGGCGTGACCGTGCGCATGGTGATCGACAGCGACACCCTCGCCAACACCCGCGACGCCGAGATCCAGGCGGCCCTCCGCACGGTGCGGGCGGCTGGCATCCCGATCGTCCCCGATGAGCGCGAGGCGATCATGCATCACAAGTTCGTGGTCAAAGACGGCGTCGAGGTGTGGACCGGGTCGTGGAACTTCACCGTGGGCGACACCTACCGGCTGAACAACAATGCCGCCCGCCTCCGCTCGCCCGAGCTCGCGGCCAACTACGCCGCCGAGTTCCGTAAGATGTTCGAGTCGCACCAGTTCGGCCCGAGCAAGCCCCCGGGGGTGCCGCACCCGGTGGTCACCATCAATGGCGCGCGGGTGGAGACGCTGTTCGCACCCCAGGACGAGGTGGCCAGCCATATCGCGGCGCGGCTGCGCGAAGCGCGGCAAAGCATCCGCTTCCTGGCGTTCTCGTTCACCCACGACGGCATCGCACAGGCGCTGCTCGACCGCGCGGCGGCCGGCGTGGTGGTCAGCGGGGTGTTCGAGCGCACGGGCTCGCAGACGCGGTTCAGCGAGTACGGCAAGCTCAAGGAGGCGGGCCTCGAGGTCTACCAGGATGGCAACCCCTACGCGATGCATCACAAGGTGTTCATCATCGACGAGCGGACGACGCTGTTCGGCTCGTTCAACTTCAGCGACGGGGCAGACAAGAGCAACGACGAGAACCTCTTGATCGTGGACGATCCCGGCTTCGCGCGGCTTTTCCTCGAGGAGTTCGACCGAATGATCGCGGCGGCCAAGAACCCACCGCCCCGACGCGGGCGGACGTCGCGGGAGCGCCCACGCTGAGTCCGCGCGCCCTTGCACGCGGCGGCAAACTGGCATACCCTCCGACTTGAGGGCACCGGGGGGGAGCGAGAGGAGCGACAGATGGCCGCGTACCCGATCATCGATGCGGATTCGCACGTCGAAGAGTGCGAGGAGACCTGGGCCCACCTGGAGCCGCGCTATGCCGCGCGCCGGCCGGTGATCGTGCAGGCCCCGCTGGGTCCTGGGGTGTGCCACCAGGACGCCTTCTGGCTCGTCGACGGCCGGGTACACCCGCAGCCGTTCGGCCACGGCGCCACGATGCTGGGCACGCCCGTGACGTCGGCCCTGGCCCGGAAGAAGCCGTTCACCATCGGCAGCCAAACGCTGCGCGACATCCCCCAGCGGCTGGTCGAGATGGACGCGTTCGGCATCGCGGCGGCGGTGCTGTACCCCACGGCGCTGCTGGTGCGACTGACCGAAGACCCGTCGTTCGAGGCGGCGCTGATGCGCTCGTACAACACCTGGCTGGCCGAGCGCTGCGCCCAGGCGCCCGACCGCCTGAAGTGGGCGGCCGCCATCCCGTTCCGCGCGCCGGGCGAGGCCGTCGAGGAGGTGCAGCGCGCCCGCCAGCTCGGGGCGTCGGCCGCGATGGTGCTCGGCACCGCCGGCGCGACGCTGCTGCACGACGAGCAGTTCGATCCGATCTACCGCGAGCTGGTGCGCCAGGACCTGCCGCTGAGCGTGCACGTGGGCTGGGGCCATCCGGGCCTCCAGGAGAGCGCCGACGGGATGTTCGCCAGCTTCTCGCTGTCGTTCAGCCTGCCGGTGCTGGCGGGCTTCTTCAGCATCGTCGGCGGGGGCGTGCTCGACCGGCATCCCGACCTGCGCGTGGCGTTCCTCGAGGCCGGCGGGGACTGGCTGCCCTGGATGGTGCAACGGATGGACCGCTACCGCGGCGTGACGCAGTTCCACAACGTGGAGCCGGTCTCTCGCCATCCCATCCCCGAGTACCTGCGCCAGGGCAACGTGTACCTCACGGTCGAGGGCGACGAGTGGCTCCTGCCGCAGGTGATCGAGGTGCTCGGCGAGGATCACGTGATGGCCTCGGCCGACATCCCGCATCCCGAGGGGCGCGAGGACTGCCTGGCCGAGGTGGCGACGCGCCAGGACCTGAGCGCCGCGGTCAAAGAGAAGATCCTGAGCCGCAACCCGGCGCGCTTCTATGGCATCGCCCTGGAGACACTCGCCGCGCTCACGCCCACCCAACGAGCGAGCGCCGCGGCGGGGCGCTAACCGCCCGGACCACGCTCACGGCTGGGCGGCCGGCGCGCTCCGCGGCCAGACATCGATCGTGTCGGGTAGCGTCTCGCGGCCGGTCGCCGCGCGCAGTTCGTTCGGCCAGCGTTCGACCAGTGCCAGGCGCCGGTCCGGCCCCTCGTAGCGCCAGTAGTCGATGGCGATGCCCTGCTCGCGCGCCGTGGCGGTCTCGATGTCCACCGTTGCCCGGCCACTCTCGGCCACGCGGAGCCCGACGCCGTCCACCTCCCACTCGCTGGTGCCGGCGGGCGGCGCGGACGTCGGCTCGAGCACAGCCCAGCGCAGGCCGCCGGGCGCACCCCATAACCAGCGCTCGCTGTCGCCATCGCGCAGTAGGTATACGTGCCAGGTGCGCCCCTCCGCGAAGTAGCTGAGTACGGCATGGACCAGGTAGTCCTCGAAATCGACCGTTACCGCGTCCCCGACCTGGAGTGCCGCCAGCGCGGTGGCCCCTCGTGAAGGCGCCCGGGCGCGGAGCAGCTCCTCGGGGGCGATGGCCGGGCCGCGCCGCCCGCGGACCAGCAGCGCCTCGCGCTGCCGGAACAGGTGCTCCCACACGTCGGCGGCCCCTTCCAGCTCGGCAGCCGCCGCCGACTCGCCACGAGCGGCGCGCCCCACGAGCGTGGCCAGGCGATCGAGCTCTGCCTGGAGTGCATCCTCGTAGCGGCGGAGCAGGGGCACATCGGCGTCCGCCAGCGGGCTCGCCTCGTACCAGGCAACCTCGTCGCGCCGCACGTTCTCCACGGCGCGGGCAAGCGCTTCCAGGCGCCCCGCGGCGCGCACGCTCTCAGCATCCGGCCGGTCGACCAGGCGCGCCGCCAGCCGGCGGAGGTCTGCCGCGGCCTGCTGGCGGAACAGCGCATCGCCCTCCAGCAGCGCGCGGCGCGCCGCGAACCGCGCGGCCTCGCGCGCCTCGCCCGCCGCCCGCTGCCAGAGATAGTAGCCCACGGCCAGCGGCGGCAGCGCCAGGATGGCGACCAGTACGAGCCACAGCACGGCGCCCCCCGCATTGAGCCGGCCACTGGCGAGCTGGGTGAGGAGCCATAGCAGGAGCAAGCCGCCCAGGACCGCGCCAAGGCCCATCAAGCCCAACCCCCAGGCGCGCCCCGTGTCGAGCCCTTGTGCCTCGCGGGCGAGCTGCTTGCCGTCCATCGTCCCTCTCCGTCGCAGCCCTCGTGTATGTACCGTACGCTACTCGCCCGTGGCCCACAAGCCATGGCGCCGAGAGGCTACCGAGGCGCGGAGAATGGGCTTATACTCTGCCCGTCCGCGCCCCCGCCGCGTGGCCTGCCGCGGCCGGGCCGGTCGCCAGCATGTCGCAGGGGTCAGGCCGAGCCGGAGGAGCTGATGGACAACACGCGCTACGACTACTCCGCCATCGTCGAGCGACCGCCGCTGCGCTGGCCCAACAGCGCCCGCGTGGCCGTGTGGGTGATCCTCAACGTCGAGCACTTCCACATCGACCGGCCCGGCACCGCCATCCGCCCGGCCAGCGTGAACCAGGTGCCGGACGTGTACAACATCGGCTGGCGCGACTACGGCCTGCGCGTCGGCTTCTGGCGCCTGACGCAGATCCTCGACAAGTACGGCGTGCGCGCCACGGTGGCGCTCAACGCCGAGGTGTGCGACCGCTACCCGGCCGTGGTCCAGGCGGGGGTCCAGCGCGGCTGGGAGTTCATGGGCCATGGGCTCACCAACTCGCGCCCGCTATACGGCATGGAGGAGCCGGAGGAGCGCGAGACGATCGAGCGCACGCTGGAGCGTATCGCCGCCGCCACCGGCCAGCGGCCACGGGGCTGGCTCGGCCCCAGCCTGGCGGAGACGTTGCGCACGCCCGACCTGCTGGCCGCCGCCGGGGTCGAGTACGTGGCCGACTGGTGCGCCGACGACCAGCCGTTCCCCCTGCACGTGCAAGGCGGGACCCTGTACAGCGTGCCCTACACGATCGAGCTGAACGACATCCCCATGGTGCTGCAGCACCACTACTCCGGCGAGCAGATGTACGCGGCCATCCGCGACCAGTTCGATGTGCTGTACCACGAGGGCGCGCAGAGCGGCCGCGTGATGGCCATCGCCCTGCACCCGTTCATCACCGGGGTGCCCTACCGGGCTAAGCACTTCGACCAGGCGCTCGGCTACGTGGCGGGGCACCGTCACGTCTGGCTGGCCACGGGCGCGGAGATCCTCGACGCCTACAAGGCCCAGGCGGCCGCGCGCTGAGCGAGGCGACCTAGGACGAGCGGCTGGCACAGGCCACGGCGGGCAGCCGGGGCGGGCGCGCGGCCAACACGAGCGCGGCGCTCAGGAGGTTGATCGCCGCGAAGCCGAGGAAGGCGGGCGCGTAGCTGCCGGTCTGATCGACCACCACCGCGGCCGCGATCGGGCCCAGCGCGTTGAGCGCCATCAGCAGCGGGCGACCGACACCCCGGATGGTGCCGAGGCTCGCACGCCCGTAGTAGTCGGCCCAGATCAGGGCGTCAAGCGTCGCGCCGCCCGCGACGATCAGCCCGTAGAGGACCGCGAACAGTAGCGCGCCCGCCGCCGTGGTGGTGAGCAGCAGCAAGACGGCACCGAGCGCGCCCGCGAGATACACGAGCGCCAGGCCGAAGCGAACCGGCACGCGCTCGCCCAGGTAGCCCCACAGCACGCCGCCGGCCGACCAGCACAGCGCGTAGAAGCTCACCATCGTCGCCGTTGCAGCAGGCGGCACGCCGTTGCGGAGCAGCACGGGGATCTGGTGCGTCGTGATGCCAGCCAGGGTGAATGCGCTCAGCGCCGCCGCGAGCAGCAGGAGCCAGAACGTCCGGGTGCGCATGGCCAGGTGGAGCCGCCAGACGGGCTCGGGGGCGCCGCTGCTGTCCCCGCCCCGCGCCGGCTGGCGGAAGCCGCGTCCCCCGGCCACGGCGCCATCGGGCTGGAGGCCCAGATCCTCCGGCCGGCGCCGTAC
>JADGHJ010000237.1 GCA_019686175.1 Chloroflexota bacterium | reverse complement strand
GCGCGTGGGTGTGCGGCCGATGGTGGGGGACGGCTGCGAGCGCGTGGGCGAGGGCGCGGCCGTCGGGCTGGCCGGCGGCGGCACGGGGCCGGAGCTGAGCAGCTCGTCGAGCACCCAGGCGCTGTCCTCCCAGACGACTCGCCACCGCTCGCGGTACAGGGTGGCGGCGCCCGCGCTGCCCTCGCTGACCAGCACGTCGGCCTCGACGGCGCTCGGCTGCTGTGGCTCGCTGCCGCCGCGCAGCTCCTGGACGCGCCAGCCGCGCTTGCCCGCTAGCCGCTGAGTGAACTCGGTGTACGACAGGCGCCGGCGCAGCTCGCCGCTCAGCACACCGTAAGCGCCCTGGAGGTCGCCGTCGCCTAGTGCCTGGTAGTAGCGTCGGACGGCGCTCTGCGGCTGGCCCCGCGGCGAGGTGGCGGCACGCGCTGTCGGGGTCGGGGCCGGGGCGCTAGCCAGCTCTGGCAGCCGGGCCTTGACCTCATTGATGGGGATGGCGAAGGTGATCCCCGCGGCGGGCCGCCCCGGGTCGCCCTCCAGCCGCGCCACGTTGATCCCGACCACCTCGCCGCGCCGGTTGAACAGCGGCCCGCCGCTGTTGCCCGGGTTGAGCGTGGTGTCCATCTGGATGTAGTCCTGGCCGTTGATCCGCGCGAACAGCTTGCTAATCACCCCGCGCGTGGCGGTGGGCGCGCTGTCCTCGAAACGGTCCAGGAACGGATAGCCGAGCGCCACGACCTCCTCGAGAACCTGGAGCTTCGAGGAGTCGCCGAGCTGCGCGGGCACGAGGTTGGCGCCCGGCACGTGCAGCAGCGCCAGGTCGCGCTGGCGGTCGAGTCCCCGCACCGTGGCCTCCCACACGCCACCACCCGGGGCGCCGACCCGAACCTGGGCCGCTCCCGCCACCACGTGGGCGTTGGTGATCACCTGGTCCGGCGCCACCGCCACTCCGGTGCCGCTGCCCACTGTGTTGGGCGGGATCAGCACCACGATGGCCACGGTGCTGGGCTGGCCACGGCGCACCACCTCCGCGAGGCTTTGGGGCTCGATGGTGGGGGTCGGCGAGGACGTCCGCGCCGGCGTGGGGCTAGGCGCGGCGGTGGGCGACGCGGTGGGGCTGCTGGTCGGCGTGGCCGTGGCATCGGCGGCCCGGGCGGTGGCCGCGGGTGGCGCTGTCCGCCCGACGAGCACCAGGGCGCCGGCGAGGTAGCCGGGCAGAGTGGCGATGATCACGGCCAGGAACAGCGCCGTGAGCCGGCGGTCGCCGGGCGACAACCCCGCCCACCAGCGTCGGATCCCCACTCTGCCTCCTCACTCTCGCGATCCCGCACGCACTGCCCTACATTATGGTCGGACGGGGTGCCGCCTGGGCCAGTTTGGCGCCCAGGCCCGCGATGCCCGGCTGCGGCAAAGCGTTGCGCACACCTATAATCCCGCACCAGCCTGCGGGACCAGCCGCATTGCTGCGGCCACCTTGGTAGCCAGAGGAGAACGGCAATGAAGGACGGCTTCCTGGTCATCGACGCGGACCGCCATGTCATCGAGCCCTCCGACCTGTTCGACCGCTATCTAGACGCGCCGTTCCGCGGGCGTGTGCAGGTCGGCGGGCGCATGCAGACGCGCCGCCTGGTCGATGGTGTGCCGGTATCCGATGCGGACCGGCTGCCGCGCGCCGCAGACGCGCTCGACGACCCGGAGGAGAAGCTGGCGATCTTCTCCGAGGACCGCCAGTACCTGGCCGCTTTCGGCCCCACGGTGGCCGCGGGCTTCAGCCCCGCCGCCAACCTGGCCGACATGGACCGCGAGGGGGTGGACGTCGGAGTCCATTTCCCCACCATCGGCCTGTACATCATGTGGCGCAACGGCATCGACCCGCAGCTCGCGGCGGCGATCTGCCGCGCCTACAACAACTGGCTGGCCGAGTATTGCAGCCACGACCCCACGCGCCTGAAGGGCGTGATGCTGATCCCGCTGCAGGACCCCAAGCTGGCCGTGGCCGAACTGCGCCGGGCCAAGGAGGAGCTGGGCCTGTGCGGCATCTTCTGGCGGCCCAACCCGCTCGACGGCCGCAGCTTCACCTCGCCCGACTACTTCCCCATCTACGAGGCTGCCAGCGACCTCGAGGTGCCGATCTGCGTGCACGAGGGGGCGCGCACGGTGCTGCCCCAGGCCGGCAGCGACCGCTACAGCGAGTTCACTCGCCACATCGCCTGCCATCCGTTCGAGCAGATGCTCGCCTGCTTGCAGTTCTGCGCGGACGGGGTGCTCGAGCGCTTCCCGCGCCTGAAGGTGGCGTTCCTGGAGTCGGGCTGCGGCTGGGTGCCCTTCTGGCTGGAGCGCGCCGACGAGCACTGGGAGCACTACTCGCTGGGCCGCGCGCGCACCACGTCCCAGCCGCCGAGCTACTACTTCAAGCGCCAGTGCGTGGTCAGTGCCGAGGCGGGCGAGGAGCTGATCGAGACGGTGGTCGAGCACGTGGGCGACGACCACGTGGTGATGGCCACCGACTACCCGCATCCCGACGCGGTGGGCAAGTTCCCCGAGCGCACGGTGGGCGACCTGACCCGCAACGCCGCGCTGCCGGCCGAGGTCAAGCGCAAGATCCTCTGGGACACGCCCGCCCGGCTGTACGGCATCACCGCGGTCCCCGCCTCCGCGCGCGACGCGGCTGCGACCGGCGCGTGACAACAGCCCCGCTGCCGCGCGGTCCGACCGTACGGACAGCGTGCGCGCTGGCAGCTAGAGAGGTGGGAGAGTGATGAGTCCGGAGCAGATCGCCGCGCGGCAGCCGCGGCTGGGGCAGCGCCGGCTACTCGCCGTGCTGGCGGGCCTGGCGCTGCTCGCCGGCTGTGCCGCGCCCGCGGCCCGCGCGCCCGCCCGCGAACCCGGGGCAACGTCCCCTCCAGCCTCTACCGCGTCCACGGCTGCGGCGCCGCGCGCCGATGTGCGGCTGGCCAGCCCGACCACGGTGAAGGTGGGCTACACGCCGTTCATCTCCATGGCGCCGCTGTTCGTCGCCCTCGAGCGCGGGTACTTCGACGAGCTGAACCTGCGCCTGGAGATGATCCGCTTCAACTCGGGGGCGTTGATGGTCGCGCCGCTGAGCACGGGCGAGCTGGACTTCGGCGGCGGGGGGCTGAACGCCGGCCTGTACAACGCGCTCAGCCGCGACATCCGCATCCGCATCGTGGCCGACGGCTCGCACTCGCATCCGGGCTGGGGCACCAGCGTGGTGCTGGTGCGCAAGGACCTGTGGGACAGCGGCGCGATCCGCACGCCCGCCGACCTGCGGGGTCGCCGCGTCAGCTTCGCCACCGAGGGCAGCCCGATCGACTACATGATGCGCAATTGGGTGGAGCAGAACGGCTTGACGATGGACGACATGGAGGTGCTGCGGCTCACCTCCTCCGATGTGGCGGTCGGCTTCCAGAACGGCGCGCTGGATGTGGCCACCGCGTCGGAGCCGTTCCCCACCCAGGCTGTCGCCAGCGGGCTGGCGGCGCGCTGGCTCGACGACGGCGACGTGGTGCCCGGCATGCAGATCAGCGCGATCTTCGCCTCGGAGCGCGCCGTGAGCCAGCCCGAGGTGATGCGCGCGTTCCTGGTCGCCTACCTGCGCGGCATCCGCGAGTATCTGGAAGCCGACGCTGGGCGCGCCGCGGACGACATGCTGGCGGCGATCAGCAAGTGGACCACGGTGCCGGCCGAGACGCTGCGGCAAGCCGGCGCGCCGTACTTCGATCCCGATGGGCAGGTCAACGTCGACGACCTGCAGCGGCAGCAGGAGTTCTGGCTGCGCCAGGGCATGGTGCGCGAGCGCGCCGACCTACGCGCGCTGGTCGACCTGCGCTTCGTGGAGGAGGCGAGCCGCGTGCTGGGCGGGCGCTGAGGCGCCTGTGCCGCGGTTGAGAGTCCGCCCGCCTGTACCGAACAGACATTCGAGTGACGTATACTGCAACCAGTGGGGGCGGCACAGCGCGCGACGCCCGCCGGAGTGGCGGGTGGCGGGCGTTGTTCCCTGGCGGCCGCCAGCGGTATAATGCGCTTTGCCGCCGCCCGGCGGCCTGAGCCGATCCGTGTCGGCTCCTGGTCCTTTCTGCTCTCGTGGTGCGCCGCAGGCCTCGCGGCGGCCGACGAGGGCATACCCGGAGAGAGGAGCATGCCCTTGCGCGAGTACGAGTTGATGTACGTGCTCACGCCGGACCTGCCGGAGGAGGCGGTGGCGGCGGCGACGGAGCGCGTCAGCGCCCTGATCACCAATCGGGGCGGCGAGGTCACCAAGGTCGACAACTGGGGTCGGCGCCGCCTGGCGTATCCCATCCGCAAGCATCTCGACGGTTACTACACCGTCATGCGGTTCAAGCTCGACGCCCAGCGCACCGAGGAGCTCGACCGCAGTCTGCGCTTGAACGAGCAGGTGTTGCGTCATCTGATCGTGCATGCCGTGGAAGTGCCCCCGCCACGCACGATTCGCCGTGTACGAGAGGGTGAGCCCCCGAAGGAGTAGATGTCCGTATGGACCTGTGCAAGATCACGTTGATTGGGAATGTGGGGCGCGATCCCGAGATGCGGTTCACCCAGAGTGGCAAGCAGATGCTCAGCTTCTCGGTGGCTTGCAATCGCCTGGGGCCGCGGCCCCTTGATGGCAGCGAGCCCGAGCGCATCACCGAGTGGTTCAACGTCACCTGCTTCAGCGGCACGGCGGAGCGCTTGCAGAACCTGATCAGCAAGGGCACGCGCGTCTACGTCGAGGGACGCTTCCAGCTCCGCAAGTACCAGCGCGCCGACGGCACGCCCGGCTACTCGCTCGACGTGCTTGCCACCGAGGTGCAGGTGCTCACGCCGCGCCCGCGGGGCGACGAACTGACCGCGGACGCGCCAGTGGGGGCGACGGCGGCGCTCAGCGGCGGCCCCGCTCTGCGCCCTGTGCCCGACCCGGAGGCAGAGAGCGTCGACGACGTGCCGTTCTAGCCGTCCCAGCACGGCCGGCGCGTTCTAGCCTGGAGCGCATCGCGCGCGGCCTTCACGGCGCCAGCCCCTACCTCGCGGGCGGGCCGACACCCCACGCGGCCAGCGGGGCGGCGCAGCGAGCAGCCCGGTGGGCTGGCGCCGGGAGTCGTGCTCGCCCGGCTCTCGTTCGCTCGCCAGCTAGTACCAAGTGAGGATGATCGTTGACTGAGACGGAGTTGCAACCCACCCCCGCCGCTCCGGAGGGAGCGGCCGAAGCGCCGAGCGCGCCCGCGGCTCCGGGCGCGGCCCCGGCTGCCGCGCCTGCGGCCCGCCGCCCGGCCGGCGCCGCGCGGCCCCGCGGCAAGCGCGAGTATCGCGGGCGTTACGCGCCACGACGCAAGGTGTGCGCGTTCTGCGCCGAGAAGATCACGGTGATCGACTACAAGGACGCGGCCCGGCTGCGCCGCTACCTCTCCGAGCGCGCCAAGATCGAGCCGCGCCGCAAGACGGGCACCTGTGCCGCGCATCAGCGCGCGCTCGCCACGGCCATCAAGCGAGCGCGCCATGTCGCGCTGCTCCCGTTCACCGCAGACCACATGCGTATCACCGGCATGGTGCTCCGCTAGCCGCGGGGGCCCTTTGGCACGCTCAGCGCCGCGCCCGCAGTGCGGCTCGCCTCGCTGGGGCGCTTCGCCTGCCGGGCCCGATAGCGTTGCTCAGCCGCGGGCGCTCGGGCTATGGTTGTGCGCGAACCGCGCCGGCCCGCGCCGCATCCCACTCGCCAGCGAGCGGGCCAGGCCAGCCATGAGGCAGACACGGATGAGCCGACGAGCCCCCGGTCTCAACCGCACCAAGGAGTCGAAGAGCGCGGCGGTGCGCGCGGCGCTCGCCAATCCCTCGAAGCGCCAGCTCTCGAAGTGGGAACGCGAGCGCCGGCAGCGGCGCTTGATTGTCGGCGCCGCCGGGGCCTTGCTGGCCGTGGTCCTGCTCGTGGTCGCCTTCGGCGCGGTCCGCGAGCTGGTCTGGCGGCCCAACGAGCCGGCCGCCTGGGTCCACGACGAGAAGATCCCCCTCGGCGCGCTGGTCCAGCGCCTGAAGCCCCAGATCGCCGCGATCGACGCCGAGTTGACGCGCCTGGCCACCAACCCTAACTCGGCCAACCCGCCGGGGGTCCCGGGTACCCAGTCGCCCGAGGCGATCCAGCAACAGATCCAGACGCTGCAGACCCAGCGCGTCGCCGCTCTCGACCAGGTGCTCACCGACATGATCGACGAGGAGCTGGTGCGGCTGGAGATGGAGCGGCGGGGCCTCCAGATCACGCCCGAGGAGATCACCGCCCGCATCAACGCCGACCTGGCTCGCGCGCGGCGGCCGCCCGAGCAGCCGACGCCCGCAGTGCCGCCGCCCACGCCCCCCCCCGGGCGTGACTCCGTCGCCGACGCACCCGCCTACCCACAC
>JADGHJ010000236.1 GCA_019686175.1 Chloroflexota bacterium | reverse complement strand
GTCGCTAGCCCGGGGGCTCCCGCTAGCGACCGACCGGCCCTTAGTCGTTCGCCGCGGCCGCCTCGGGCAGCTTCAGTTCATCGACTACCCGGGCCACGCCCGGCGTCTCCCGCGCCACGCCCACGACCGCGGCTCGCTCATCGCTGCTGCCGACTCGCCCGCGCAGATACACGACGTTATCGACCGTCGTGACATCCAGACGGGGCGTGTCCAGCCCGCGCGCCGCCAGCCGCTCGCGCACCGCGCGGGTGATCCGCTCGTCTGGCATCAAGCCGCTGCGCGAGTCCTGCCCCGCGCCCCGCAGTCCCAACCAACGTAGCAGTCCGCATGGCTGGGCGGCGCGCCGCGGCAACAGCAGCGCGCCGAGCGCAAACCCACCCAGCAGACCAAGTGCAAAGCCATAAAGCCAGCGCACGACCAACCTCCCTGTCCACTCATCCACTTCGGAGATGCAGCTGTCGACGTCGCCTAGCAGCCCGAGGCGAGATCCCGCCGCCTCGGCGCGTGGCACACTTCTTGCGGAAAATGCACGAGATCCCTGAGACCGTCACGGGAGGGCGACGCGTGGAACTGGAGCTCACCCCAGATCTCGAGCCGGTGCAAACCGTTAAGGTGTCGCCCCGCCTGGTCGCCGCGAACTACATCTTAGAGTTGTCTTCCCAGGAGCTGCAACAGGCGATCAGCACGGAACTGGAGGAGAACCCCGCGCTCGAGCTGGTCGAGGTGGCGATCTGCCCCGTATGCGGCTCCGAGCTCCAGGGCAGCATCTGCCCGCGCTGCCTTCAGCGCCAGAAGGGCGACGATCTGCCTGAGCGCGTGACCGGCGAGACCGACTCGCTCTATCCCGAGTCACCTCCCCAATTCGTGGGTTCGGTTGACGAGGAGTTCGATCCGCTGACGCAGGTGGCCTCCGAGGAGACGCTCGCGGAGAAGCTGCTGGCCGAGCTGGCCGTGGTGCTCGACGACTCGGACATGCGCATCGCCGAGTTCCTGGTCGGCAGCCTCGACGACAAAGGCTACCTCACAGTGTCCCTGGAAGATGCGGCCTACGAGCTGGAAGTCGAGATCGACCGCGTGCGAGAGGTGCTCAAGGCGCTCCAGAGCCTGGAGCCGGTGGGAGTCGGAGCCCGCAACCTGCGCGAGTGCCTCCTCATCCAGTTGGACTACCTGGAGCGGCTCGGCCTGAGCCAGCCGTATGCCCGCGAGATCATCTCGGATCACCTGCTCGACCTGGGCGAGCATAAGTTCGCCAAGATCGCCCACGAGCTGCACATCCCCACCGAGGCTGTGGCCGACGTGTGGAACTTCGTCAAGACGAAGCTGAACCCGCACCCGGCCCACGGCTTCTCGCCCACGAACGAGCGCGACCGCGACACGCGAGCCATGTACGTCTTGCCCGACGTGGTCATCACGCGGCGCGGGGACGAGTTCGAGATCGATGTCGTGGAGTCCAAGCGGTTCTTCCTGCGCGTCAATCCCATGTACGCCCAGCTCGGCCAGGCCACGCGCGGCTCGGCCGCGTCCGACACTCCGCTCAACCCCGAGGAGCGGAAGCACATCCAGCAGTTCGTCAGCCGTGCCAAGCTATTCATCTCTAATATCAACCAGCGGCGCCAGACCCTGTACAACATCACGCGCGCCTTGGTCGAGCGCCAGCGTGAGTTCCTCTGCGAGGGTGTGCGCCACCTCAAACCCCTGAGCCGGGCGGCGATCGCCGAAGAGCTAGGCGTCCACGAGTCCACGGTCAGCCGCGCTACCGCGGGCAAGTACGTGATGATCCCCACGGGCGAGGTCATCCCGTACAGCCACTTCTTTACCCCCTCGCTCAGCGTGAAGGACGTCATCAAGGAACTGATCGAGAAGGAAAACCGGCCCCTTACCGACGCGGAGATCGCCGCGCGGCTCCGCGAGCGCGGGATCAACATCGCGCGGCGCACGGTGGCGAAGTACCGCATGCAACTGAATATCCTGCCGTCCTCGCTGCGCTAGCCGCCGGCCAGCCCGGCTCTCCTGCCCATCGCGCGCCTCCGTGCCCGGACGCTCCCAGGTGCCCCGCCGTGCTGGCAGCTAGTACCGTCGATCGCGTATCGTAACTAGATGGGTGTGCATTCTGCTGGCGTGGGGAAACAGTCTGTGGAGAAAGTTGTCCTCGCCTACTCGGGCGGACTCGATACCTCGGTGGCGATCCCGTGGCTGCACGAGCACTACGGGCTGGACGTGATCGCCGTCACGATCGATGTCGGTAACGAGCGCGATTTCACGGCCATCCGAGAGAAGGCCCTGCGGACCGGCGCCTCCACCGCCTACGTGGTGGAGGCCAAAGACCTGTTCGTGAAACACTTCGTGTGGCCGGCGCTCCAGGCCGACGCGGTCTACGAGGGGACCTACCCGCTGGCCACGGCGCTGGCGCGGCCGCTCATCGCCAAGATTTTGGTCGACTACGCGCGCCAGGAGGGCGCCACGGCCATCGCCCACGGCTGCACAGGCAAGGGCAACGACCAGGTCCGCTTCGACGTGTCGATCGGCGCGCTGGCGCCCGACCTGAAGATCATCGCACCTGTCCGGGAGTGGCGCTGGGGCCGCGACGAGGAGATCGCCTACGCCCAGCAGCACGGCATCCCCGTTCCCATCACGGCCAGCAGCCCCTACAGCATCGACGAGAACCTCTGGGGCCGCAGTATCGAGGCGGGCGTGTTGGAGGACCCCTGGGTGGAGCCACCCGCCGATGTCTGGGCCTGGACCACCGACCCTGAGCGGGCCCCCGACGACCCCGTTTATGTCGAGATCGACTTCGAGCGGGGGATTCCCGTCGCGCTCGACGGCCAGCGGCTGGACGGCGTGACGCTCATCCAACGGCTCAATGCGCTAGCCGGCCAGCACGGCGTGGGCCGGCTCGACCACATCGAGAACCGCCGCATCGGGATCAAGTCGCGCGAGGTGTATGAAGCGCCTGCCGCGGTGGTGCTCCTGGCTGCCCACACCGAGCTGGAGAAACTGACGCTCAGCAAGGACCAGTGGGACTTCAAGCAGCTCGTCGCCCAGCAAATGGCCCGCCTGATTTATGACGGCCTGTGGTTCTCGGCGCACCATCAGGACCTAGCAGCCTACGTGGCCAGCACGCAGCGATTCGTCACCGGCACGGTCCGCGTGCGGCTCCACAAAGGCGCTTGCCGGGTGGTGGGGCGCGCCTCGCAGTTCTCGCTCTACAGCCACAGCCTCGCCACCTATGATCGCGGCGACACCTTCTCCCACGAGGCGGCAGTCGGCTTCATCGAGCTGTGGGGGCTGCCGCTGCGCACCCAGGCCACGGTGCAGCCGCTGGGCGCGGGCAGCGAGCCGCCGCCCAGCTTGCTCCCCCCTGGCGGCGGCTCCGCGGATGGGGAGCCCGCGACCCGACCATGAAGCAGTGGGGCGGACGCTTCCACAAGGCGGCGAGCGCCAGCGCCGAGGCGTTCAACGCCTCGCTGCCCGTCGATATCCGGCTGTACCGCGAGGACATTCTCGGGAGCATCGCGCACGCCCGCATGCTGGCCCGCCAGGGGATCATCCCCGCCGCGAGTGCCCGCCAGATCGTGGAAGCGTTGGGCGCCATCCATGCCGAGCTGGCAGCTTCGCCGCCACCGTTGGATCTCGCTCTGGAAGACGTCCACACTCTAGTCGAGAGTCGCCTGCGGGCCCGCGTGGGCGATGACGCGGGCCGCTTGCACACGGCGCGCAGCCGCAACGATCAGGTAGCACTCGATCTGCGCCTGTTCACCCGCGCCGCCCTGGTGGAACAGATCGCGGCGCTGGCCGCCCTGCAACGCGCGCTGCTCGAGCGTGCCGCCGCCTATCCGGACGCCGTGATGCCCGGCTACACCCACCTCCAGCGGGCGCAGCCGGTGCTGCTGGCGCATCATCTGCTGGCGTACGTCGCCATGCTCCAGCGCGATAGCGAGCGTCTCGTCGACGCCTATCGCCGCACCAATGTGCTGCCGCTGGGCGCGGGGGCGCTCGCCGGGGTGCCCTACCCGATCGATCGCCAGTACGTGGCAACGCTGCTGGCGTTCGACGCCGTTAGTCCGAATAGCCTCGACGCCGTAGCCGACCGCGACTTCGCCGTCGAGAGCGCGGCCGCCCTGGCGCTGGTCCAGGCCCACCTCTCGCGGCTCGCCGAGGAATGGGTTCTCTGGTCGAGTAGCGAGTTCGGCTTCATCGAGATCGACGAGGCGTACGCCACGGGCAGCTCGATCATGCCCCAGAAGCGCAATCCCGACGTCGCCGAGCTGATCCGGGGCAAGACCGGCCGCGTCTACGGCCATCTGCTGGGTCTGCTGACCATCCTCAAGGGACTGCCGCTGGCGTACAACAAGGATCTGCAAGAGGACAAGGCGGCGTTGTTCGACGCGGTCGATACGGTCCTCGCCTGCACGCGCATCGCGGCCGAGATGGTCGCGGCCACGGAGTTCCGGCGCGACCGGCTGGCCGCCGCGGCGGAGGCCGACTTCAGCACGGCCACGGACCTGGCCGACCATCTCGCTCAGCGCGGCGTGCCGTTCCGCGAGGCCCACCGCGTGGTGGGCGAGCTGGTCCGCTACTGCCTGGCCAGCGGTCGCACCCTGGCCGAGCTGTCGCTCGCCGAGCTGCAGCGCTTCTCGCCCCATTTCACAGCCGAGGCGGTGGGCCTGCGGGCCGCGCAGGCGGTGGCCGCGCGCGATGTGCCGGGCGGCACCGCGCCGCCGCAAGTGCGCGCGGCCCTGATTGCCGCGCAACACGCGGTGCAGGCCAGCGAGGACTGGGTGGCCGCGCGCCGTGCTGCCCACCCAACCGTCGACGACCTCGTGGCGCGGGCCTGGGAGTAACGGCTTCCTGACTTTGCTAGGGCCAGAGCAAGCAGCATGCGCGACGTGGAGGTTCGCCCCATCGCCAGCCCCGACGAGCTGCTGGCCGCCGTGGCCATCCGGTACGCGGTGTTCGTGCAGGAGCAGGGCGTGCCGCTCCATGAGGAGGTCGACGCGCGAGACCCCGACGCGTTCCACCTGGTCGCCTGGCGGGGCGGTGAGCCCGTGGGCACCGGACGCCTGGTAGTGGAGGGGGACCAAGGCCTCATCGGCCGCATGGCCGTGCTACCCGGAGCGCGCGGGCAGGGCGTGGGCGCGGCCCTCCTGGAAAGGCTTCTGGCCGAGGCACGCCGGCGCGGCCTGCGCCACGTCCATCTCCACGCGCAACTCCATGCCCGGGGCTTCTACGCCCGCTTCGGCTTCGTGGCCAGTGGCCCGCACTTCCTGGACGCGGGCATCCTGCATCAGCGAATGGACCTGGAGCTGGCGCCGTAGCCGCTCAGTCAGCCAGGGCCGCAGTGGCCGCGGCCACTCCTGCCCCAGACTCCACGCGGTATCCCTCGCGGCGCAGAGCGTGCTCCAGCGCGGCCAGAACCAGCGTCACGTTCGTCTCGCTCGCCGAGTAGCCCATCACGCCGATGCGCCAGAGCCGTCCCGCGTACTCACCGAGGCCACCCGTGATCTCGATGTTGAACTCGTCGAGGAGGATGCCACGCACCCGCGCGTCGTTGACTCCGCTAGGGATCCGTACAGCGACTACCGTCGGCAGCCGATGAGCCGGATCGCCGAACAGCTCCAGCCCCAGCGCCTCCAGCCCACAGACCAGCGCCTGGTACAGGCGCCGGTGCCGAGCGAAGCGGGTCTCCAGCCCCTCCTCCAGCACCAGCCGGCACGCCTCGTGTAGCGCATACATGGTCAGAACCGGCGCGGTGTGGTGGTACACCCGCTCGCCCTGCCAATAGCGCTCGTGCAAGCTAAGGTCCATGTACCAGCTCGCGACCGGCTGGCGCCGGCCTCGCACGACGCGCGCGGCCCGCTCGCTGGCCGTCAAGGGAGCCGCGCCCGGCGGGGCACTGAGACACTTCTGGCTACCACTGTAGCAGTAATCGACCTGCCAGGCGTCGGTACAGACCTCGATCCCCCCCAAGGTGGCCACGACGTCCAGGGCGAACAGCGCCTCGTACTGGCGGCAGAGAGCGCTGACCTCCTCCACGGGCTGCAGGACACCGGTGGAGGTCTCGCCGTGCACCAGGATCACCAGTTTGGTCGGCTTGGCGCGCAGCTCGCGCTCGATCGCCTCCGCCGGGATGATCGCGCCCCACGGCACTTGAATGGGGACCACCTCCGCACCCAGCCGGCGGGCGATCTCGACCATACGCTCGCCGAACAGCCCGTTCACCCCGATCACCACACGCTCGCCGGGCTCCAACAGATTGACCAAGCCGGCCTCCATCCCCGCGCCGCCTGTACCGGGCAAGGCGAGAGTGAGGGCATTGCGCGTCTGAAACACCTGCCGCAGGAACTCCGCCGTCTGGTCCATCACGCGCAGGTAGACGGGGTCCTTGTGTCCGGTGAGGGGCGAGAGGAGCGCCTGCTGAACAGCTGGGGGAAGATTGGTGGGGCCCGGGGCCATCAGGAT
>JADGHJ010000235.1 GCA_019686175.1 Chloroflexota bacterium | reverse complement strand
GTCTGCGCCCGCACCGCCGCCACCATCTTCTCATACCCGCGGTACGCCCCCGAGGCCCGCCCCTCCCACGAGCCGACCGCCTCGCTGAACACCTCGATGTACCGCTCCACCGGCCTCCGGAACCCCTCGACCGCCGCCGCGTGCGTCTCGGCCAGGTAGCAGTGGAACGACATCTGCACCTGCTCGCGGCCGGGCGGATGCCCGGCCCGCGCCCACGCCTCCCGATACGTGCGCACGAACGCCGCCGTGCGCTCCAGGCTGCCGGCGAACGGCACGATCATCAGATGGTAGCCCTGCTCCCCGGCCCAGCGGAACGACTCCTCCGACAGCACCGCCGCGATCCAGATCGGTGGGTGCGGCCGCTGCACCGGCCGCGGCAGCAGGTGCACGTCCCGAAACCGATGGAAGCGCCCCTCGTGGGTGACCCGCTGCTCGGTCCACAGCCGCTTGACCACCGCGATCCCCTCCTCGAACCGCGCCCGGCTGTCGTCCAACGCCACGCCGAACGCGTCGAACTCCTCCGGGATGAACGCCCGGCCGAACCCGGCGTCGAAGCGGCCCCCGGAGAGGTTGTCGAGCATGGCCATCTCGGCGGCGAGCTTGATGGGGTGGTTGAAGGCCGGAATCGCCGCGCCGGTGATCAGCCGCAGGCGGCGGGTGCGGGCGGCCACCGCCGCCAGCAGCACCAGCGGGCTGGGGGTGTGGCCGCCGTAGTCGTGGAAGTAGTGCTCCACCGCCTTGACCGAGCTGTACCCCAGCGCGTCGGCGCGCTCGCACAGGGTGAGCACCTGCTGGTAGTACTCCGCCGTGGAGAGGTCGCGGGGCCGGAACGACGGAAAGAAGTTCAACCCGAACCGCATCTGCGCTCTCCTCCATCGCGCGGCGACTACCGCAGTGGCCGCGGGCCGCTTCGGGCCTCGCGCCGCCCCGAAACGTTAGCTGGGATTCGCCTGCTGGTGAGTGGCCCCCACCACGATCCCGCGCGCGGTGGGCAGGCTGAAGCCAAGCTGCTGTGAGATCTCCAGGGCCACGGCGCGCAGCACCGGGGCGATCTCGGCGATGAACGCCGGAGTGACGCGCTGCACCGGCCCGGCGATGCTCAGCGAGGCCACCATCGTCCCCGCCGCGTCCCAGATCGGCGCGGCCAGCGAGGCGGCGCCAGGTATGCGCTCCTCGAAACTCGTGGCATAACCCTGCTCGCGGATGCGCGGCAGCTCGGTCCGCAGCCGCTCCCACAGCTCCGCGTCGTCGGGCGCGAGCCGCGTCAGCAGCGCCGCGCGCTCGGCCTCGGGGAGGGCGGCCAGGAACAGCTTGCTGCTGGCGCTGCGCAGTAGCGGCGCCACGTCGCCCGGCGCGATCGCGCGCCGGATCGGCTGCTCGCTCTCCACGCACTCCACGCAGACCACCGCATCGCCCTGCCGCACGTGCAAGCTGACCGTCTCCCCAGAACGGTCGCGCAGCGCGAGCAGATGGGGGTAGGCCACGCGGCGCAGGTCGGTCTGCCGGCGCCAGGCGCCATAGAGGCGGACCACCGCCGGGCCGAGCGCGGGGCGGCCGTCGGCGGTGGTCATCACCAGGCCGCTGGCCGCCAGGGCGTGGAGCAACCGGTGGGCGGTGGTGCGGCTGCTGCCGATGGCCTGCGCCAGGTCGCGTAGGGACGCGCGGGGATGCTCGGCCAGATACAACAGAAGGTGCCCCGCCCGCTCGACCGCCTGTACCGAGCTGTTACGCATCGCGCACATCTGCTCCGCTTCGCGTGCAGCCAGTATACTCCCGCCCCACTGCTGCCGCAAGCTCTCTGCGCCGCAATTCGCGAGAACGCTCCGGAAGCGAACCTCTTTCTAATCGGTGCCCACGGCCCGGACCGGTGGTATCATCCTGGTTCCTTTCAGCCCACGCAGTGGAGGACGTGGACGCACTGTACCGCGCGTCGCCGGGCGCCGGATCCGGCAGTGGAGGTGGGCCATGCCGCCGCGGAGACGACTACTGGCTATCGGCATCATGGGGCTGCTGTTCATCGCGTGCGCACCTCCGTCGGCGCCGGGGCGCGTGCCAGGCGGGGAGGGACCGATCCGAGTGGGTCTGCTCGCGCCGCTCACGGGGGTGATGGCCGCGCCGGGAAGCGACATGGTCAACGGCTGGAACCTGTATTGGAAGCTGCACGGCAGCCGGGTGGCGGGCCGGGAGGTGGTGACGTTCGTCGAGGACGATGGGGGTGACCCCAACACGGCACTCACCAAGGCGCGTCAGCTCGTCGAGCAGCAGCAGGTCGATATGATCGTCGGCCCGCTGTTCGCCCACGTGGGCCTCGCGCTCGCCGACTACCTCCAGACCAGCGGGACGCCCGGCTTCTACCCGATCGTGGCGGCCGATGATCTCACCCAGCGTCACCGCGTGGACAACGTGATCCGGGTGGCCGGCTGGAGCAGCAGCCAGCCCCAGCACCCGTTCGGCGAGTGGGCTTATGATCAAGGGTACCGCCGCGTGCTGACCATCTGCACGGACACCGCCCACGGCCACGAGTCGTGCGGCGGCTTCCTGCGCACGTTCACGGCCCGCGGCGGCCAGCTCGTCAGGCAGCTCTGGAACCCTTTGAACACCGCCGATTTCAGTTCCTACCTCACGCAAGTGCCCGATTCGGGCGCCGATGTCGTGCTCATCCAGCAGGGCGGCGCCGACGCCATCCGCTTCGTCAAGCAGTGGAGCGAGTTCGGCTACAAGGGCCGCTTCGCGCTGCTCAGTAGCCAGGTCGGGCTGGACCAATCGGTGCTGCGCGCGATGGGCCCCGAGGCCGAGGGACTCATCTCGGCCGGGCATTGGAGCGAGGGGCGTCAGGAAGCGACCACCCAGGAGTTCGTCCAGGCGTACCTGCGGGAGCACAACCAGCTTCCGTCCTACTTCGTGGCGGCGCTGTACAGCGCGGCGCAGTGGATCGCCGCGGCCACCGAGCGGGTGAACGGCAACGCACGCGATCGCCAGGCCTTCCTGGACGCGGTGCGGACCACCGAGGTCGACTCGCCGATGGGCCGCTTGAAGCTCGATCCATACGGGAACCCCACACTCAACATCTATATCCGGCGTGTGGAGCGCGACCCGGCCGGCCGGCTGTGGAACGTGCCGATCAGCACCTACGAGAACGTGTCCCAGTTCTGGACCTTCGGTCCGGAGAAGTTCCTCCGGCAACCGGTGTACAGCCGCGAGTTCCAGGGCACGCCGGAGCAGCTGCGTGCTCTCGGCCTCCAGCCCTAGGCGGCGTGCGGTGGGAGGGCCAGGCCCGCCCAGCGAGCGAGGCGCCCCTGACCCTTCCCGCATCCAGGCCGCCGCCCGTGGGCTCGCGCTCGGCATCGGCACCTTCACGCGTGCCGGCGAGCGAGCACGAATACCGGCAGGGATGCGATCTGCGCGCCCGCGGCGAAGGCCACGAGGGCAACGTGTGACCGTAGCATCGCTTGGACGATGGGCTTGCGTGTCCCACGTCCGAGCCCCTGAAGGAGGATCAAGCCGGCCGCCACTTGCCAGTGGCCTGCCAGCGCGATCGCCGGCACGGTCAGCAGAGAGTTCCTATCCCTCGTGGCGCCTGGTGCGCCCGGCGTCCTGAGCGATCTCTGTCAGGTGGATGTCGAAGGTGGACCGCCCGCCAGAGTCGTTCGGCCGGCGTCCCGACCTCGATAACGGTGCAGGACTCGCGCCGCGACCTGTGCCGCCTCGGTGCTATGCGGTAGGGGGATGGCGTAGTAGGCAGCGAGGCGTTGGGGCTACCGGGCGTAGGCGGGCGTGCTCACGGGCCCCCAGAGGCTAGGTGGCCAGTAACTGACCCAGGCGCGGCCGATGAGGTTCTCGGCGGGCACCGGGCCCCAGACGTGGGAGTCGCTGCTGTTGGGGCGGTTGTCGCCGAGCACATAGTAGTGGTCAGGAGGCACCACCTGGCGCGGCACGACATACGGGGGCCGGTAGGCGATGTACGGCTCGTCGATCGGCTCGCCGTTGACGAACACCTGGCCGTTGCGAACCTCGACCGTGTCGCCAGGCAGCGCGATGATACGCTTGATGAAGTCCTTGTCCGGCTGCACTGGCGCGCGGAACACCACGATGTCACCCCGCTGCGGCCCACCGAACAAGTAGCCGTTCTCGCCGACCAGTCCGGGCGGCAGCAGGTGCTCCAGCGGCGTGCCGGCGACGCGCAGGTAGCCGACCTTGTTGATCAAGAGGTACTGCCCGCTGTGCAGCGTGGGGTCCATGCTGGCGCCTTCGACCTTGAAGTTCTGGACCACCGCGCGCACGGCCAAGAAGATGACCAGGGTGAGGAGAACGGTCTGGAGAATCTCCCAGACGAACGAGCGCACGCCACCGTTGCTGGGAGAAGCTTTCGTGGCTGCGAACTGCCCGCCCGCTTGTTCTTCCACCAGCGCCATGCTCCTCCTCGCCCAGGGTAGCCGCGTGTGCATCGCCATTATAGGCGCCGACCGCCAGCGACGCTAGCACGGCGCTGGCGTGCGCCTCTGACAACGACTATAGCAGGCCCGGCCGCACCCATGCTAGAATTCCACGTCTGTAGCGTGCTTTTCTTGGAGATGCCACTGTGCGCTTCGGCGTGGTCGTGTTCCCCGGCACCAACTGTGAGCAGGAGACGGTGCGAGTCCTGCGCGACCTCTACCAGCAGCCCACGGAGCTGCTGTGGCACGAGAGCGAGGATCTGAGCGGTGTCGACTGCGTGGTGCTGCCGGGCGGCTTCGCGTACGGCGACTACCTCCGCGCCGGGGCGATCGCACGCTTCTCCCCCATCATGCGCGCGGTCGAGCGTTTCGCGCGGGCTGACGGCCTGGTCTGGGGTATCTGCAATGGCTTCCAGATCCTGCTCGAGGCCGGCCTGCTGCCCGGCGCGATGCGCCGCAACGCCAGCCTGCGCTTCCGCTGCGAGTGGGTACACGTCCGCGTCGAGCACAACCGCTCGCCGTTCACCGCGGCCTGCCAGCCCGGGCAGGTGCTGCGGCTCCCCATCGCCCATGGCGAGGGCAACTACTTCGCGCCGCCCGACTTGCTGGCGCAGCTCGCGGCGCGCGGGCAGATTCTGCTCCGCTACTGCGACGCCGCGGGCCACGTCACCGCGGCTGCCAACCCGAACGGCTCGGTGGCCAATGTGGCTGGACTGGCCAGCGAGGGGGGCAACGTGTTCGCGTTGATGCCCCACCCCGAGCGTGCCGCCGAGGCGATCCTAGGTGGCACCGACGGGCGCTGGCTGTTCGACAGCGTGTTGAGCAAGGTGCATCTTGCCGCCCCGGCCTGAGCCCCGCCCGCTCGCCGACCTCCTGGCCGAGGTTGGCCTCACCGAAGCCGAGTACGCCCGCCTGTGCGCCGCGCTCGGCCGGGCGCCCAACTACGTCGAGCTGGGCATGGTGGGCGCGATGTGGAGCGAGCACTGCTCCTACAAATCGTCGCGCGTGTACCTGCGCCGGCTGCCCACTCAGGGTCCGCGGGTGCTGCAAGGGCCCGGCGAGAACGCCGGCGCCGTCGAGTTCGGCGACGGCCTGGCGGTGGTGTTCAAGGTCGAGTCGCACAATCATCCCAGCGCCGTCGAGCCGTTCGAGGGCGCGGCGACCGGCGTGGGCGGCATCCTGCGCGATGTGTTCACCATGGGCGCGCGGCCGGTCGCGCTGCTCGACTCGCTCCACTTCGGGCCGCCCCACGAGCCCCGCAACCGGTACCTGCTCGATGGCGTGGTCGCCGGCATCGCCCATTACGGCAACTGCATGGGGGTGCCGACGGTGGCCGGCGAGGTCCACTTCGCCCCCGGCTACAGCGCCAACCCCCTCGTGAACGCCATGTGTGTGGGCCTCGTGCCGCGCGAGCGGCTGGTGCGGGCGCGGGCGAGCGGTGTGGGCAACCCGGTGCTGCTGGTGGGCGCGGCCACCGGGCGCGACGGTATCCACGGCGCCACGTTCGCCTCGGCCGAGCTGGACGCCCGCAGCGAGGAGCGGCGGCCGGCGGTGCAGGTGGGCAACCCGTTCCTGGAGAAGCTCTTGCTGGAGGCGTGCCTCGAGCTGCTGGCGACCGGCGACGTGGTCGCCATGCAGGACCTGGGTGCTGCGGGCCTGACCAGCAGCAGCGCCGAGATCGCCAGCCGCGGCGGCTGCGGCATCACGCTCGACGTCCGCCAGGTGACGCGCCGCGAGGCGGGAATGACGCCCTACGAGGTGATGCTGTCGGAGTCGCAGGAGCGCATGCTGGTGGTGGTCCCGGCGGGTAGCGAGGCGCGCGCCGAGGCAGTGTTTGCGCGCTGGGGGCTGCACACCGACCGCGTGGGCGTGATCACCGCCGATGGCCTGCTGCGGGTGTGCGACGGCGCGGAGGTTGTCGCCGAGCTGCCGGTGCGGCTGCTCACCGACGAGGCGCCGCGCTACGAGCGGCCTAGCGCTCCACCGCCCCCGCCGGCCCCGCTCGACCTGGACGCGGTGCCCGTCCTCGACCCCACCGTGGCGCTGGCGGCGCTGCTGGCCAGT
>JADGHJ010000234.1 GCA_019686175.1 Chloroflexota bacterium | reverse complement strand
GGGCGGCAGCTAGGCCGCTCACCTCATGGCGCACTACGCGCTGCGCGAGCCAACCCAACCAGCCGCCCAGCGACCAACGCGCGGGCTTCCGAGCAAGCTGAGCCATGCCCTTGGCCAGCACGTCCGCCACCACGTGCTCGACCGCCTCCTCGCTGGCATCGCGGCCCGCCGCGGTCAGCAGGCGCTCGACGCGCCGCCGCAGCCCCGGCAGCTCGTGCTCTACCAGAGTGTCGAACGCCGCGCGGTCACCGGCCAGCGCCCGGTCGAGCAGCTCGCGCTGGTCGAGCAGCTCGCGCTCCAGGAAGCGCACCTGCTCGGGCTCCAGCGCCGCACGCTTGCGCTCGTGGGCGTACTCCCGCCGCAGGCGGGCCTTGTAGCGGGCCAGGCGCTCTTCCAGGTCGGCGAACGCCTGGTGCAGCAGCATGGCGACCGAGGCCGCCCGGTTGCGCCGCGCCACCAGCACGGTGCCTGGCAGGCTCAGCCGGAAGCTGCCTACGTACTCCTCGGCCCGCGGCTGATGCACGATGCGGATATCCAGCGCGACGAGATCAGGCCGGAAGTGGCGCAACTGCGGCTCGAGGCGCTGCAGACGGCGCTGCAGTGCCCGTTCGTCGGCATCGGTCCACGTATGGCGTTGGGTCGTGAGGTGGTAGCGCAGCATGGCTCACTCTCCGTCGCCTGCAGGGGAATCGGCACGTCGGTCCGTGGGCCCTAGGCTGCCGTCGCTCTGGGCAGTGTTATAGCCGCCGCCAGTGAAAAGTATCGCAGAGCGGTGTAAGAGCAATACTAGGATCCCACGGCATCCGGCGCCGAGGCGGTCAGGGCGCGGGGAGGACTGAGCGGCCGCCGAACCGCTCTAGCCAGCGCGGGATGACCTCCTTGTTGTACACGTTGTCGGGCAGCTCGCCGCGCAGCGCCCGGAGCACCGATTCGGTGGCCCACTCGATGCCCGGTCCGAGCCCGCTGTCGAGGTTGCTGCTCACCATGTGCGGCGACAGCAGCACCTTGTGTCCCAGGCGCAACAGCGGGCTGTCCTGAGCCAGCGGCTCGTCCTCGAACACGTCGAGCGCCGCGGCGCGGATCACGTCGCGGTTCAGGGCATCAGCCAGCGCCGCCTCGTCGACCACCTTGCCCCGCGACGTGTTGATCAGCACTGCCGTCGGCTTCATCTTCGCCAGCTCGGCGGCGCCGATCAAATGGTACGTCTCGCGGGTGAGCGTCACGTGCAAGGTCACCACGTCGGACTCGCGCAGCAGGGTGTCGAGGTCGACCGCCTGGACGCCGAGCAGGGCGAAGCGGTCGCGCGTGACGTAGGGGTCGCAGCCGAGCAGGCGCACCCGCCAGGGCTGGAGCAGCATGGCCAGGCGCGCGCCGATACGCCCGAGCCCCACGATGCCGATGGTGATGCCCGGGTAGCCGTCCTGGCGCGCACCGAGGTAGGTGCCCTGCAGCTCGTCCAGGCGCCACCCGCCGCGCTTCATGTGCTCGTCGCGCTCGCGGACGCGCTTGAGCAGCGCAAGGATCATGGCCATCGTGCCCTCGGCCACCCCGCCCCAGTTCGACTCGGTCGGTCCATGGGTGACCAGGATGCCCAGCTCGGTAGCGGCGTCGACATCGACGTCGTCGACGCCGATGGTGTACTTGGCCACGATGCGGAGCTGGTCCGAGCTGGCCATGATGCGGCGGGTGATCGGCGAACTGCGGATCGAGGTGCCCACGAGGGCGACGGCGTCGCGCGCCATGGTCGCCATCTCATCCTCGTTGTTGCCCTGGGGGGTATGCCAGCCCGCCTTGCCCAGCACGAGCTGGCAGCCCGCCATCTCCAGCCGGCGGTGGGTCTCCTCGGTGGGGTCTGCGGGGGCGAAGATGAACACCTTGGGCGCTGCCATCCTGCTGCCTCCTTCGCCGCGGCACGCTCGGCGCCGCCACCAGGTCGCCCCTATCATAGCCCGCGCGGCGCCGGCAGGCGACCGCCCGATTGCAATCGCGCCACGGTTCCTGGCCGCGGCGAACAGCCGTGCTACAATCTCCGCGCGGCGCTCGCGCCGGGCGCCCACAGGGGAGCTATGCCGATTCGCGTCTTGCCTCCGGTCGTCGCCGCGCGCATCGCTGCGGGCGAGGTGGTCGAGCGGCCCGCGTCGGTCGCCAAGGAGCTGGTGGAGAACGCGCTCGACGCCGGCGCGCGCCGCGTGGCAGTCGAGGTGGTCGACGGCGGCGTAACGCTCCTGCGCGTGGCGGACGACGGTTGCGGCGTGCGGGCGGCGGAGGTCCCGCTGGCGTTCGCTCGCCATGCCACCAGCAAGCTGGTCGATCTCGAGGACTTGGCGCGACTGACCACCCTGGGCTTCCGCGGCGAGGCCCTGCCGAGCATCGCCAGCGTCGCCGAGGTGAGCTTCCTCACGCGGACCGTCGACGAGCCGGCTGGCACGCTGCTGCACGTGCGCTACGGTGAGATCGCCGCGCCCGAGCGAGCGGCGCGCGCGCCCGGTACGACCGTGACAGTCGAGGACCTGTTCGGGGCGCAGCCGGCGCGGCGCAAGTTCCTGAAGACACGCAGCACCGAGGCCGGCCGGGTGGCGCAGGTGGTAACCGAGCTGGCCCTGGGGCGGCCGGCGGTGGCCTTCGAGCTCCGCATCGACGGGCGCGCGGCCCTGATCACCCCTGGCCGTGGCGACGCGCGCGAGACGCTGGCGGCCGTGTACGGCACCGAGGTGGGGCGCGCGCTCCTCGAGCTGCCGGCGCCCGAGGCCGCCGACCCCGTGCAGGTGCGGGGGTTCGTGAGCCCGCCGGGGCTGCACCGCGGCACCCGCGGCGCCATCACGTTACTGGTCAATGGCCGCGTGGTGTACTCCCGCGCCCTGCTGTACGCGGTGGAAGAGGCGTACCATACCCTCCTGCCGGTGGGACGGCACCCGCTGGCGCTGCTGTGGATCGAGGTGCCGCCGCACGAGGTGGATGTCAACGTCCACCCCACCAAGCAGGAGGTGCGCTTCCTGCACGAGCGCGCGGTGTTCGCCGCCGTGCAGCGCGCGGTGCGCGCCGCCGTGGGCGCAAGTCCGGCGATCCCCGTCATCGGCACGCTGGCGGCTCAGCCCGACGAGGGCGGCGCGCCCGGACCTCCTGTCTCCTCCCCGACGCCGCCCCGGGCCGCCACGCTGTGGGGCGAGGAAGCGGCAAGCGAGCGCCTGCCGACGGAGCGCTCTCGCCTCGGCGGGCTGCGCGTGCTTGGCCAGGTAGCGCTCACCTACATCACCGCCGAGGGCAGCGCGGGGCTGTACCTCATCGACCAGCACGCTGCTCACGAGCGGGTGCTGCTGGAGCGGCTGCGGCGCGACCAGCGGGCCGGGGACCGCGTGCAGTACCTCCTCGAGCCCCAGGTCGTGGAGCTGAGCGCGGCGCAGGCCACCGCGCTGCAGGGGCACCTGCCCGATCTGGCCGCACTGGGGTTCGTGGCCGAGGAGTTTGGTCCGCGCACCCTGCTGTTGCGAGCGATCCCGGCGGCGCTGAAGCCCACCACGATTGCCCGGGTCCTACAGGAGACCTGCGAGGCGTTGGCGCAGGACGCGCCGCCAGCCGACTGGCGCGAGGCGATCTGTCTGCTGCTCGCCTGCAAGACGGCGGTGAAAGCCGGACAGTTGCTATCGCTGGAAGAGATGCGCGCGCTGCTGGAGCAACTCGACGAGGCGGAGCTAGGCCACACCTGCGCGCATGGCCGGCCCACCGCGGTCCTGCTCACCCACGGCCAGCTGGAGCGCGAGTTCGGTCGGCGCTGACCCACATCCGTCGGGAGGATATCAGCGCGAAGCGGGCTGCACGATGAACTCCTGATACTCGCTCCAGCTACCCACTTGGCCCCGGGCGTCGATCAGGCGGTCCCCGTCGAGCGCCTGCACGCGCCAACGGTAGCGCCCCGGCTCGGCCGGAACCCACCGGTACAGGCCCTGGCCGCCCTCGAGCACCTCGCTATCGAGGGCCGGCAGCCACAACGGATCGCGATCGGGCTGCCAGTCGGTCGGGAGCGCGAGGGCGACGGCGTCGATGAAGATCGCCATGTGGCGTGTGGTGGTCCCGTAGTCCTTGCTGATGAGCAGCGGCTGCGGCCCGGCGGATAGCTCGACGCTGCCCAACTGCTGCCAGACCCAGGTGCCCAACGGCGTCGCATCCGGGGGCGCGATCTCCAGGCGCCGGCCACCGAGGTCCAGGTAGACGTGGGTGTCGTCCTGGGCGCGCCGCATGGCACGGACCCAGACCGTGTAGCGGCCGACGCGCGGGATTGCCACGCTGGTGCCCGTGGGGCCCGACCGCCAGTTGTCCGCCAGCGCGCCGGGACCGGTGAAATCGTCGGCGTGGACCGTCTCCAGATACCAGCCCGGCCCGCCCAGGAGCGCGTCGCCGGTGAGGAAGACGATTCCATCGCGGTGGCGCTCCACGACCACGCGCGCTCCGGGCACCGCGCGCGACACCTGCCAGCCTAGCTGGATGGGCTGTCCCACGGGCACCATGGCGCCGCCCGCAGGCGCTGTGAGAGTCACCTGCGCGTCCGCGAGGCAGCGGGGAGCGGCCAGCGCCGGTGCGGCGAGCTCGACCTCCTGGAAGTAGCGTCCGTGGCGCGTCTCGCGCGCGGGGAAGCAGCGATCGACCGCGGCCAGCACTTGCTGTCCGGTCGTGTCGCGGAGCGCCAGCGGCGCGACCACAAGCATACTTGTGTAGTGCTGACGATCAGCGGCGATGGTCGGCAGCAGGCGGTCAAACCGCACCTGGCGATAGTACTGGGCCTCCCGCCCGATCCCGACGCGCCCCCGCACCACCGCTTGTATAGCCGGCCCTTCGACCTCGGTCGGCTCGTTCCGCACGGGATGGTAGGCTACGTACACGATGCGGCCGGGCGCCACCGCGTGAGCCACCAGGTCGAGCAGCTCGCGCCGCGGGCCCCGTGTGGTGTCTGGCTCCTGTAGGTGGTGATAGAAGACGTACTGACTGCTACCCCCCACTAGTACCAGGAACCCCGCCAGAGCGGTGGCCGGCACGGCTCTGTGCCGCCAGGCCACGGTAGCCCGGAGCTGACTGTAGGCCCACCAGAGGCCCAGCGCCATCAACACGTACAGCGCGGGGAACGCCGGGTACATGACCCGGTACACGATCGCGCCGGTGAGCACCGGGGCGGGCACTAGCAGGAGAAATGCCCACAGAAGCACCAACGCGTTGTGCCGCTCGCGCGCTCGGGCGAGCGCCCACCCGAGTCCGACCGCCAGCAGTGGCAGCAGCAGCACGTTCTCGATGGGCCCCGGCAGGTTCAAGAAGAAGTCGGGGAGCTGTTGGCGCACGAACAACGACTGCAGCAGGACCCCGAGGTGGTCGGCGAGCTTGCGCAGCAGCATCTCCCAGTTCGCCGTAAGCCCCGGCTGCCCGACGCCCGCCTCCTCGAGCACCCCCACGAACGCACCGCGGCGCAGGGTGAGGCCGTGGAGCACCCGCGGCACGATGGGCACGATCGGGGCGGCGACGCAGAGGCCGGCGACCACTACCTCGCGCCAGCGCTCGTGCGCTCGCCACCAACGGGCCACCAGTCGTCCGCCCAGATACAAGCCCACGACGGCGGCCATCGGATGGAACGTGTCGTAGGTCAGCAGCCCGGCCGCCACGCTCAGGCCGCAGAGGAAGTACAGCAGCGGGTGGCCGCAGTCGACGGCCCAGGCGGCGAACAGCGCGGCGAGCACGACCCACAGCTTGACCTGTGTCTCCACGTGCCCGTAGTGGCTGGCCGATACGTCGCCCACCGAGACGGCCAGCAGCACGGTGGCGATCAGCGCCACCGGCACGCTACTCGCGCGCCGGGCGAAGGCGTAAAAGGCGAAGAGCGCTAGCACGCTCATCAAGGCCGAGATGAGCCGGCCGGTGAGTGGCTCGGCGCCCAACCACAGTAGGAACGGTACGTAGTAGAAGAACGACAGCGGCGCGTAGTCGAAGAACAGGTACGCGGGCCACGCCGTGCGCTCGCCGGCGAGCATGTACTGCTGCACGCTGTAGGTCCACTTAGTCTCGTCGCCCTCGACCCCATAGGGGTAGGCACCGAGCAGGTAGAGGCGTGCCAGCACACCCACGCCCAGGACGAGAACGACGAGCGGTGCCTCGTAGCGGCGCAGCAGCGGGGTCGGAGCAAGGCTGCTGTCAGCGTCGCGCGCATAGCTCCACGCCAGGACCGCTGCGCCAAGATAGGCCACCACGCCCGGAGGGAAGACGCCCGCCAGCAAGAGCCCCTGGCCCAGCGCGGCGCAGGCCAGCGCGAGGAGCGGCCCGCCCCGCGCGCCGAGCCGGCCCACAAGGGGCCCAGACAGCGGCGGCATGCTTAGCACCGCGAGGGCGACGAGGCCGCCGGCCACGAGGATTCCGAGCGAGAGCGCGGCTCCCAGCAACGCGCGGTGCGTCGCATCCAGGAGCGGCGTGAGTGGAGAGGTAGGACCCGCCAAGCACAGAAGGCCGAAGGCGACGCCCAGCCCCACCGCCACCCCGGTCC
>JADGHJ010000233.1 GCA_019686175.1 Chloroflexota bacterium | reverse complement strand
ATCAGCCGGAGGTGCACCCGACGGTGGTGTGGGCGAAGTTCCGGGCGCTGGCGGAGGGGGCGCGGCTCGCCTCCCAGCACCTCTGGCGCTGAGCGGGAGAGGGCCCACGGGAAACGAACCGAGCGGCGAGAGAATCCTCTCGCCGCTCGGTGTCGTCCAGCTCAGTGCTTAGCGGTAGCTGCGCCGTGTCTCGAAGCAGCTCGAGCAGTACACGGGCTTGTCCTCGCGCGGACGGAACGGCACACGCGCCGTCTGGCCGCACTCGGAGCAGATCGCCTCGAACATCTCGCGCGGTGCGCGCGAGTAGCCCGAGTAGCCGCTGTCGCCGTAGCTGTTGTAGCTGCGGTCGGTGTCGTAGCTGCGACCCCGCTGCGCCTTGCGGGCGGAACGGCACTCGGCGCAGCGGCCCGGCTCGTTGGTGAAGCCCTTCTGGACGAAGAACTCCTGCTCGCCGGCCGTGAAGGTGAACTCCTGGCCACAGTCGCGGCAAACGAGCGTCTTATCAGCGTAGATCACGATGTCTCCCTCGAGGAGTAAGAGTTGGCCCCGGGCGAACATCGTGAGCTGGGACGAGGAGCGCTCGATCTGGCGTTGTGACGCTAGAGGAGCAACGCTATCGCTGCAGCACGCGACTGTGCCGGTGAACCACTAGTAGCAGTATACACGATACCTGCGGCCCTGGCCAGCTGCGGGGAGCAGCGTCGCAGGGCCACCGCATAACGACACATTGCTCGTCGCACGGCCGCCACGATCGCACCCCTAGGTCGTGGCCGCGGCCTGGCGCACCAGGGCCACGAAGCTGTCCGCTTTCAGGCTGGCCCCACCGACCAGCCCGCCGTCGATCTCGGGCATCGCCATGAAGCTCGGGAAGTTCTCCGGAGTCACGCTCCCGCCATACAGGATGCGCATCGCCTCGGCCGCGGCGGCGCCGTAGCGTACGGCGATCAGCTCGCGCAGCCGGCCCATCACGGCGTTGGCGCCCTCGGGCGTGGCGGGCCGGCCGGTGCCGATGGCCCACACCGGCTCGTAGGCGAGCACCACGTGCTCCAGGCTCTCGACCTCGGCTAGGCCGCTCTCTAGCTGTCGGCGCACCACCGCTTCGGTGGCGCCCGCCTCGTTCTCCGCCAGCGTCTCGCCTACGCAGAGGATCGGCTGCAGGCCATGGGCGAGCGCCGCGCGCACCTTGCGCCCGATCAGCTCGTCGCTCTCACCGAAGAGGTGGCGGCGCTCGGAATGGCCGATGATCACATAGTCCACCACGCCGGCCAGCATGAGCGGGCTGATCTCGCCCGTATAGGCACCCTTTTCCTCAGAATACACGTTCTGGGCGCCCAGACGGATGCTCGTGCCCCGCAGCCGCTCGTGCAAGGGCCACAGCGCCACGAACGGCGGGCACACTACCCGCTCCACCGTGGTGATCGGCTCCAGCGCGCTTCGCATCACCTCTACCAGAGCGAGCGCCTCGGGCACCGTGGTGTGCATCTTCCAGTTGCCGGCCACGATCGGCGTTCGGGGCACGATCGACCTCCTCGGGTCCAGCGAGTATGAGCGTCGGTAGGGTGGGGGCGAGCAGCCGTCAGCGGTCCTGGAGCGCTGCTACTCCCGGGAGCGTGCGGCCCTCCAGTAGCTCCAACGTGGCGCCGCCGCCTGTGGAGATGTGCGTCATCCGATCGGCCACGCCGGCCTGTTCGACGGCAGCCACCGTGTCGCCCCCGCCGATCACGGTGACCGCGCCGGTCTGGCCTACGACCGCAGCCAGCTTGCGCGTGCCCTCGGCGAACGGCGGGAGCTCGAACACGCCCATCGGACCGTTCCATAGGATCGTGCGCGCGTCGTGCAGCGCCGCCGCGAACTGCTCGACGGTGGCCGGCCCGATGTCCACGATCATCAGGTCCGGCGGGACGGCGTCGATCGACACCAGGCGGCGCGGTGCCTCGCCCTCGATGCGATCGACCACCACCGCATCCACTGGCAGGAGCACGGTCACCTGCTTGTCCCGCGCCCGCTCGAGGAGTCGGCGCGCCACCTCGACCTTGTCAGGTTCGACCAGCGAGCGCCCGACCTCCTTGCCCTCGGCCAGCAGAAACGTGTTGGCCATGCCGCCGCCGATCAGCAGCCGATCGACCTTGTCCAGCAGCTGCTCCAGGACGCCGATCTTGGTGGATACTTTCGCTCCACCGATGATCGCCGCGAACGGCCGCTCGGGTCGCTCCATCAGGCGGGCGAAGGTGTCCAGTTCGCGCTCCATCAACAGCCCGGCCACCGCCGGCAGGTAGTGCGCGATCCCCTCGGTGGAGGCGTGGGCACGGTGGGCCGTGCCGAAGGCGTCGTTGACGTACAGGTCCCCGAGCCGGGCCAACTGCCGTGCGAACGCTGGATCGTTCGCCTCCTCCTCCGGATGGAAGCGCAGGTTCTCCAGCAGCAGCACCTGGCCGGGCTCCAGCGTGGCCACTGCTTGCTCGACATCTGGCCCAACGCACTCCTTCACGTACGCCACGGGCATACCCAGGAGTCGCGACAGCTCCAGTGCGACGGGAGCGAGGCGCAGCCGCTCGTCGACGCGGCCCTTGGGACGGCCCAGGTGCGACATGAGGATCACACGCGCGCCGCGTTCCAGCAGATAGCGGATGGTGGGCAGCGACTCGCGCAGGCGGGTGCTATCGGTGACGTGGCCCTCGGCGTCGAGCGGGACGTTGAAGTCCACGCGGACCAGCACGCGCTTGCCGGCCACGTCGACGTCGCGTACCGAGCGCTTGTTCATGGCCTGCCCTCCTAGAGGCGCTGGGCCATGTAGGCTGCCAGATCGGCCACGCGGCAGGAGTAGCCCCACTCGTTGTCGTACCAGGAGATCACCTTCACCATGTTGCCGCCCAGCACCATGGTGTCGAGCGCGCTGAAGATCGACGAGTGGTCGTTGCCCTTCAGGTCGCTGGAGACCAGCGGCTCCTCCGTGTAGGCGAGAATGCCTTTCAGCGGGCCCTCGGCCGCGCGGCGCATGGCAGCGTTCACCTCGTCCACGGTCACGTCGCGCTTCAGGATGGCTACGAAGTCGATGACAGAGACCGTGGAAACGGGGACGCGGAACGCCATGCCCGTGAACTTGCCCTGCAGCTCGGGGATCACCAGTCCGACAGCGCGGGCGGCGCCCGTGGCGGCCGGCACGACATTCATCGCCGCGGCGCGCGCGTCGCGCAGGTCGGGAGTGGCCAGGTCGAGCAGGCGCTGCGAGTTAGTGTAGGCGTGGACCGTGGTCAGCAGGCCCTTCTCGATCCCGAAGGTGTCGTGCAGCACCTTCGCCACGGGCGCGAGCCCGTTGGTGGTGCAGGAGGCGTTGGAGACCACGTGGTGCTTGGCCGTGTCGTAGCGCTCCTCGTTCACGCCCAGAACGATGGTGATGTCCTCGTTCTTGGCCGGGGCGGTGATGACTACCTTCTGCGCCCCCGCGTCGAGGTGCGCGCGCGCCTTGGTGGCGTCGGTGAAGAAGCCGGTCGACTCGACGACTAGCTGCACCTCCGCCTGCCGCCAGGGGATCTTGGCCGGCTCGCGCTCGGCGGTCACGCGGATGCGGTGGCCGTCGATGACGAAGGCATCCTCGTGGGCCTCCACTCGACCTGGAAACACGCCATAGTTCGTGTCGTACTTGAACAGGTGCGCGTTGGTCTTGGTGTCGTACAGGTCGTTGATGGCGACGACTTCGAGGGTCTGGGGGTGACGCTCCAGAATCGCCTTCAAGACCTGGCGGCCGATCCGCCCGAATCCGTTGATGCCGACACGCACTGGCATGGAAGCTTCTCCCAGCGGCGCCTGGCGGCGCGGTCTTGCTTACTACGGTGGTTCAGGCCAGCGGGCTACCGAATCGTCAGCGGAGGCGGCACCCGCTCAGCATAGCACCAATGTACCATAACGGCGGCGCCGTCTCGACGAGTCATGGACTCAGGCCGTCCGGCGAACTGGCAGGGCAGGGTCACCGAGCTTGCGGGGGGCGGGTTTCACTCGCAGGTGCAGCCCCTCGACTCCGATCACCTCGATCTCCTCGCCCTTCGGCACCACGCCACTGGCCACCGTGGCGGTCCACAGCTCGCCATCGACGAACACGAGCCCGGTTGGGTTCAGAGGCTCGCGGGCCACGCCTCGCCGGCCGATCAGGCCTGGCAGGCCCACGGCCGGGCGACGCCGATGCGCCCGCCAGACGCTACTCACTGCCACACCGAGCAGCAGAGCGAACAGCAGCGTCATGGCGACGATCGCTCCGGGGGCGATGGCGAGGAACGGCGCCCCCTCCGGCGTGTTGATCAGGATCGCCGAGCCGAGCAGGAAGGCCACCAGGGCGCCGACGGTCAAGATGCCGTGGGAGGTCGCTACCAGATCCACCAGGAACAAGATCATGGCGAAGGCGATGAGGAGCAGTCCCGCGAGATTGACCGGTAGCGTGCCCAGGGCGTACAGGGCCAGCAAGATCGCCAGCCCGCCGACCACACCCGGGAAGATCGCCCCGGGGTTCGCCAGCTCGTAGACCAGCGCCAGCATGCCCAGGCTCAGCAGCAGGTAGGCGATCGTCGGGTCGGTAATGGCGTGCAGCAGGCTCTCCAGCGGCTGCATCTCCACGATGTCGACGGGCAGGTCGGCGCTGCGGATGGTCACTGGGCGCGTGGGCGCTGAGGCACCGGCCGGGGCCGCTACGGTGACTGTGGCCCCATCGATCTGACGGAGCAGGTCTCGCAGATCGGCGGCGACATAGTTGATCACGCCGCGGTCGAGCGCCTCGCGCTCGGTGATGTTGACCGCCTCGCGCACCGCCTGCTCCGCCCAGTCGGCGTTCCGCCCGTGGCGGGCCGCCAGCCCCCGAAGGTAGGCGACCGCATCGTTGGTGATCTTGTTGCGCATCTCGTCGGACAGCTGGGCCTCGCCGCCCTCGCCCATGGCGACGGGCGTGGCCGAGCCGATGTTGGTGTTGGGCGCCATGGCAGCGATGTGGGCCGCGTAGGTGATGTACACCCCGGCGGAGCCGGCCCGCGCGCCGGGGGGCGAGACATACACCACCACGGGAATGGTGCTGGCGAGGAGGCGCTGGACGATCTGTCGCATCGAGCTGTCCAGGCCGCCCGGCGTGTCGAGCTGCAAGACGAAGACGGTGGCGCCGCTGCGCTCGGCCTCGCTCAGCGCGCGGTCGATGTAGCTGGCGGCCGGCGGGTTGACGATGCCACGCAGGCGCGCCACCGCCACGTGGTCGCCCTCCGCCCGGGTCGGCGCGGCTGGCGCCAGGAGCAGCAAGAGGCCAGTGACGAGGAAAACCCACGCGTGTCGACGCACCATCGGACGTTCCCGCAGCCTCAGCCGCCGCGTCTTTGGCCATATAGTATCATCTGGGCGTGGGACTGCCGCCTGCCCAACGGCTTGAGCGAGTTGTGATGAGCACGGAATCTCCCGTTTTCTACTACGCCGACAATCACCGCGAGTTTCGCTACTGTCCGCACTGTGCGGCCCCTCTGCAGAAGATCCGCGACGGAGCCCGCTGGCGACCAGCCTGCACGCGCTGCGGGTTCGTCCAGTACCTGAACCCCCCGTTGGCGGCGACCATCCTCCTGACGCGCGGTGACCGGGTGCTGCTCGGGCGCCGCACGATCGAGCCGCGGCGCGGCTACTGGACGCTGCCCGGTGGCTACGTCGAGCTGGGCGAGAGCGCCGAGGAGGCGGTGGTGCGGGAGGCGCGCGAGGAGCTGGGGGTGGACGTTCGGATCGAGCGCCTACTGGGGCTCCACTCCGGCGCGCCTAGTGCCGTCGCTGTCGCGCTGTACGAGGGCACGATCGTTCGCGGCGAGCCGCGCCCCCTCGACGAGGTGGACGCCGTCGGCTTCTTCGGGCCGGATGAACTGCCAGAGGTGGCGTTCTGGAGTACCCACTGGGCGCTCGAGTTGTGGCAGCTCAGCCGGCGCGACCGCGAGCTACGCCGGTAGGGCGCTCCATCCCGGGTTGCGCACTGGCCCGGAGCGCCGTACAATCGCGCCGATCCCATCGCCACTCGCTCCGGGGCCGCGCCATGCGGCTCGCCGTCCCGGTCTAGCAAGGAGGGCTCAGGTCGTGAACAAACGCAAGCGAGTAGCCTGGCGCAAGCACCGCATCAAGGCCAAGAAGAGGGAGGAGCGCCGCCGCGCGCTGCCGACGGCCTTGCGCCAGCCGACGACCCGCCGCGCGGGTGGCGCCGCGCCACGTGGTAGCTGATATGGGCGGGCGGGTCGCTATCTGGTCCCGTGGGGGAGCTTGGCGCGCGGCTGGGGCGAGCGCGCTCCTTGCCGTCCTGCTCGTCGCCTGCGTGGGAGGCTCGCCAGCCAGTGTAGGGCCCGTGGAGGCTCCGGCGCTCGTCGCTGCGGAGCCGAGCGCACTGGCTGGCCCGGCCGAGGAGGCCGAGACGGCTGCCTCGGCCGGGCTGGTCGGGGAATGGGCCGCGGGAGCGCCGGAGCTTGGCGAGGCCAGCGCGCCCGTGGCCGACCTCCTCGACGAGCAGACGCGGAGCCTCGTCGAGG
>JADGHJ010000232.1 GCA_019686175.1 Chloroflexota bacterium | reverse complement strand
CTACCAGGCGGAGCCGGCCCCGGCCACGCGGGCCGCGCGTGTACCACACGGGCAGGTTGACCTCCAGGAGGGTGGGGACCAGGAACGCGGCAGCGTCCTCGTCCGGCGGGGCGGGGCGCCCGATGGCGGCGCCGATATCCCAGCGGTGCACGACGACCTCGCCCAGCCGGTGGACGACGAACCAGCGGATGGGCCGGGGGCCGTGGTTATGCAGCGCGGGGGTGTCCAGTTTGAGAGGCGGCACGCTACGGATCGTCAGCTCGAAGCGATCGGCGGCGCTGGCCAGCGCCTCGATAATCGCCGTGGGCCCCTGGGCCACGAGCTGAGCGATGGCCGCCTCGCGCTCGGCGGCCGTGCGTCCGGGGTCCTGCTCGCCGCTCAGGGCGCGCCGGATGGCCGCGCTGAAGTACTCGGCGCCCACGGCCAGGTGGGCGGCCACGGCAGCCACCGGCCACGGCGCACAGACGGTCGGCGCCTGCCACTGCGCCGGAGCGAGAGCACGGAGGTCGGCCAACAAACGATCGGTCTGCGTGCGCACGAGCGCCAGCCCTTCTTCCACCGCGGGCGTGAGCATGACGGTTCCTCCCTTGAGACGCAGGAGCGGCACGCCTTACCCTGGGGCAAGTGTGCCGGCTGCGACCGGCAGCGGCAAGGTGTAGCTGGCGGCACAGCGCCCACGCTCCTGGGGATGTCACGACGGCCGGCGCCGCGTAGAATGGTGGGGCCGAGACGGTGCCAGCACCAGCGCGCGCCGCGCTGCGGAGGAGGCACAAGGGCGATGCAGACGGCGGCCGGACCACGCCGGCACGAGTGGCTGTTCACCTACGGGCTGCTACGCGACCCGCGACTACTACGCCGCCTGCTGGGGCGGGTACCGCCCGGGGGGCTAGCGGCGTGGCTCCGCGGCTACGCACGCCACACTATGCCCAACTATGGGGGCTACTGCTACCTGGTACCGGATCCGCAGGCGCCGCCCGTGTACGGGGTGCTGTGGCAGGTGAGCGAGCGCGAGCTGCGGGTGCTGGACGACTTCGAGGACACCGACCCCGCCAATCCCACGCATCCTGCAGGTGACTACTATCGCGCGCGCGTGCAGGCCGAAGCGGGCACGGGCGTCGTGGAGTGCTGGGTGTATCTAGGCGGCGCGGTGGCACGCACGGCGAGCGACAGTAAGCGCTAGCCCGTGTGGTCGGCGACCAGGGCGACCGCGGTGATGAAGGGGAGCTTGCGCACCTCGGTGCGCACCGGGTCGAAGCCCAGAGCGTGGAGGCACTGTGCCACTTGCGCCACGGTGGAGTCGGGGCCGCACACGGAGCGAATGAGCAGGTCGCCGGACGCTAGCGGCCGGGCGCGGAACGCCAGCACGGCGCGCCCGCCCGGCCGGAGGACGCGGGCGCTCTCGGCCAGGGCATCGTGCAACACGGGCCAGAAGTAGATCGTGTTGACCGAGTACACCCGGTCGAACTGCTGCGCGGCAAACGGGAGGCGCTCGGCCTTGGCCAGCGCGAGGGCGAGGCGGCCGCGCCGCAGGAGCTGGCGGTTGCGGCGGCTCGCCTGGCGGGCCATCTCGTGCGACGGATCCACACCGACCATTCGGCCATCAGCCACGCGAGCGGCGAGCAGGGCGAGTGCCGTGCCTGGTCCGTAGCCGACCTCCAGCACCCGATGGGTGGGTTGGGCAGCCAAGAGATCGATGGCGAACGCGTTGATATTGCGGTTGAGAGCGCTCATGAGGCGGCCGCCGATGCGCCCGGGCAGCCCAGTGGGCACCCCGAAAGCCGCGAAGAGTAACTGGCGAAGCACGGGCTCTCTCCTGAGCGTGGGAGGCAGCGGCCGATGCTGATGCTGGCCGGCTCGCTGGCTCTCCGGACAGTGTCGCGTGTGGTTGGGGCATTCTTCTACAATTACGAAGAGTGCTATTCCGTATGGGGCGCGGTACAGCCGATCCCGCGCCCAGCGGCCGCGCACTATTGGTGAGGTGAACCTGATGCGCCGCGATCTACCGCTCGTGGCCCTCCTGATCGACTACGACAACCTGGAGATCGGCGCCAGCTACGACCTCCCCGGCCGCCCCCTCGATCTTGGCTGCGTCATCGAACTCGCCCAGCGCTACGGCACCGTGATCGTCGCCCGTGCGTATGCCGATTGGAGCGATCCTGGCGAGCGACTGGCCGTGTACGAATCGGGGATCGAGCCGTGCTACGCGCCGGTGTTCCGCACGAGCCCTGGCGAGCCCGGCAAGAGCCTGGCCGACACGGTGCTAGTGGCCGACGGTGTCGACATCCTGTGGCGAGTGGCGCCTGACTACCTAGTGCTGGTGACCAGCGACAAGGACATCCTGCCGCTCGCGCGGCTGGCGCGCCTGCGGGGTACGAAGACGATCGTCGTGGGCAGCGATCGCACCGCGCTGCCCCTGCGCCGGCTGGCCGACGAGTACGTGAGCTACCGCGACCTGGTGCGCGGCACTGGCGTGCCCGTGGCGACGCACCAGCGAGCTGGGCTGGTCCCGCTGTCGCGGGGGCCGCTATCGGCGCCTGCCACCGAAGGCCGCGGCGGGCCGCGCCTGGTGGCCGAGGCACGGCCGGCGGGCGAGCTTCGGCGCACGACCGAGCCGCGAGTGAGCAACGGCACGACACCGGCCCCGGTGCCGGAGGCCGTCCCGCCGGAGGGCAGCACGGCCCCGCGGCGGCGCCGGCGGCGGCGGCGGGGAGCCGGCGCCGCCGCAGCCCCGGCGGCCGCGCCAACGCCGGCGGAGACCGTCGAGCAACCCGCGCCTCCATCGGCGGTGGAAGCGGCTGTGGAGGGTGAGCTGTCGATCCGCGAGGCAGAGGTGGAAGACGCCGTGGCGGCCGGGCCGGAACTGGTGGCGGAGCCGGAGGGGGCTGAGCCGGCGGCAACGTCGGAGGAGCCGGCAGCGCCGGCCGCCGCCGAGCCAACACAACCGCAGCGGCCCATAGCGCCGCCGGCCACCGTCCAGCGCTCGGCCCACGCCTTTGGCTCGTTCGAACCGCCACCATCGCCACCACGACCGACGGCCGAGCCGGAGCAGGCGGCCGAGCCGGCCCTGGACCAGGCGGCGCGGGAGCGTCCTGAGCCGCCTTCGCTCGAGGCGACGCCGGACGCAGAGCCGGCGCCCGAGCTGGCGAGCGCGGAGATCCCGCCGCCTGTGCTGGACGGCGCGACCACCGAGCGTGTCGAGGAGCCAGGTCCCCCGGCGGAGGCGGCGCCCGCGCCACGCCGGCGCCGCCGCACGGCGCCGCGCGCGCGACAGCCGGCGGCGCCGGCCGCTACGGCGAGCGAGGTGGGCCCGAGCTAGTTGGCGGTGGCTGCTCCTCGCGAGCAGCCGGAGAGGCGGGCCGCGTTAGGTGCAGTGGGGCGCAGGGCTGTAACCATCCCGGTACAGGCGCGCCCCACGCCCGCAGTTGACCTGCCGAGTATCCCTTTGGTATCCTCGTTTCAGGAGCCATTGTAGTGGTTTCCTGAGCGAGCAACGGGTTTCTTGTAGCTCGGCATTCGCAATGGTGCGGTTTCTGCCGTACTGTGCGAAGCGCTGGAGCTATTTTTATAGGCTGTTCGGGGGCTTCCGCGCGCAACGTGCCGCGTGCTGGAGTGGTTAGGAGGCAACAGGTGACGATGGAACGCATAGGGGCCAGCATTTCGGACACGCGGGTAAGCGGGAGCGCACGGCTGCGCCCCGCTTACGGTTTTGATGACGTGGCGCTGGTGCCCGGGGCGCTGACGATCGACCCGGAGGATGTGGACATCTCCTGGCAGGTCGGTCCGTATCGGTTTGCGCTACCCGTGGTGGCCGCGGCGATGGACGGCGTGGTCGATCCCGCGTTCGCAATCGCGCTGGGCAAGCTGGGCGGCCTGGCCGTGCTGAACCTGGAGGGGCTGCAGACGCGTTACGAGCACCCGGCGGAGCCGCTGGCGGCTATCGCCGAGGCGCCGGCCGAGCGGGTGACCGCCCTGATGCAGGAGCTGTATCGGGCGCCCGTGCAGCCGCAGCTGATCCGCCGGCGCATCCAGGAGATCAAGGACGGCGGGGTGGTGGCGGCCGTGTCGGCGACTCCGGCCAACGCGGAGACGTTCGCCCGCGAGGCGGTGGACGCCGGGGTGGACATCTTCGTGGTGCAATCCACGGTGACCAGCGCGCAGCACCGCACGCGCTCGGCGGCGCACCTGGACCTCGCCGCGTTCTGTCGCAAGCTGCCGGTGCCGGTGATCGTGGGCAACTGCGTGGCGTACAGCGCCGCGCTGGAGTTGATGGAGACGGGCATCGCGGCGCTGCTGGTCGGCGTGGGGCCGGGTGCGGCCTGCACCAGCCGCGAGGTGCTGGGCGTGGGCGTGCCGCAAGTGACGGCCACGATGGACTGTGCGGCGGCGCGGCGCGACTACCTGGTGCGCACGGGCCGCTACGTGCCGATCATCACGGATGGCGGCATGCGCACGGGTGGCGACATCTGCAAGGCGATCGCGGCCGGGGCCGACGCGGTGATGCTGGGCTCGCCGTTCGCCCAGGCGCAGGAGGCGCCGGGCCGCGGGCATCACTGGGGGATGGCTACGCCGCACGCCGCGCTGCCGCGCGGCACGCGCATCAAGGTGGGGATCTCGGGCACGCTGGAACAGATCCTGTTCGGCCCCACCTCGCGCACCGACGGCACGCAGAACCTCATGGGCGCGTTGCGCACCTCGATGGGCGTATGCGGTGCGGCGAACATCGAGGAGATGCACGCCGTGGACATGGTGATCGCACCGTCGATCAAGACCGAGGGCAAGCTGTGGCAACTCGCACGTGCTTTCTAACGCCGCGGCCAGCCCACGCCCGCTGCGGCGCCCGCTGGGCCCTGGGAGGGAGGAGCCTCTGACACCACAGGACACCGACACGCAACCAACGCTGCGCCCCGGCGAGTCGCACCGTGTGGCGGTGAGCGGCGATCTCGAGGTCTCCACCTACCTGGAGATCGGCGGGGCGCGGGCTCAGAGCGAGGTGCCCGGCGCCCGTCCCGGCGCCCCCGCGCCCCAGCGCCCTACCCGCCGCGACACGGTGGTCGTGCTGGACTTCGGCTCGCAGTACAGCCAACTCATCGCGCGCCGCGTGCGCGAGTGCAACGTCTACTGCGAGCTGCTGCCGTACGACGTGGACGAGGCGCGGGTGCGCACGCTGAACCCGCGGGGGTTCATCCTCAGCGGCGGGCCGGCGAGCGTGTACGAGCCGGGCGCGCCGGGGCTGCCGGCGTTCGTGCTGCGCATGGGGCTGCCGATCCTCGGCATCTGCTACGGGATGCAGCTCTTGGCGCACGAGCTGGGCGGCGCGGTGGCGCCGAGCGCCAAGCGCGAGTACGGTCACGCGGTAGTATCGGCCGACCCGCCGCTGGCGCCGATCTTCGAGGGGCTGCCGGAGAGCTTCCCGGTCTGGATGAGCCACGGCGACGCTATCACCGAGCTGCCGCCGGGCTTCCGCGCCCTGGCGCACAGCGACAATTCGCCGCTCGCCGCGATGGGCAATGAGCGGGGCTGGATCGGCTTGCAGTTCCACCCCGAGGTGGCGCACACCCCCAACGGCAAGCAGCTGCTGGCCAACTTCCTGTACAAGGTGTGCGGTTGCGAGCCGACCTGGACCCCCAGCTCGTACATCGACGAGGCGGTCGCCGATATCCGCGCGCGGGTCGGCGAGGGACGCGTGATCTGCGCGCTATCGGGCGGGGTGGACTCGGCGGTGACCGCCACGCTGGTCTCGCGCGCCGTGGGCGACCAGCTCACCTGCATCTTCGTGAACAACGGGCTGCTACGTCGGGACGAGGCCGAGCGCAGCCTCGACGCCTTCCGGCGCCACCTGCGCCTCGATGTGCGCTACGTCGACGCCACTGACCGCTTCCTGAGCCGGTTGGCCGGGGTGGTGGACCCGGAAGAGAAGCGCAAGATCATCGGCGACGAGTTCATCCAGGTGTTCGCCGACGAGGCGCGCAAGCTGGGGCGCATCGACTTCCTGGCCCAGGGCACGCTGTACCCGGACGTGATCGAGAGCACGTCGGCGGAGACCAAGGCGGCGCAGCGCATCAAGACCCACCACAACGTGGGCGGGCTGCCGGCGGTGATGCCGTTCAAGCTGATCGAGCCGCTGCGCTACCTGTTCAAGGACGAGGTGCGACGGGTGGGGGCCGAGTTGGGACTGCCCGAGGAGGTGCTGTGGCGCCAGCCGTTCCCGGGCCCGGGCCTGGCCATCCGCGTGCTGGGCGAGGTGACGCGCGAGCGACTGGAGATGCTGCGCGCCGCCGACTGGATCGTGGTCAACGAGATCAAGCGCGCGGGGCTGTACCACCGGGTGTGGCAGAGCTTCGCGGTGCTGACGCCGCTGCGCACGGTGGGCGTGATGGGCGACGGCCGCACCTACGCCCATGTGGTGGCCGTGCGCATCGTGCAGAGCGACGACGGCATGACGGCCGACTGGGCGCGCGTACCGTACGACCTCCTGGCCCGCATCTCGACGCGGATCGTGAACGAGGTGCCGGGCATCAACCGCGTGGTCTACGATATCAGCTCGAAGCCGCCCTCGACGATCGAGTGGGAGTGACTCCCCGCGCCCCCTCGGTG
>JADGHJ010000231.1 GCA_019686175.1 Chloroflexota bacterium | reverse complement strand
CGCAATGTTGATGATGCGCATCACCCCGAAGATGAGGTTCAGGCCGATCGCCAGCAGGGCGTACACCGCACCGAGCAGCACGCCGCTGATGGCCACCTGCACCAGGGTCAGCGCCCAGCCCTCCACACCCTTCCCCTCTCGCGCGTGTTGCGCGGTGGCGGTCTGCTACGCGCGCTGCGACCAGGGCGGGGTGGGCAGCTTGTAGCTCGCGCCCTGGGCGTATTTCGGCGGCCAGACCAGCACCTTATTGCCGTTCTGCCACTGGATGGTGAGCACCTCGTGGCCGATCTGCATGCCGGTGGCGTCGACCTTGTACTTGCCCGGCAGCACGGTCTCCAGTTCGGCGCTGGCCAGCCAGTCGCGGATGCGCTCGCGGTCCAGGCTGCCCACCGCCTTGACGGCCGCCTCGAGCACTTGGCAACCGCTGTAGCCGGTGGCCGAGTGGTAGTCGGGCTCGCGGCCGTGCATGGCCATGTACTCGCGGACGAACTCCTGGTTACCCGGGGTGGTCAGCTCGGGCTCCCACATCGAGGGGCCGAACACGTAGTCGGCATCCTTGCCCAGCGCCTCGCCGAAATCGGGCATGGCGGCGCCGACCGAGAAGGCCAGCAGCTTGGGCGAATAGTCCAGATCTTTGGCCTGGCGGGTGATCAGCAGCGCGTCGGGTAGGTACGAGCCGCCCACCAGCACCTCGGCACCCGAGGCCTTGACCTTCTGGATCAGCGAGGAGACGTCGGACACGCGCGCCGGGTACTGCTCCTCCAACACCACCTGCAGCCCCTTCTCGCGCGCGAGCTTGGCCGCGCCCTGCGCCGTGGACTTGGGGAACAGGGTGTCCTCGCTGACGATGGCCACCGTGCGGTAGCCCGCGCGCTGCGCGATCTCCAGCACGCCCGTGAAGTACACCTCGGCGATCGAGTAGACGCCGAAGGTGTAGCGCCGGTCGCCGTGCGACCAGATCTCCGACGCCGAGGCGCCGGCCGACAGCAGCGGATAGCGGTACTTCTCCGCCACGTTCGCCACGGCTTGCGTCACCTGGCTGCTGTACGGTCCGAGGATCAGGTCGACCTGGTCATCGGTGATGAGCTGCTCGTACAGGCGCTGGCCCGTGCTGGCGTCGCTCTGGTCGTCGCGGATGATGAACTACACCGGTCGCCCGAGCAGGCCGCCCCGCGCGTTGACCTGCCGCTCCCAGAGCTGGTAGGCCTCCTGCTGGTACTGCCCCGTGCGTCCGTTGCTGCCCGTGATGGACACCGAGGCCCCGATCTTGATGGGTGCGCCGCTGGGCGCGCCGCCCGCGCTGGGCGCGCTGCTGCTGGGGCTCGCGGGATTGGACGGGGGCTGCGGGGCTCCACCCGTGCGTCCCGTCTGGACCGCCGAGGAGGCGCAGGCGCTCGCCACCACGACGCCTCCCAGCCCCGCCGCTAGCTGCAAGAACTCGCGCCGCGTCCGACGATGTCGTGCCATGGTCACCCTCCGCTCGGCTCCGCCCGGCCGCTGCCCCTCGCCACTCCTCACACAGCCTCGGGCTGCTGGCTGGCTGCGCCCTACGCGATCTGGATTGCCGCTGTCTTACTGTAGAGGTCTAACCAATTGCAAGTCGTCCCGCGATGCCTGCACAGGCCGTAGTGAGCCGGCTGAGCCGGGCAGGCATGCCGCCTGCCGAGTTGGCGCGTTCGCGAGGGCGCTCGTATAATGGCCCGTTCGAGGCGGGCGCGGCGCGCTGGCCGCGATGGCCCGGCTCGTAGCCATATCGCACGTGAAGGAGGGCTGTGTTGGAAGCGTACTGCATGAAATGCAAGCAGAAGCGCACCATGAAGGACACCCGCCAGCAGATGATGAAGAACGGCCGCCCGGCGACGAGCGGGGTGTGCGCGACCTGCGGTACCAAGATGTTCAAGATCGGCGACAAGTAGCCGCGCACCCTCGCCCCCGTGCGCGGGGCTTGCCGTCGGTGGTCTCCTGCCCTGCGGCCTCCTCACGGTGCCGCCTGGTCACGCCTCGCTCCTCTAAGAAGGGCGGGCGCTGAGCTGCGATCTGTTGCGCCGCGGCAATGGCGCCGCGTGCGCCCTTCCCCGCCCGCGTGGTGCTCTGGGTGGAGCGTTGTTCCGCGCCGAAACCGCCCCTATACTGGAAGACGGCACAGCAGCCGGGCCGCACGATGCGCCGTCGGCCGGGCAGACCGGTGGCCGCTGGGCCCACGCCGGTAACATCTCTGTGAGCCGGGGAGAGACATTATGGCGATCGTGAGCAAGACCCTGCGCGAACGGCTGGCGGAAGCGGCGGAGCAGACCAACTATAAGCGGCACCCCTTCACCACCGCCTGGGCCAATGGCGAGCTGAGCCGCGAGCAGCTCATCGAGTGGACGCAGCAGCACTGGCTGTTCGTCATGCACTTCCCACGGTGGATCGCCGCGCTGTACGCGCGCTGCCCTGATCAGGACACCCGCGACTACCTCCTCGAGAACCTCATGGAGGAGGAGGGCAGCTACAAGCACACCGACATGCTGCTCACCTTCGGCGAGGCGTGCGGCGCCACCCGCGAGCAGCTCACTTCGGCGCGCAAGCTACCCACCACCCGCGCCCTGACCGACTGGGGCGACCTGCTGTCGCTGACCGCGCCGTTCGAGATCGCGCTGGCCGGCATCACGGTCGGGATGGAGGGGCCGGTGCCTGGCTTCTACGGTCGCGTCCTGCCGACGCTGCGCCAGCACTACGGCTTCACCGAGGAGCAGCTCATCAACTTCACGGTCCACCAGACGGCCGACGTCGAGCACAGCGCCAAGGGCCTGGAGCTGGTGGAGCGCTACTGCGTGCGCCCCGAGCAGCAGGATGCCGCGGTCGAGGTGGTGCGGCAGGCGGCCGAGATGTACTGGCTGTACGTCGAGGGCCTGTACCAGCACATCATCCTGCGCGACTTCGGGCGCTTGAGCCAGGCGTGGCGCGGCGACTGAGCCGCGCGCCCCTGCCAGGGGCCGCCGTCCCCTGTAGGTGAGCCCGGTGGTGGCCGGCCCCTGGCAGCAGTACCTCGTCATCATCGCCCTCAGCGCCCAGGGCGCGGTGCTCACGGCGCTGGTGCCGCCGCTGCTGGCGGCGTGGGGCTATCCCCTGGCCACGATCGGCTTGCTGGTGGCCGCCCAGCCCGTGGCGGCGCTGCTCTCGCGGCTGCCCGGTGGGCTCCTGTACGGCGCCGACCGCGCCCGCTGGCTCCTCCTCGGCACGTTGCTGGCTAGCGTCGTCGCCAGCCTGTTGCATCCCTTGGCGACTCCCCTGCCGGCGTTCGTGGCCGTGCGCGCGCTGGCCGGCGCGGCCTACGGCGTGGCCACGACCGTCAACCTCGCCCTGTTCAGCGAGCGCCTGGCCAGCGGTCGCGCGCGCCAGCGGGCCATGGGCTACTACACGGCCGGGTTCGCCGTGGGGTACGCGGGTGGCGCCGTGCTAGGCGGGTACGCGGCCGACTGGGTCGGGCTCGGCCCGGCGTTCGGCGTGGCGGCGGCGCTGGGCGCGCTCTCCCTGTTGGGGGTGCCGCCGCGCGTGGGCGCGAGCCCCGTGGTGGCCAGCGACGGGCCGCCGGCCTGGCGCGCCGTGCTGCAGCCGCGCCTGTTGGCCGTGCTGGTGGTGTGTTTCAGCCTCTTCACGCATTTCTCCTTCTGGAACGCCTATCTGCCGCTGTACGCGCTGGCCGTCGGGCTCACGCTGGGGGACGTGGGGCTCGTGCGCGGCGTGTTCGGCCTGTGCCAGATCGTCGCGCGGCCGGCCAGTGGCGCGGTGGTCGGCTGGCTCGGCGCCGAGCGGCTCACAGTGGCGGGGCTGCTCGTGCAGGCCGCGACGCTGATGGCCGTGCCGCTGGTGGCCCAGGTCGGCCCCTTGCTGGCCTTGTTCCTGGCGATGGGCACGGCACGGGCCCTGGCCGTGGTGGCCAACGCCATCGAGCTAGTGGACCGTACCGAGGAGGCTGGCGTCTCGCGCGGCCTGATGTCGGGGCTGTTCAACACGGCGCAGGATCTCGGCCAGCTCGTGGGCCCGGCTGCTGGCGGGCTGTTGGCCGCCGCGGTCGGCCTGCCGGCGGCATTCGTGCTGCTCTCCGTCGCCACGGTCCTCGGCCCGGCTGCCGCGCTGGCCCTGGCCGGGGCGCCCCGCGCTCGCGTGGCCTAGGGCAGCGTTCGGACTGGTGAGGCCTGTGCCGCCGGTCGTGCACGGCGAGCCCGTCTCGCGCCGCCGCTCCACCAGCCCCGCCGAGGGCGGTAGCGCTCCGTCGACCAGGTTACGAACGTCCCTCAAACCCGCTCGGCTCCCGGTGGCCCGCTCTAGAGTGACCGCAGAGGAGGTCGCGTGGAGGAGGGGCAGTTGTCGAAGTGGGAGCCGTCGGAGGAGATACCGATCGCCGCCGAGCGGTCGGTGGTGAATAGCGCGCTGGAGCCGCTGATCGAGCGGGCCGAGCGCGCGGTGCTAGCCGGCGACTTGGCCAGCTTGCGTGCGCTGGTGGGTCAGCTCTGGCCGGACCGGCTCGCCCTGCCAGAGCTGCTGACTCGCCGGCTGATCGAGGGGCGTACGCGGGCACCGTTGCTGACCCTGGAGCTGCTTGGGGGGTTCGCCGGCCGCGCCGCGGCGCCCTACCTCCGCCGGGTCGCCGAGGACCCGGCGGTTGCCGATCTAGTGCGGTGGAGCGCACGGCGGCGGCTCGGCTGGCCGGCGCGTGGTCAGGCCCGGCGGCGGCTCGCGTTCCTCGCCTCGCTGCGCGACCCCGACCGCACCCTCGTCGAGGCGGTGGCGCAAGCGACCACCGCCTGGCCGCCGGACAGCGAGCTGCTGGACGAGGTGCTGGCCTACCTGTGCGCCTTGCCGTCGCCGCGGCGTCAGGGCGTGCTGCAGCGCATCGCCGGCCACTTCGGGGTGCAGGCGGGCTGGCTCCTGCACGCCGCGCTGTTCATCGACGATGCGGCCACGCAACGGCTGGCGCTGGCCGAGATCGGCCGCTTGCGGCCGCCGGGGGCTGCCGGCGCCGTTGCCCGCCTGGCCGCCAGCGCGCGTACTGCCACGATGCGGGCGGCCGCTGCCGCCGCGGCCCAGCGCCTACGCCTGCGCCTGGTCGACGGCGCGGGACCGGCGAGCGCGCCGCTGCCACCGCTCACCCAGGCGCTGCTCAGTGCGATCGACGGTGCGGGCCACCAGCTCGCCTGCGTCGTGCGCCAGTGGCCGGACGGCCTGTGCCTGGTGGTGCACTTCCTGCTGCACGCGGAGTGCGGGGTGAAAGCAGTGGTGGGGCTGAGCCGGACCACTGCCGACCTGCTGGCTAGCAGCCTGGCGAGCGTGCAGGAGCGCGGGCTACCACTGGTCGCCGTCGACCTGCCGGCGCTGCGTGGCGTGCTGCAGGCGGCGCTGGAGCGGTGCGCGGCCGGGCGCCGTCGGCTGCCACCGAGCTTCGAGCTGTGGGAGCCTGCGCTCCACGACCACTATCCGCCGCCCCCGCACGAGCCCGTGGCCAGCGTGCACCTCGATGACGCGGCCTACGGCGACCGGCCGGATCTCTTGCGGGCGAGCGGGCGGCTGGCCGAGCATCCCTTCTTCCAGAGCTGGTGCCTGTCCGGCAAGGCGTCGGCCCGCGCGCTCGGCGTGGCGGGCGAGGCGCGGGCATGGCTGCGCGAGCGGCTGCGCCAGCAGGCCTGGCTTCTGGAGCGGGCCGGCGACCTGGCGACGCGCGACGTGGTGCTGGCGGTAGCGGCCCAGCTCGCCACGGCGCCCGAGGGGGAGCTGGCGCGCCAACCGTTTCTGCGGCGGCTGGCCGTGCGCCGGGCCGTCGCGGTTGGGGGGCTGGCGCTACCGTGGCCGTGAGCGCCGGGGCGCAGCCAGGGGCAGCTCTTGGCGGCTGACGCCTGCCCGCGGCTCAGGGCAGGCGGCCGAGCCGCTGGAGCGCGTAGTCGGCGTACGAGCGGTCCAGTACCTGGCTCACCTCTACCCGCTGCTGCAGCGTGCCGAACTTCAGGTAGTAGTCGCGGATCTCCTCCAGCGGCCGCGGGTCCAGCGTCATATTGGGGTCCACGGGCGAGGTGAGCAGCCGCGTGTACAGCCGCGGGTCCTGGATGGGGGTGTACTTCATCAGGATCTGGATGATCTCGTCGCGCCCGCCCTCGTCGCGCTGGATGGCGCGGTAGTAGTCGCGCTGGCCGCGCAGGTGCGCGGTGATGTAGCGGCGCGCCGCCTCGGGCTCGCGCGCTGCGAACACCGGGCTGATGGTCAGTACGTTGCCCGGCATCCCCGGGTACAGGTCGCCCATGGGGGCCACCTGTGTTGCCACCCCTTGCGCCTCGGCGATCGAGGCGAACGGATCGGCCACGAACGCGGCGTCGATCGCGCCGTTGGCGAACGCGGGCAGCGTCTCGGGGAATGGCAGCACCACCGTCTGCACATCCGCCAGCGTCAGCCCGCCGCGCCCCACCAGGCGCTCCAGGAACATGTGCTGGAGCCCCCCATTGGCCGGCAGGGCCACGGTGAAGCCGCGGAAGTCCTGCGGGCCCTGGTAGCGGCCGCTGTCCAGCAGGTCTTTCCGCACCAGGAACCCGCTGGACAGGTCGCCTGTGCCGATCTGGACGTTGTAGGCGACGATCTTCACTCC
>JADGHJ010000230.1 GCA_019686175.1 Chloroflexota bacterium | reverse complement strand
GTACACGGGTGGGACACCCCGCTCGATAGTGTAGCCGGGGAGCGGCCCCACGGGTGGCGCGGTGGGCAGCAGCGGGGGCAGCACCGCCGTGGCCGTCGGGCTAGGAGTCGCCGTGGGCGTTGATGGCGTGGCCGTGGGCGCAGGAGGCACCCGGGCCGGCGTGCCCGGCGCGGAGATCGGGCTCGCCGTGGGCGTGGCCGAGGGCAGCGGCGTGATCGTGGCCAAGGGCGCCGACAGCGTCGGGCTGGGCAGCGGCGGTAGCGGCGGCGCGGGCGCCACCTGCTCGGCGACGAAGGCATCGACGGCCACCTCGGCCCCCAGGGACGCCGCGGCACGCTGCCCCGTAACCGCGAGCGTCAGCAGGTGCGGGCCGTCGCCGAGGTCGGTGAAGGTGTATGCCGCCTCCGGGACCGGCGCCGGGTTGTAGAGGTCCACCTCGGCCAGCGGGCGATCGTCCAACTGCAGCCGTGCGCTGCCGGCCCAGGGGCCGCGGCTGGTGTACCAGGTCAACGTGGGGCCACTGAAGGCGACGCTGACGCTAGCGCCCGGCTCGGCGCTGGCCGCCGCGCTGCTGCCCGGGGGCAGGGCGACGCGGCGCCAGGCCCCGCTCCAACGGAGACGGGAATCGTCCTCCTCGACGCGGGCAGTGACGGGCGCGCGCGCCTCCACGAGCAAGTAGGGTGCGCCGCCCAGCAGGTAGTCGCCAGGGTGCAGGCCGGTGTTCGCCGTCGCAGGCGGCAGCGCCAGACGATAGACGCCGCGCTGCGGCACGAGCGTGGTCGTCGTGCCGTCGAGGGCGATGCGTTGGGCCTGGGGCGCGCTGGCGCCCACGTCGACTTCGAGCGGTCGTGGCGTCGCGTTCCATACGACCGTCACCCGACGCTCGGGCTGCAGGAAAATGATCTGCTCGGCGTCGCCCAGTGGCGCGCGGATCACGCGCGTGCTGTTGGCGAAGTAGCGCGCGGCGAGCTGGTAGGCCACATATGCTGGCCGCAGGCTGCCGTCGGAGCGTGCGAGCCCCCAGGCCTCCGGCTCGTCCGAGTCGTGCATGCGGTACATGAGCACACGGTCGGCGCCGGCCGCCAGCGCGTAGGCGTACCACTGGATCACCCAGGCTGCCTGCTCCTCCAGAGTGCCGCTCAGCGGAAAGCGGCCATAGTTGTTCAGGCGGGACTCGGGCCAGACGGGCAGGTTGCCCTCGTTGATCCAGATCGCCTTCGGGCCCACGGTCTGGTACAGGAGCTGGCGCGACCGCAGCACGCGCGTGTAGGCGTCGATCGGGCGACTGTACACGTGCCAGGCGATCGCATCGAAGAAGTAGTTGTGAGCCGGCGCCTCCGGATCCGCCTGGGCGAGCGCGATGAGCTGCTCGAGGTAATACGGGTCGCCCCAGTACATCAGGCCCGCCAGGAGCACCGTGGCCTGAGGGTCCACCGCCTTGATGTTGCGGTAGGCGACCTTGAGCAACTGATAGTAGTCGGCCTTGCTGCCGAACCAGAACCCGAAGTGCCCACGGGGATAGTCCGGCTCGTTCCAGACCTCCCACGCCTGCACGCGCCCACGATAGCGCTCGGCCATGGTCCGCACCCACACCCCCCAGGTGTTCGCGGGCGAGTCCCAGGGCTCGTACAGGCCGCTAGGCACGATACCGCCCTCGGGCGTGCGCGCCTCGGCCCATTTCGGGATGCTGATCAAGACACCCTGCAGCTTCAAGCCAGCGCGCTGGTTGTAATCGACGATGTAGTCGGGACCCTCCAGGTCGAGTTGGCCGCGGCGCGGCTCGATGGCCGCCCAGCGAAACTCCCAGCGGTTCCAGCGCATGCCGGCCCCGTGGGCTAAGCGCACCCAGTGCTCCTCCGGATAGATGTTCCCGATCCCGAAGCGGTCGTCGCCCTCGGTGATCCCGGGTAGCGGCTGGATGCTGGGGCGGGTTCCCTGGCCACTGGTCGGCGCGGCCGGCACGCTGAGCAGCACGGCCAGCCCGGCCAGGCAGAACCGGAGCCACGTCGCGAAGGTACGGCGCGATGGGCGCAAGATGTTCCGTCTCCGGCGGTGAGCGGGCCGGCCGCGCCCGCTCGGTTGGCACCGGGCCATTGTAGCGCGGGCGGTCGCGCGACGACAGGGCGCGGCACCCGTCTGGTATAATTCAGCGCGCCGGGTACGTCCCGGTGTGTTGGAGGGGTCGCATAGCCCGGTCTAGTGCACCCGACTCGAAATCGGGAGTCCCGCAAGGGACCGTGGGTTCGAATCCCACCCCCTCCGCCCTTTTCCCCTCCTGAACGCAGTGCCACGACCTCGGCGAACCGAGGAGGCGCATGGATCTCGGCTTGGCGGGGCGCGTCGCCCTCGTCACCGGGGCCAGCCGCGGGCTGGGCCGAGCGATCGCCCTGGCGCTGGGCGCCGAGGGCTGTCGGGTAGTCCTGACGGCGCGCACGCCCGGGCCGCTAGAGGCAGCGGCCGGGGCGGTCGCGGCGCTCGGGGCTGAGGCGCTCGCCGTGCCCGCCGACGTTACTGACGCCGCTGCGGTCGAGCGGCTCGTCCACACCGCCGCGGCCCGCTGGGGCCGGCTCGACATCCTCGTGAACAACGTCGGCGGCAGCCGCGGGGGCGCCTTCGTCGACACTAGCGACGCCGACTGGGAAGCCGCGCTCGACCTCAACCTGCGCGCGGCGGTGCGCGCCTCGCGTCACGCCATTCCGTACCTGCGGACTAGCGACGCCGGCGCGATCGTCATGGTCGCCTCGATCTGGGGCCGCGAGGCGGGCGGGTTGATCACCTACAACGCCACCAAGGCTGCGCTGATCAGCCTCTCCAAGAACCTGGCGCGCGAGCTGGCGCCGCTGGGCATCCGGGTGAACAGCGTGGCTCCCGGGTCCATCCTGTTCGAGGGCGGCTCGTGGTGGCGCCGCCAGCAGGCCGACCCGGCCGGCATCGCTGAGTTTGTCCGTCGCGAGATGCCGCTCGGCCGCTTCGGCCGGCCCGAGGAGGTCGCCCACGTGGTGGCCTTCCTGGCCTCGCCGCGCGCCAGCCTGGTAACGGGCGCCTGCGTGCCGGTCGACGGCGCGCAGGGGCGCTCGAACATCTAGGGAGTCCCCATGAACACGCCCGCGCTGCACCACTGGCGCGCCGCGTGCGCCGCAATCGGGCCGCTCGACGCCGCGGCCCAGGCGGCGGCCCGTGCGCGCCAAGAGCGGCTCACCAAGCCCGCGGGCAGCCTTGGCCGCCTCGAGGCGCTGGCCATCCAGGCCGCCGGCGTGCAAGCCCGCGCGCTCCCCCGGCTCGACCACCGTGTCATCGTGGTCATGGCGGCCGACCACGGCGTGGCCGCCGAAGGGGTCAGCGCCTACCCGCAGGCGGTCACCGCCCAGATGGTCGCCAACTTCGCGGCGGGCGGCGCGGCGATCAATGTCCTGGCTCGCCAGACGGGCGCGCGCCTGGTGGTGGTCGACGTCGGCGTCGCCGGACCGGTGCCCGACACCCCGCGCCTGCGGCGGCGCCCCCTCGGCGCTGGCACGGCGAACCTGGCGCGGGGGCCGGCCATGACGCGCGCCCAGGCAGAAGCGGCGCTCGACGTGGGCGTGAACGTGGTCTTCGAGGAGGGCGCACGCGGGCTCGACGCCGTGGTGCTCGGCGACATGGGCATCGCCAACACCACCGCTGGCGCGGCCATCATCGCCGCGCTGTGCGGTCTCCCGGCCCGCACCGTTGTCGGCCGCGGCACGGGCCTCGACGACACGGGCCTGGCGCGCAAGCAGGCGGTGGTCGAGCAGGCCTTGAGGGTAAACCAGCCCGACCCAGCCGATCCCCTCGACGTGCTGGCGAAAGTAGGTGGCTTCGAGCACGGCGCGCTCGCTGGCGTGGCCCTGGCCGCTGCGGCACGCCGCGCGCTGGTGGTTGTCGACGGTCTGGCCGCCACCGCTGCGGCGTTACTGGCAGTGCGCCTCTGCCCGGCGGCGCGCGGCTACCTGGTAGCGGGCCACGCCTCGGTCGAGCCGGGCCAGCGCGCCGCGCTCGCCGCGCTCGGCCTCGTCCCGTTGCTGGACCTCGATCTGCGTCTGGGTGAGGGGACCGGCGGCGCGCTCGCCCTCACCCTGCTGGAAGCAGCCGTGCGGCTGCACAGTGAGATGGCGACCTTCGAGGAGGCCGGTGTGGCCGAGCGCGAGGCCGATGGGCCCTACAGCCACTGACAGGCTGATTGAGTCGCCACCCTCAAGGGTGCCCGCCGTTTACGGCGGCGATCGGCGCCCCCCGCTCCAAGAGCTGCTCCAGCGCACGGCAGCGCCTCCCCGTGGGCGCGGCTTCCCTCGGCGAAGCGGGCCGGGGCAATGGCGACCTCCAGATCTCTCTCCCTCGCCGCGGGAGCGGAGAGGAGTGCTTACGGCGTGCGGGCGGCCGCGCGCTCCTATGAGCCGGAGCGGTCCAGCCACCAGCCCAAGACGAGGCTCGCCAGCACCAGCACCGCGAACACTGGGCCGACCCACCAGGGGAGCGGGTTCGGCTGGAGTTGCGAGGCGGCCAGCAGCGCGGCGGTGAGCGCCGGGCCGAGAAACCACCAGATGCGCAACACCTGCCGCATCGCTACCCCGCTCACGCTCTCTGTCACCCCCAGGTTATGAGCCAGAAGCCCGGCTCGCCGGCAGTGTACGCTATCCCTGCGCCCCATGGGCGAGACGATTGCGAGCCAGGGAGCGACCAATGGCCGTCGATGCGGACCGCTTCCGTGATGCGGTGGCGCGCTTCGCCAGTGGCGTCGCGGTGGTCACCACGCGGGGCGCCGAGGGCCTGCATGGGCTCACCGTGAGCAGCTTCTGCGCGCTCTCCCTGCAACCGCCGCTCGTGCTGGTGTGCATCGATCGCTTGGCTCAGAGTGCCGACCTGATCGCGGCGAGCGGGGGGTTCGGTGTGAGCGTGCTCGGGGGCCGACAGCAGCTCCTGGCCGACCGCTTCGCGGGCCGCGGGCCGCTCGTGAACCGGCGCTTCGACGGTGTGCCGTACTTCGTCGCCCGCAGTGGCGCGCCCCTGTTGCGGGACAGCCTGGCCTGGCTCGACTGCACCCTCGTGGGCGAGCATCCCGGCGGTGACCACGTGATTTTCGTGGGCCAGGTCGAGGCGGCCGGCACGGGAGCGGCGTCGACCGCGCTCGTGTATTGGAACCGCGCCTTCTACCGCTTGCCCGTCGAGACCTGAGCCTGGCCGAGGTGCCCATGTCGCCCGTCGCCGTCTTCTTCGCCGTCGCCGCGATCTACACGGTGGCTGCGGCCGTTACCCTCTGGCACGTGATCCGCGACTGGCGCGCCCTATTCGACGCCCGCTGGACCGTCCGCGACCGCACGCTCGCCGAGCGCAGCGGTTTCCTACTGCTGACCCCGCCGCTGGTCTGGCTCCACGAGTGGGGCCATGCCCTGGCGATGCGCCACTTCGGAGCCGCTGACCCGCAGATCCACTTCTTCCTCTACTGGGGCTACGTCACGGCGCAGCACCCGTTCACTCGCGACGAGGCGTTCTGGACCGCCCTGGCGGGCCCCCTGACGAGCTGGGTACTTGGCTGGGCCCTACTGGTCGTTGCCCTGCTGGCGCCCCTGCCGCCAGCAGCGGCGCTGGCAGTGGCCATCGCGGCCCTGACCGACCTAGCGCTGGTCCTGATCCTCTACCCCGCCTGGTCGCTGGTGGGCGGCTGGGGCGACTTCGTGGATATCTATCGCGGCGGGCCGCCCGGCGCCACACCACTAGTCGGTGCGGCTCACGGTTTGTCGTTGCTCGCCTTCGGCTGGCTCCTGAACCGGCCGTGGCTGCGCGGTTTCCTGCTCTACCCGCGCCCGTTCCCGTGGCGCACGCGCTGGGGCGTGCACACGACGCCAGGCAATGCGCAGCCGTCAGCGGAGAGCTAGAGCAACGTTCGGCACGGTTGGGGTGACCGGGCACGGTGGGCCCGCCCTTGAGGGCGACGGCTCCACCAGCCCGCCAATGGCTGTAGGGGCGCTGGGATGGGTCGGTGTAGCGATCGTCAAAGGCCGGGTTCCCGCCTCAACTGCCGGTGGGGTGGGCAGTCGCGGCCGCTTCCGATCGCGGCCGGTGTGGCCAATGGTAGCCGACGAGCCACACCGTCGCCCCCAACGCGAGACCGCCCAGGATGTGGCTGATGGCCACACGAGGATCGAGCAGCCCGTGCGGCACAGCTCGGCTGCTCGTCAGATAGAGCGGCGCACCGGCGAGCAGCAGCGCGACGCCGGGCACTCCTACGGCCCACAGCAGCCCCACGCTGAGCTGGGCCAGCCGGCCCCGCAACTGAGGCCAAGGAAGCCCCGCAGCCAGAGCGAACGGCAGGGCACTCGCCATCAGTACCACCCCGTATAGCCAGAGCCACAGGTAGGCGTTGTCGCTCGGATTGGCCACCAGCACCTGGATGTAGCCGATGCCGAGCGCGACCAACAGGAGCGCACTCCCCGCTGCCCGGTCCCGTGGGAGTGTACGCGCGTCGGTCAGCACGCCGGCGCGCCAGGCGAACGCCACTGCGACACCCCCCACAAGCACGAGCCCCACGAGTAGCAGCACCGTATCGATCCTCCGACCCGCACGAGGCTCGTATCTGACCTCGCCTGACTGCTGCGGCGCGGCGCACTCCCCCCTCAC
>JADGHJ010000024.1 GCA_019686175.1 Chloroflexota bacterium | reverse complement strand
TGGCGCGACGGGGAACACAAGCCATCGTATTCGACGCGGCCGATGGCCCGGTGCCCAGCGGCGTGTACGAGCGCGCGCGGCTGCCGGTTGGGGCGCGCGTCGCCGGGCCGGCGCTGATCCAGGAGTATGGCACGGCCACGCTGCTCTGGCCCGGCGACTGGGCGGAGGTTACCCCGCCCGGACACCTGCTGGTGCATGTGGCGCCGCGAGGGAAAGCGATGTGAACGAGGCAGTCGATCCGATCACGCTGGAGGTCGTGCGCAGCGCGCTGATCGCCTGCGCCGACGAGATGGCCACGGTGCTCAGCCGCACGGCCTACAACATGATGATCTACGAGGTCCACGACTTCTGCGTGGGCCTGCTCGACCCCGAGGGCCAGATCGTGGCCCAGAACACCGGCGGTTTGCCCATCTTCCTCGCCGACCTCGGTGCCGCCATCGTCGACGGCGTGCAGACGTTCGGCCCCGACCGCTTCGCCCCCGGCGACGTGGTGCTGATGAACTATCCGTACATCTGCGGGCAGCACCTGAACAACGTGGTGGTGTACACGCCGTTCTTCCACGACGGCGCGCTGGTGGCCTTCCCGGCGGTGCGCGCCCACTGGGTGGACATCGGCGGCGCGCGGGTCGGCTTCGGGCCGGGCGGCACCACGGAGATCTACGCCGAGGGCCTCCAGCTGCGCTCGGTGAAGCTGTACGAGGCTGGGCGGCTGAACGACAGCATCGAGCGCATCATCGCCGACAACGTGCGGCTGCCGCACGCAGCGCTGGGCGACCTGCGGGCGCAGATCGCCGCCTGCCGAGTGGGCGAGCGCCGCCTGGCCGAGCTGTACGATCGCTACGGCGCATCCACCATCGCCGCCTGCGTGCGCCAGATCTGGGACCAGGCCGAGACGCTGGCCCGCCAGGCCGTGCGTGCCATCCCCGACGGCGAGTACTGCGCCGAGAGCTTCCTGGACCCCGACCCATTCCACCCCGAGGCCGGGCCGATCCCCATCCGCGTGCGCGTGGTGGTCGAGGGCGACAGTTTCACCGTCGATCTCTCGGGCTTGCCGCCGCAGCTGCGCGGCTCGCTCAACGCGGGCGAGTCGGGCGGCGTGGCGGCGGCGCGCGTGGCGTTCAAGGCGGTGACGCTGCCGGAGCTGCCCGTCAACGAGGGCGCGTTCCGCCCGCTGCGCGTGATCCTGCCGCCCGGCACGATGCTCAGCGCGCAGCCGCCCGCGCCAGTGGGCAACTGGAGCCTGTCGCTGCCCACGGTGGTGGACACCCTCCTGCGCGCGCTGGCGCCGGCGCTGCCACACCTGATCCCCGCCGGCCACAAGGCCGACATGGGCGGCTACACGTTCCATGGCTTCGACCGGGCGCGCGGTCGGCCGTTCATCGCCATGGGCATCACGGGCGGCGGCTGGGGCGGCCGGCCCCACGAGGACGGCCCCAGTGCCACGGTCTCCATCTGCCAGGGCGACGTGCGCAACGTGCCCGTCGAGCTGCAGGAGGCGTACTACCCGCTGCTGGTCGAGCGGCTGGCCCTGCGGCCCGATAGCGGCGGCGACGGCCAGTATCGGGGCGGGCTCGGCGTCGAGCTGCGCGTGCGCGCGCTGCAGGACCTGGCGGTGAACCGCAGCATCGAGCGGGCGCAGTGCGCGCCCTGGGGCCTGCACGGCGGCCAGCCGGGCGCCCCACCCTGCAACATCGTCGAGCGCGCCGACGGGCGACGCGAGGAGTACGCGCATACCATCAGCCGCCTGCCGCTGGCGGAGGGCGACGTGATCACCATCCTCACGGGCGGCGGCGGCGGCTGGGGCGCCCCTGCACGCCGCGACCCGAGCCTGCGCGCCCGCGACCGACTGCGCGGCTACGTGACGGCCGAGCCCGATGGCCCGCCGCCCACTGCCCGGGACACGCCATGAGCCCCTTGGAGGCCCTGGCCGAGCAGCTCACGACGCTCGACGCCGCCGCGTTGCCCCCGAGTGCCCGCGACGCCGCGCGGCTCCACGTCCTGGACACCCTCGCGGCCTGGGCGGCGGCGCTCGACTCGCCCTGGCACCGCATCCTGGCGACGCTCGCCCCACCCGGGCCGGACGGCGAGACGCTGGTGGGCGCCGCGCTGGCCCACTGCCACGAGGCAGATGACCTGTTCGACCCCGCGCTGCTGTGCATCGGTGGGGCGGTCGTGCCAGCGACGCTGGCGCTGGGCCGGGCACGGCGGGTGAATGGTGCGGCGCTGCTGACGGCAGTGGTCGCCGGCTACGAGGCGATGGGGCGCCTCGGGCTGGCGCTGGGCGCCGGGGCGCTGCTCGGCCGCGGGCTGTGGCCGACGGCCGTGGGCGCGGCGTTCGGCGTGGCCGCCGCGGCCGGCCGCCTGCTGGGGCTGGCGCCCGCAGCCCTGGCCGACGCCCTGGCGCTGGCTGCCCAGCACAGCGGCGGTCTGGCGGGCGGCGCCGACGGTATAGCGGGGCGGAACTTGCTGTACGGCCAGCTGGCGCGCGCCGGGCTGCTGGCGGCCGAGGCGGCCGCCGCCGGGGTCGCGGGCCCGCGCAGCCTGTTCGGTGGGCCGCGCGAGCTTGGCGCGGCGCTGGGCGTGGAGTGGGACCCGGCGCGACTACTGGACGACGCTCTACCGTCGATCATCGAGCAGACGACGATCAAGCCGTACGCCTGCGCGCGGCAGCTCCACGGCGCTGTGGAGGCGGCACTCGCCTGGCGCGCCACGGGTCGGCCCGCCCTACTCCAGCGCGTCGTCGTGCGCCTGCCGCCCGCAGCCCAGTTTCTCGACCGTCCGGGGACAGAAGGGCGGTGCGCCCCGGCGGGCAGCGCCCAATGGGTGCTCGCCGCGGCGCTGGCTCGCGGCCGGGTCCTCCCCGAGGACTTGGCACCCGCCGCCCTGGCGCGCCCGGAGGTGGCCGCCCTGGCCGCGCGGGTGGAGGTGGCCCCGGCGGCGCTGCCGCCGCTCGCCGCCACGCTGGCGCTGCACACTGCCGGCGGCGTCTGGGAGCACGAGGTGCGCGTGCCGCGCGGGGGGCCGGCGCGCCCGCTGAGCGCTGCCGAGGTCGAGAGCAAGGCGCTGGCGCTCGCCGCGCCGCGGTTGGGCGATGCTGCCGCTGAGCGGCTGGTGGTGCTGGCGCGCACGTTGGACCGCTTGGACGACCTGGAGGAGCTAGCGGCCCTGGTGTGCCGCGCACCAGGGCCGCCCGCTGCCGTGTAGGCGGACGAGGAGGGCACGATGACCGCGAGTATCACGACCACGCCGGACTACGACCTGCTGCTCGACCTGGTGCAGCGCCGCGCCAGCGTGCGCCAGCTCAAGCCCGATCCGATTCCCGACGAGTACATCACCCGCGTGCTGGAGGTCGCCCGCTGGGCCCAGTCGGGCGCCAACTCCCAGCCGTGGGAGTACATCGTGGTCAAGGACCCCGAGATCAAGCGGGCGCTATTCCGCACTTACGTCGAGGAGAACAACGACTTCATCTACTGGATGGAGCAGCAGCGGGTGCCGGAGCTGCGCCACCCCTCGTTCCAAATGACAGCCGATGAGGCGGTCCAGCGACAGCGCACGCGCAAGGGCTGGTCCGAGGCGCCGGCGCTGATCGTGGTGCTCGGCGACGGCCGCCGCCAGTGGGGCACCGTGCAAGGGGCGCACACCTTCGGCCGCGAGCAGTCGCACCTCACCGACGGGCTGGCGAACACCTGCACGCTGATCCACCTGGCCGCCGCGTCGCTGGGCCTCGGCACGCAGTGGGTGACCATCCATATCCAGGAGCCGTTCAAGCGTATCCTCGGCGTGCCCGACCTGCTGACGCTGTACCTGATCATCCCCATCGGGTATCCGGCGGTGGAGCCGATGCGCGGCGTGCGGCGGCCGCTGGAGGAGCTGGTCCACTACGACCGCTACGACATGAGCCGCTACATGACCAACGAGCAGGCGATCCAGTACCTCTACCAGCTCCGCGGCAAGACCATCGGTCAGTACCGGCGCTCGTACGTGGGCGACGGCGAGGGGCAGACGCCCAGCTGAGCGGCGCTGGGCCGCGTGGAGGGAAGCGATGGGCAGCGAGGGACGCTACGCCGAGCGCCTAGCACGTCTGCGGGCCATGATGGCCGCCGAGCGGCTCGACGGACTGCTGTGCTACGGCAACGGCTACCGCAAGGACTTCCTGCGCTACGCGCATCCCGCGCCGACACCGTCGCCGTACGGCTTCTGCCTGCTGACACCCGAGGGCGGGGAGCTGTTCGTGGAGGCGCCGTGGGACACGCAACCCGCGGCCGAGACGGTGCAGCAGGTCCACGGCGCGCGCACGCCCACGGCGGTCGCCCAGCGGGTCGCCGCGCGGGTGCGCGCGCTGGAACTCGGTCCCCGGCTCGGGCTGGCCGGGGGCGAGGTCCTGGAGGCGGCGCTATACGACACCTTGCGTGAGCACCTCGGCCCGGTCGAGCTGGTGCCCGCGTCGCGCGCCGTGATGGAGTTGCGGTACGTGAAAGATGTGGCCGAGCTGGCCGCCATCCGCCGCGCTGCCGCCATCGCTGACGAGGGCTGGAAGACGTTCGTGCGCGCCTGCCGGCCGGGCGTGCCGCAGTACAAGATCACCGCGCGCTGCGAGGGCGTGGTACGCGAGCTGGGCGCCGAGGACAACTTCATGCTCATCGCGTCGGGCACCACCGATGTGTACGGCATGACGCCGCCCTCGTCGCGCCGACTGGCGCCCGGGGACAACGTGCTCACCGAGTTCACCCCGCAGGTGGACGGCTACTACGCGCAGCTCTGCCGCACCCTCACCGTGGGCCCGCCCAGCGCCGAACAGCGCCGCGCGTTCGCCATCTTCCTGCGCGCGGCCGACGCCGCCCTGGCCGCCGCCCGCCCTGGCGCCACCGCCGCCGACCTGGCGCGCGCCCAGAACGCCGTGTTCCGCGAGGAGGGGTTCGGGGAGTACTGCACCGCACGCTACACGCGGGTGCGCGGCCACGGCCTGGGGCTGCACTTCGACGAGGAGCCGCTGCTCTGGGAAGACGTCGATTTCCCGCTGCGGCCGGGCATGGTGGTCATCCCCCACCCGAACACCTACCTGCCCCTGGCGGGCTATATGGTGTTCGGTGACACGCTGCTGATCACCGACAGTGGCGCGGAGCGGCTTACGCATACCGCGCGCATCCTGTTCGAGGCCGGGGAGGACGGATGAAGCGCGGGCTGATCGAGTGGGACCCACGGGAGTTGCCGCGCGAGACGCTGGCGGCGCGCGTGGCGCACGCGCAGGCGCTGCTCGCGGCGGACGGGCTCGACGCGGCGCTGGTGTACACCAACGTGGCGGCGCCGCAGCTCGCGCGCTACCTGACGCACTTCCTGCCGTACTGGAACGAGGGCGTGCTGGTGCTGCCGCGCGAGGGCGCGCCGACGCTGTTGGTCGCGCTGTCCAACCGCGTGGTCCCCTGGATCAAGGGCAGCTCGGCGTTGGAGGATGTGCGCGCCTGCCGGCAGCCGGCGGCCGAGGCCGCGCGCCTGCTGGCCGAGCGCGGGGCGCGGCGGATCGGGCTCGCCGAGCGGGGCAGCTTCCCCTACCGCCTGCTGGCTGAGCTAGAGCGCGCGGCCCCGGACATCGCCTTCGCGGACTGGCCGGCGCTGGCGGCCTCGCTCACTCTGGCAACTGACCCTGCGGAGCGACGCCTGCGCGCTCGGGCGCGGGAGCTCGCCGAGCATGGCCTACGGTCGCTGGGCGACACGGTGGACGGCCGCAGCGCGCAGCAGCTCGCCGGCCAGCTCGACCTCGCGCTGCGTCTGGCGGGCGCGACCGACACGCGGGTGCTGGTGGGGCCGCTCGGGCGCTGGCCCGGCGTGCCCACCGCCCTGCCCGGGGACGCGGCAGCGATCGGAGACGCTGGGCGCAGCGGTGCGGTACCGCTGGCGCGGGCCGCCAACGTGCTGTGCGAGGTCGAGTACAAGGGCCACTGGGCGCTGGTAGCGCGCACGCTAGGGCTGCCCGCGGCCGATCAGCGGGCCGGAAGCGAGCGCCTGCATCACCTCTGCACCCCCGGCAGCATCATCGCGGAGGCGGCTGCCGCGGCGCGGGCGGCGCACGGCGGCGCGCTGTTCGCCTACCGCGCGGGCACGGCGGCGCCGTTCGTCGCCCTCGACGAAAGCGACCGGCTGGGGGTGGGCGACATCGTCGCGCTGGTGACCTTGTCACCCGCCGATGGCGGCGCCCTGTACGGCGATACCTTCGTCGTCGCGCCCGACGGCCTGAAGCCGCTCGCCAGCTAGCGGTCGGCCGCAGCGTTGAGCGCTTCCTCGCCCCTCTCCCAAAGGGCCGCGTTCCGAAATCCTGCGGCGCGGGGTGAAGGCGGCCACAGGGCGGGCGGTGAAGGCCCATGAGGTGGCCGCCGACCCTAGGCGCGGCCGAGCGTCTGCACCGCCGCCTCGGCGAAGCTCATATCGACGCGCTCCGCCACGTTCAGCGTCGCGCCCACCACGCCCTGCTGCTGCCAGAAGGTGAGTTGCTCTTGCAAGTTGGCCACGTCCACGGCACCGTTCGGATCGAGGTACGTGGGCGTGCAGACGCGCAGTACGTCGGGCGCGACCCCGGTCCAGCGCTGCAAGATGTCGAGAATCTCTGGATCGCTGCTCTGGCCCGGGAGGAAGTCGCGCACGCCGCGCAGCCAGGCCGTCACTAGGGCCACGACCTGCGGTCGGTCGCGCAGCACTTGCTCGGAGGCGAGCATACCGGCCACCTGCATCCCCGGGACGATCTGGTCGCCCAGCAACCACTTGCGAGCGATGTGGTTCTGTTCGGCCAGCGCGCCGAACGGCTCCGCTACCCCCGCGGCGTCGATGCTGCCGCCCGCGAGCCCGGCATTCACATCGGCCGACGACAACCGGACCGCATCGACGTCGCCCTCGGTGAGGCCGCCCTGCGCGAGCACGTTCCGCATCACGTAGTCCACGGCGCTGCCCACCACCGACATGCCCACCCGACGGCCGCGCAGGTCCGCTGGCGTGCGGATCTGGTCCGCGAGATCGCTGCGCACGACGGCCATCACATAGCCGTAGCCGGGCACCATCCGCGAGCCGTCGGCGATGATCGTGGTGCGCACGCCGCGCGCCCAGGCATTGTACAGCCCGGGGCTGATCACGCCATAGCCCGCGCTCAGCTCGCCCGTGCCGAGCGCGGGCACCATCTCCGCCCCCGAGGCGAAGCGCACCATCTCGACCTCGAGGCCCACGTCGCGCAGGTACCCGCGGTCGTGCGCCACGAACAGCGGCCCGACCGAGATCAGCGGCAGGTAGCCGATGCGCAGGCGGGCCTGGGCCCGCGCCGGCCGTGCTGCCAGCGGTGCGCTGCCGAGCAGCGCCGCCGCACCCAGCGCCGCCCCCGTCGCGCCGAGGAAACGCCGGCGACTGACTCGCCGCGCCCCCTGCCCGGCGTCGATCCCTCCCCGCACCTGCCACGCCATCGTGTCCCCTCCTGCTGGGTGTGTCGCCGCTCCGCTAGGGGCGCAACCGGCGCGCTCCCCGCCCCTAGAGCCCCCGCGAAAAACCTGGGGCATGCCGGTTTCGGTATGCTTCGGCTTGTTGTACCCCACGCGCCGCATACGATGCTATCGGAGCCACGTGCTATAAAAGGGCCGCCGCGGACCGCGGTCGAGCCCGAGCGTGCCCGGCGGTTTGGAGGAGGAGACGCATGCAGACGACGGTCCATCCGGGCGTCGCGGATCTGGAAGCGCTGGTGGCCCGCTTCCGGGCGGGGGAAGCCGAGGTGGCCACCACGTTCTTCGCCCAGCCCCGGCCGCTGGCGCAGCACCGCCACTGGCTCCGCTTCCAGGTGGCCCGCGAGGCCCGCAACCTGGAGGAGATCGCCAGTGGCCTGCTCAACCGGATGGTGCAGGAGGTCGAGCAGGCGCTGCCCCGCGAAGAGCTGGTGCACCGGCTGACCGAGGACTACCAGGAGGTCGGCCATTACGCGATGCTCGCCTACCTCTACGAGGGGCTCACCGGCGAGCCGGTGCGCTGGCAGCCGCTGCGCGCCGAGATCAAGACCGCCGACTGGTATGCCTTGTCGCGGGCCGAGCACGCGCGCTGGGCCGCGCTGCGGGCGCAGGGCACCCCGCTCGAATTGGCCGCGGCGCTGTTCACGCGCGGCGGGGGCGGCGCCCTGTTCTATGGCCTGCTGCAAGTACGTGGCAGCGACTACGAGACCTTGCTAGCGGAGGCCGCGCGCATCATCCTGCACGACGAGCTCGAGCACGGGGCGAGCGAGGGCCGCGACGAGCTGTACAAGCTGGTCCACTCCGACGGCGATGTGGTGCGGGCCCGCGAGATCATCGCCGAGATGTCCCTGCTGCGGCTGCGCATGCGCAACGAGCAGTTCGGGGGGGTGCTGAGCGAGGAGCGCCTGCAAGCGATCGCCGCGGGCGACATCGCGCCGCTGTCCCTCGACGCCATGTGGGCCGCCTGCGCGCAGCGGATCGACGACTGGTACGCCCGCTACCACGCGGCGCCCCAGCCCTTGTCGGCCACCACGGTGCTCCGCTAGCGCGGCTGGGCGTGCAGCGGCGGGTGCGCGCGGAGCAGGCCACGGTCGGGATCGTAACCATACAGCGCGAACGTCACCCGGTGGCCGCCCCGCTCCAGCGGCTGCACCTCCACCACTGCGAAGTTGTTGCGCAGCTCGCGGCGACGGCAGCGTGCCCGATAGCGATCTTCACCGACGTTGACGGCGGCGGTGCCGAGCCAGTTGGCGAGGTGATGCCCGATCGTACTCGGCGTGGTCAACGCGCTGCTCGTCCATTGGTGCAGACCGCCCCGCACCCCAGGACGCCAGACCCAGAACGCGGCGCCCGCATGGACGTCGCCCGACAGCAGGAACACCTGCCGGTCGGGGCGGGCCGCCTGCCAAGCGAGTAGCTGCTCACACAGCCGGTCACGCTCGCTACGGAAACGGGTCGAGCTCCAACGGTCTCGCCCGTCCGAACCCGGCGGCCTTTCCATGTGTTCCAGCAGCCGGATCAGGACCGGCGGGAAGTGGAACACCGGGATCGACGTACCCACGAACACCGTCGGGACCCCGCGCGCCGTGGCCTCCTCGAGGAACGCCTCGAAGCGCCGCCATTGCGCCTCGCCCAGGAGCACCCCCGCCCGGTAGTCGCGCGCCCCGCGCACGTCCAGGACGTAGAAGCCGACATCGCCACGCCAGAAGTGATAGTCGAACGGGGGCGCGTCCGCGAGGCTCGCCCCGGGATTGTGCAGGTGCTGGTACTCCAGGTACGCAGCGCACGCCGCCGCGTAGAGGTGTTGCTCGGCCGGCCCGACGTGCAGCAGCGAGCCCCAGCCGTCGAGGATGTCGTGGTCGTCCCACATCAGGTAGCTCGGCCAGCCCTCCAGCAGGGCCCGGAACCCCTGCTGGGCGAAGAACCCCCGGTAGAGCCGGCGATACCAGGCCTGGACCGCCGCGAGCGGGGGCAGCGGCATCCCCGCCGCCAGCCTGCGCCGCAGGACACGGCGCGGCTGCACCTGGCGCAGCCCGTCGCTGTACACCTGGTCCCCAAGCAGCAACAGGAACTGCACCCCACGCGCGCGCAGCACGCGCGCCATCGCCGGATAGATCCCCACCCCCGCGTGCACGACGAGCCCCTGCGGCCGGCGCACGAAGGGGAGATGGCAGCTTCCGAGGGCGAACCGGACGGCAGCACGGTCGCCCGCGGCCGGCGCCAGTGCCGCGATCCGCTGGTGGCCGGCCACTTCCACGGTAACAGCCGCCCCGGGGGCTGGCGTGGGCAGCACCACATCGGCGGCGGCGATCCCATCATGGGTCGGCGACGGGGTCAGCGTGGCCGTCGCCGCGATGGTACCCTGTACCCATAGCCGCGCCTCGTGCGGCGCACATGTGGGATCGCGTAGCCACACGCGCACGCTGCGGTCAGTGACCGTACCGAGGCATGCCCAGCGCCCAAGCTCGCCGTCGGGAAACCGCAGCCAACCCATCGTGCCCTCTCGGCTCCTAGCCTTTGTGTAGCTCGCGGGCCCTGGTGGCCACCGCCTTGTCCGATCGCGATCGGGATGGCCCCGGTGGCGATGCGCGGGCCATACCTGTACGCTTCTGGCAAACACCTCGGGCACGGCGCAAAGGCCCGCAGAGGAGCGTACCATGCCTCGCCTGACTGGCAAGCGCGCGCTGCTGGAGCAGCTGGTGGCCGACGGCGTGCGCCACGTGTTTGGCAACCCGGGTACCACCGAGCAGGGCTTCATGGACCTCCTGCAGGAGTATCCCCAGGTCGAGTTCGTGCTCGCCCTCCACGAGGGCGTGGCGGTATCGATGGCCGACGCCTACGCGCGCCTCACCCGCCGGCCGGCGTTCGTCGAGCTGCACATCGCGCCGGGGCTGGGCAACGGCCTGGGCATGATCCACAACGCGCGGGTGGGCCAATCGCCGCTGGTGATCTATGCCGGGCAGTCGGAGAGCCGCGCGCTGTTCCAGGAGCCGCACCTCAGCGGGCCGCTGGTCGAGATGGCGCGCCCGCTCTGCAAATGGGCCTACCAGGTCGAGCACGCCCACGACGTGCCGCAGGCGCTACGGCGCGCCTTCAAGGTCGCGGCCGAGCCGCCGCAGGGACCGGTGTTCCTCGCCCTGCCGATGGATGTGCTCGACGCCGAGGCCGAGGTGACGATCCAGCCCACCCGCTACACCGATTGGCGCGTGCGGCCCGACCCTGCGGGGCTGGCCGAGGCGGCTGAGCTGCTACTGGCGGCCCAGCATCCGATGATCCTGGCGGGTGACCGGGTGGCGCTGAGCGGCGCGCAGGAGGAGCTCGTCGCCCTGGCCGAGCTGCTCGGCGCGCCGCTCTTCGAGAACTACGCCTCTGAGTTCAACGTGCCGTACACGCACCCCCTCTACCTCGGCATGATCCCGTTCACCGGCACCCCGCGCCCGCTGCGCGAGGCGCTGGCCGACTGCGACGCGTTGCTATGCGTGGGCGCGCCGCTGTTCCAGATCATCTTCCCCCAGCCCGAGCCCGTGCTGGCGCCGGGCACGCGGCTGATCCAGATCGACCTAGTGGCGTGGGAGCTGAACAAGAACCTGCCGGCCGACGTGGCGCTGCTGGCCGATCCCCGGGCGGCGCTGCAGGAACTGGCCGAGCTCGTGCGCGCGCGCCAGAGCCCGGCGCAGCGGCAGGCCGCGGTCGACCGCGCGGCGGCCACCGCGGCGCGCACGGCGGCGGCCCGCGAGCGCTACTGGGCGCGCGCCCGCGAGGGCTGGGACCAGGTCCCCATCACCGCGCCGCGGCTGATGCACGAGATCAAGGCGGCGCTGCCCGCCCACGCCCTGGTGTTCGCCGAAGCCATCACTAACCAGGCGCACCTCTGGGCCGCCCTCCAGCCCACGCGCCCCGAGCAGGTCCTCAACGGACGCGGCGGAGGCATCGGGCCCGGACTGCCGGGGGCGCTGGGCGCCCAGCTCGCACGGCCCGACCGCAAGGTGGTCGGCGTGTGCTCAGACGGGGCCGCCATGTACAGCATCACCGCGCTATGGACCGCTGCCCACCACCGCATCCCCGTCACCTACGTCATGCTCAGCAACGCCAGCTATCGCATCCTGAAGCTGAACATGCTGGAGTACCTGGGCCCCGCCGCGCAGGGCCGCAAATTCATCGGCATGGACCTCACCGACCCGCCGCTGCGCTTCGACCGACTGGCCGAGGCGATGGGGGTGCCGGCGCGGCGCGTCGAGCAGCCGGCCGAGCTGGGCCCGGCGCTGCGCGAGGCGCTCGCCCACGACGGCCCCTATCTCGTGGATGTCGTGCTGGACGCACCGCTACCCCGCTAGTGCGTCCCCCTCGCCCGGCCCAGGGGAGCTTACCTTGACACCCCTCCGGGCCGGGCGTACCATTCGCGCCAAACAAGGGTGGACGCGCCGCTCAGTGGGCTGGATTCCCCGCGCCCCGAAGCGGCCCACTGAGCGGGGGCGAGGCGTGCGCCAGCGTGGGCGCGATGGAGGAACCGCCATGGTTGCGACGGAGCAGGCCCGGGTCGGTACACGGGTCGTCGATGGGGACGGCCACCTCGTGGAGCGCGACGCCGAGATCTTCGAGTACCTCGAGCCGCCCTACCGCGGCAACGCCGCGCTGCTCGGCTATCCCTTCTTCCCCACCCTCGACGGCTACCAGCGCGGCGCGATCCTCGCTCGCACCGGCATCCACAAGGACTACACGATCAACGCGCGCACCTGGCTCGACTTCCTCGATGAGGTGGGCATCGAGAGCACCGTGCTGTACCCCACCGCCGGGCTCGCCTTCGGCTGCATCCAGGATCCCGAGTGGGCGGTGGCACTGGCCCGCGCCTACAACAACTGGCTATACGACCGGTTCTACTGCGTCGATCGGCGCTTGCGGGGCGTGGCGCTCGTGCCGCTGCAGGACGTGTCCGAGGCCATCAAGGAGATGCGCCGGGCGCTGGACGAGCTGCACATGGTGGGCGTGGTGCTCACCGGCAACAGCGCCGACATGGGCGTGCGCCGGCTGCTGGGCGACCCCGCGTTCTGGCCGTTCTACGAGGAGGCCGAGCGGTTGAACTGTGCGGTGGCTATCCACGGGGCCGTGTCGATGAACCTGGGGTTGGAAGCGTTCCGCGGGTTCGCGGCGGTGCAGGCGCTCGAGCACCCGTTCGCCCAGATGATCCAGTTGACGAGCATGATCCTGGAGGGGGTGTTCGAGCGGTTCCCGCGCCTGCGTGTCGCGTACCTCGAGGCGGGTACGAGCTGGGTGCCGTTCATGATGGACCGGCTCGACCGGGCGTATCACGCCTGGGCGGCGCGCGAGCGGCGCGAGTACAGCGAGTGGGTGCGCAAGCCGCCGAGCGACTACATCAAGTCGGGCAACCTGTTCTTCAGCTGCGAGGGCGGTGAGGAGAGCATGCGCCACGCTATCGAGCGGCTGGGCACCAGCGCGTGCCTGCTGTTCGCTAGCGACTTCCCACACGAGACGAATGCGGCGCGAGCGAAGCACGAGATCGCCGAGCTGCGGGAGCGCACCGACCTAAGCGAGCAGGACAAGGCGAACATCCTGGGCGGGATCGGCGTGCAGCGCTTCTACCAGCGCTAGCTGCGCCAGCCGCTCCCGGCGGTCCCCAGCCACCAGCGCGCAGCAGGGAGACGACGATGAGACCGGCGACGCGGCGCATCACCCGGCGCACTTTCGGCCAGCTCGCGCTCGGCGCGCTCGGCGCCACGGCGCTAGCCGGCTGCTCGCGCGGGGCAGGCGGCAGCCCCGCTAGCCCTGGCGGCCAGCAATCGGCCGGGGGCGCCAACTGGACCCCCGACCGCACGCTCAAGGTGGGGATCATCGTCCCGCAGTCCGGAATCTACGCCTCTACCGGCACGTCCAGCATTCATGGTATGCGGCTGGCCCTCAAGGAGTTCGAGGACAAGGGCTGGCGCTTCGAGGTTCTCATCGAGGACGAGAAGGCGGACCCGACAACCGGGCTGCGCGCCGTGCAGAAGCTAATCGAGCGCGACCAGGTGCACTTCCTGCTCGGCCCGATCTCCAGTGGAGTCCTGCCCGCCCTGCGCGACCCGGTCGATCAGGCGAAGGTCATCATGAGCACCGCGCAGGCCGCCAACCGCGACATCACCGGGGCGCGCTGCAGCCGCTACATCTTCCGCACCACGCCGACCAACTATATGCAAGGCTACGGGTTTGGCGGCTGGATCGCCCGCAACCTGGGCAAGAAGGCCTACGTGCTCACCGCCGACTACGCGGCCGGCACCGAGATCGCCGACGCGATCGTGGAGGGCTTCCAGAAAGAGGGCGGCGAGGTGATCACCTACGCCAAGGCGCCCCTGACCACCACCGACTTCGCCCCGTTCATGGGGCCGATCCTGGACGCGCGCCCCGAGATCGTGACCGGCTTCTTCGCGGGCAAGAACGCCATCGACGTGGTGAAGGCCTTCCACCAGTTCGGCGTCAAAGACCGCGCGCAGCTCGCCTACAGCGGCTACCTCACCAGCAACGACATCATCGAGGCCCAGGGGGCGGAGGCGACCGAGGGTATCTACGAATACCTGAACTTCTCAGAGAGCCTGGAGCAGCCCGAGTACACACAGTGGGCGCAGCGGCTGCAGGCTATGTTCCCCGAGGTGCAGCGGGTCCCCATCTACTCGGTGCACGGCTACACAGCCGCGAAGGCGGTGCTACTCGGCATCGAACAGGCGCGCTCGCTGCGGAGCGACGATATCGCCGCGGCCATGGAGAAGGTGGAGTTCATGGGGCCCGCCGGGGTGATCAAGTTCGGGCCGAGCCACCAGGCGACACTGGACTTCTATGTTACGCAGGTCCGGGGGATGAAGCACGTGGTGGTGGAGCGCATCCCCCAGCAGTCGGACCCGCAAGAAGCAGATTGCAGGCGCACGTGGACGTGAGCGGCGCCAGCCCTTGCCAATTGGAGCTGCGCGGGGTTACGCGCACCTTTGGCCGCCTGGTCGCGGTCGACCATGTCGATCTATGCGTCCACGCGGGCGAGCGCAAGGCGATCATCGGGCCGAACGGCGCGGGCAAGACCACGCTGTTCAACCTGATCAGCGGCCTGCTAGCCCCGACCGCCGGGCAGATCCTCTTCGACGGCCAGGACATCACCCGGCTGCCCGTCCACGCCATCGCCCGCCGTGGCGTGGCCCGCTCGTTCCAGATCACCAGCGTGTTCCCGCATCTGACCGTGTTCGACAATGTGCGCGCCGCCGTGCTGGCCCATTCCGGACAAGCCTGGAGCCTGCTGCGCCGAGCCGACCGCCTGCCCGCGGTGACCGCGCGGACGCTGGCCGTGCTCGACGAGCTAGGCCTGGCTGACCGTCGCGATTGGCCGGCCGGGGTGCTCTCCCATGGGGACCGCCGACTGGTCGACCTGGCCATGGCGCTCGCCTCCGATCCGCGCCTGCTGCTACTGGACGAGCCCACCGCCGGGATGTCGCCCCAGGAGACACGGCGCCTGGCCGAGCTGATCCCGCGCCTGGCCGCCGGCCGCACCGTGATCCTGGTCGAGCACGACATGGACGTGGTGATGAGTGTCGCCACCTCGATCCTGGTGCTGGCTCGCGGCGCCAAGCTGGCCGAGGGGACGCCCGACGAGATCCAACGCGACCCGCGCGTGCAGGAAGCGTATCTGGGAGGCGTGATCTAGTGCTCGTGCTGGCCGACGTGCACGCGTACTACGGCGAGAGCCACGTCTTGCAGGGCATTTCGCTGGCCGTGGAGCGCGGGCAGATCGTCTCGCTGCTGGGCCGCAACGGGGTGGGCAAGACGACCACCTTGCGGGCGATCATGGGGCTGGTGTCGCCACGCGCGGGCCAGATCCTCTACCACGGCCAGCCGATCGGGGGCCTGCCACCCCACCGCATCGCGCGGCTGGGGGTCCAGCTCGTGCCCGAGAACCGCGGCATCTTTCCGGGCCTGACCGTGCACGAGAACCTCCAGGTCGGCGCCGCGCGTCCCTCCAATCCCGCCCGCGCACGGCATAACGCGGCGCGGGTGTTCGAGTACTTCCCGGTGCTCCGCGAACGCCTACACCAGAAGGGAGGCTCGCTCTCTGGGGGCGAGCAGCAGCAGCTCACCATCGCGCGCGCGCTGATGACGGGCCCCGAGTTGCTGCTGCTCGACGAGCCGTGCGAGGGGCTCGCGCCGCGAGTCGTGCACACCCTGCTCCAGGCCATCCGCGACATCCGCGCCGATGGCACGACGGTGCTGCTGGTCGAGCAGAACGTGCGCGCGGCGCTGCAGGTGGCCGAGAGCCACTACGTGATGGACAAGGGGCGGATCATCGGCAAGTTCAGCTCGGAGGCGCTGCAGGCGGACGAGGAGCTGCGCACGCGGTTCCTGGGCGTCTCGGCCCGGCTGTAGCGCGCGGGCGAACGCGGGCCAGTAGCCCCTGAGGCAAAGCGAGGAAGCGGGTATGGAAGCGATCGCGGTGCAGGCGCTGCAGGGCCTCACCTTCGGTACCACGCTGTTCCTGGTGGCCGCCGGCCTGTCGATCATCTGGGGGCTGATGGACATCCTGAACTTCACCCATGGCACGCTGTACGCGCTCGGCGCCTACATCGGCCTGGTGGTGTTCGGCCTGACGGGCGGCAATTTCTGGGCGGCACTCGTGGCCGCCGCCGTGATCATCGCCGGGGTCGGGGCCGCGCTGGAGATCGTCGCACTGCGGCGCCTGTTCGGGCGCGACCCGCTGTACTACTTCTTGCTCACCTTCGGGCTCACCTTCGTCCTCACCGAGATCATCCGCTTTATCTGGGGCGACGATTTCCTCGGCCTCCCCGCGCCGGCCGCGCTGGAAGGGTCGGTCAACCTGGGCATCACGTTCCCCGTCTACCGCTTGTTCGTGATCGCGGTCAGCGTGCTGGTCGCCGTGAGCGTGTGGGGCGTGCTCACCCGCACCAGCTTCGGGCTGCTGCTGCGCGCCGGCACGCAGAACCCCGAGATGGTCAGCGTGCTGGGCACGAACATCCAGACGATCTACACACTTGGCTTTGCACTGGGCTCGGGCCTGGCGGGGCTGGCGGGGGTACTGGTCGCCCCCTTGACGGGGCTATCGCCCCAGATGGGGGTGGACTTGCTGTTGCAGGCGTTCATCGTGGTAATCATCGGCGGATTGGGCAGCTTCCGCGGCGCCGCCGTGGCCAGTCTGCTGGTCGGCGAGATCTATGCCTTCGGCATCCGCATCGCGCCGAGCTTCTCGATGCTGCTGATCTACGCGGCGATGATCCTCGTCCTGCTGATCAAACCGAGCGGGCTGTTCGCCGAGGGCGCCGGGAGAGAGGTCTAGATGGGCGGGACCGACAGGCGCCGCGCCCTGCCGGGGTGGGCGCCGTACGTGCTCCTCGGGCTGCTGCTGGTAGCGCTGCCGGCGCTGATCGATGCCTTCCTGCCCTCATTCTACCTGCCCCTGGCCACCGAGATGCTCATCTTCGGCCTGTTCGCGCTAGGCTACGACATCATCATGGGCTATACGGGCATGGTGTCGTTCGGCCACGCGGCGTTCTTCGGCCTGGGCGCCTACGTCACCGGCCTGACCATGAGCCGGCTCGGGCTGCCCCTGCTGCCGGCGATGCTGCTGGGCGTGCTTGGCGCGACGGCCGCGGCGGCGATCATCGGCTTCTTTTCCCTGCGCCTGCGCTCGGTGTACTTCGCGCTGCTGACCTTCGCGTTCTCGCAGATCTTCTACCAACTCGTGATCACCTTCACCGACCTCACTGGCGGCTACGACGGCCGGGCGCTGTCGGTGCCGATGCTGTGGGGCCTGCCCGACCTGGCTGCGCTGAACCTGCGCGACCGCCCGACCCTGTACTACTTCGTGCTGGTCGTGGTGATGCTGACCTTCTGGCTGATGCGGCGCGTCATGGCCTCGCCGTTCGGCCAGGTACTGGTGGCGATCCGCGAGAACGAGCTGCGGGCGGCCACGCTCGGCTACCCCGTGGCTCGCTACAAACAGGCGGCGTTCGTGCTCTCGGGCCTCATCGGTGGGCTGGCGGGTAGCCTCATGGTGCCGTACCAGCGCTTCATCTCGCCCGACCTGCTGTATTGGGAGCTGTCGGGGCTGGTGATCGTGATGGTGCTGTTGGGCGGCATGGGCACGCTCTGGGGGCCGCTACTCGGCGCGGCACTGGTCGTGTTCCTGCGCGACGCCTTCAGCGGGCTGCCGCAGCCGTTCGGGAAACACTATCTGCTGCCGCTGGGGCTGATCTTCGCACTGCTGGTGATCTTCGCCCCCCACGGCATCGCGGGTCTGCTCCACCGGCGCCGGGTCCCCCGTCTGGCGCGCGAGGCGGCGGAGGCCGGCGAGCTCGCGCCGTCCCCCGCCGCGGACTCCCCGCGCGGCTGACCCTCTGGCGAGAGGGCATCCGAGGCGCGGCCGGCACTGGGCCGGCCGCCGGCCGCGCCGGGGGCCTACCGTGCCTCGAGACGCACCAACACCGGGGTGGCCGAGCTGGCGCACCACAGCACGTCGTTGGCGTCGAACGCCATCAGGCGGCAGGTGGTGTTGGGACTCAGGTACGGATAAACGGTCCAGTGCTCGGCCTGCGGGTCGAAGCGCGCCACGTAGTTGCCGCCGAAGTTGTTCACCCAGAGCTGGCCCTTCGAGTCGAAGTTCAGGGCGTAGGGGTTCTCGCGGCTGCCGTTGTGCTCGGGCATCCACCAGCTCTGCCAGCTCTCGGTACGCGGGTCGAAGCGCCCGATCGACCCCCACTCGTGCTCCACGAACCAGATCGCGCCGTCGCGGGGATCGATCGCCAGCCGGCGCAGCCCGGGATCATCGGCCGCGCGCGGGTGGGGCCACTCGCGTACTTCGCCCGTCCGAGGATCGAGCCGGGCGACCTTGTTGCCGGTGAACTCGACGACCCAGAGGGCTCCGTCCGGCCCCTCCTCGATCCCATAGGGACGCGAGCGATGGGTGGGGATCGCCCATTCGGTCACCTGGCCCGTGGCCGGATCGATGCGGCCCACGCCGTCGCCGTACTCAAAGGAGAAGTAGATATCGCCGTTGCGGGCGACCCAGACCGTGTGCGGGTAGGAGTTCGGCCGCGGCATCGGGTACTCGGTGAACGTCTCGGTGGTGGGATCGAACTTGGCCACCTTGTTCTGCGGCAGGCCGGTGAGGGTGATCCAGATCATCCCATCGCGCGCCGCTTGGATGCCGTGCGGCCGCGAGCGCGGCGTGGGCGTGTCCCACAGGCGGAACGTCTCGGTCGCTGGGTCGAACATCCCCAGGTTGCCCTGGTTGAGCCCCGAGTACCAGACACGCCCATCCGGGCCCACCGTGATGCTGTGCGCTCGGCCGGCGGGCGTGGGGTTCGTATCGCTCGGCGGCAGGGGAAACTCGCGCATGCTGTAGCTGCTCGGATCGGCCAGCGTCGAAGTGGTGGGCCGCGGGACGTAGGCTGCCCCTTGGCTCGCTGCCCCAGGCGCCAGGATCGCGAAGGCCAGCGTGCTGGCGAGGAGCAGCGCGAGGCAGGCGACCACGCGGTCGTGGCGAGCCAACCACCGCCCATTGGGGGGCACCATAATCCTCCTCCTCCTCACAGAAGGACGCCAGGCGAGCTACCAGGTCCACGAGGCCGGGTCACGGGGACGATTGGAGCGATGCCAGATAGTCGGCGATCTCACGGACGCGCTCGTCGGGGAGCAGCTCGGGCGGGAAATCAGGCATCAGCAGCAACGGCTGTCGCACGCGGTATAGGATGGTCTCGTAGCTGAGGGGACCGTCCGGACGGCCGGCCAGCGCCGGGCCGATGATCGTCCCCTCGCCGCGCGCGCCGTGGCAGCCGGCGCAGTAGCGGCCGAGCCAGTACGCACCGCCCGTGCGCGGCGGCTCGCCGGGCCGCGGCACGTCCTGCTGGCTCGATGGCGCGGCCTGCACACCCAGCACACCGAGCCACAGCGCACCAGCCGTTCCCACTGCCGCCCAGCCGTACCGCCCCCACCGCGGGCCACGCCTCCCGGTCGCCTGAGCCGCTCGCTGCGGTCGCATAGGCCCTCCTCCTCGCTGACAGGTTGCCAGAGGAATGGATGCCGGCCGGTTGTGGCGGCCATTATAGCACCCGTACCGCAGGATGTTGCGCACATCCGGAGCCGCCGGCTATACCGGCCGTATCCCGCGCAAGGGCGCGGAGCGGGAGGTGCGCCATGGCGCGATTGCAGGATCGTGTGGCGATTGTCACGGGGGCCGGCCAGGGCATCGGCCGCGTGTACGTCGAGCGGCTGCTACAGGAGGGCGCCAAGTGCGTCATCGCGGAGATCAACGCGGAACTGGGAGAGCGTACGGCGGCCGAGCTGCGGGCCGCCGGCCACGACTGCCTCAGCGTCCCCACCGACGTGGCGAGCCTGCAGAGCTGCCAGCAGATGGCCGAGCGCACCCTCGCCCACTATGGCCGGATCGACATCCTGGTGAACAACGCCGCGCTGTTCATCGCGCTGCCCCAGCGGCCCTGGGACGAGTTCCCCGAAGAGGAGTGGGACCGCTGCATGGAGGTGAACGTCCGCGGCGTGTACTACGCCTGCCGCGCCGTCGTGCCCGCGATGAAGCGTCAGGGCAAGGGCAAGATCATCAACATCTCCTCCACGACGACCATGCTGGCACGGCCCCTGCGCTTGAACTACGTGACGGCCAAGGCCGGCGTCATCGGGCTCACGCGCGCGCTGGCCGCCGAGGTGAGTGGCGATGGTATCAACGTGAACTGCATCGCGCCGGGCCTGGTCATGAGCGAGGGCGCCCTCGCCACCTATCCCCCGGAGTTCTTCGAGCGGTTCCGCAACCTCCAGCTCCTCAAGCGCAACCTCCAGCCAGCCGACCTCGCCGGGGTGGTGGTCTTTCTCGCCTCCGACGACAGCGATATGATGACGGCACAGACGCTGGTGGTCGATGGCGGATTGATCATGCACTAGCGGGGCACAGCGGGCGAGAGCGCCCATACTCGCACGCGACGCCGCGCGGCGCGTGGCCCGCAGCGCGGGTGGCCGGGAAGGAGTAGCGGGAGTGCGCGCCGACAACGGGCTCGCGGTTGCCTGCGAGCAGCTCATCGCCGAGCTGCAGCGCGAAGGCGTGCGCGATCCGCGCGTGCTGGACGCCATCCGGCACGTCCCGCGCGAGTGGTTCGTCCCGCCCGAGCTGCGCGAGCACGCCTACCGCAACGCGGCGCTGCCCATCGGCGCCGGGCAGACGATCTCCCAGCCGCTGGTCGTGGGCCTGATGACCCAGGCGCTCGGCCTGTGCGGCGACGAGCGGGTGCTGGAGATCGGCACCGGCTCGGGCTACCAGGCCGCGGTGCTCTGCCGGCTCGCCCGCGCGATCGTCAGCATCGAGCGCTTCCCCGAGCTAGCCGAACGTGCGCGCCGCATCCTCGACGAGCTCGACTGCCGCAACGTCGAGGTGCACGTCGGCGACGGCTCGCTCGGCTGGCCGCCCCGTGCCCCGTACGACGCCATCATCGTCACGGCCGCGGCCCCCGAGGTTCCGCCGGCGCTCCTCGCCCAGCTCGCCGACGGGGGGCGGCTGGTGATCCCGGTCGGCCCACGCCCCACCCAGGAGCTGCTGCTGGTCACGCGCATCGGCCCCACGACGCACACGCGCGAGCTGGGAGCGGTGCGCTTCGTTCCTCTCGTGGGCGCCGGAGGCTGGCCGCCCGGCATCGAGGAGGTACCGCTGCCCGAGGAGGGGACGGGGAGCGTGTAGCGATCGAGATCTTAGCGAGTAGCGATCGAGATCTTAGCGAGCGGATCGCAGCACCAACCGCCCTGCTTCCGAGGTGAGGACGGGCACCAGGGCCAGGGCGTCGAGCCGCGCGCAGGAGTCGACATCGGCGCCGAACCCGAGCGCCGCTAGCTCGCGGCCATGGGCGGAGTCGGCCATCCCCCGGGCCGCGGCAGTCGTTGCGTCGTCGGCCGCGTAGCTCCGCCACAGGCGCCAGGCAGCCAGCGCCGCGTCGTCGAGCCGAGAGACTGCCGCCGTGCCATCCGCGAGCAGGCGGTCGAGCAGGCAGCCTGCGGCGAGCGCGTCTTCGAGGGCGAAGCGCGTGCCGCCGTCGTCGCCCGCGCAGACCAGCGCCAGGTCCACGCCCAGCGTGCACGCCTCTGCCCACGCGCGGCGCGCCGTCGCCGTAGCGTTGAGGAAGCAGCCGACCAACACCCGTGGCGCCGCTGACAGGGCGACCAGGGCGCGGGTGCCGTTCGAGGTGGCCAGCACCACCGGCCGCGCGTCCAGGGAGAGAGCTGCTAGCTCGCGGGGCGAGTTGCCGGCGTCGAAGCCCGGCGGCGGCAGCCCGCCCACCTCGCCGCAGAGCAGGGGCCGCGGCGTGAGCGACGCCGCGAGCGCGCGGGCGGCCTCGACCGTGGCGGCCACGTACACCGGCGCGGCGCCGCCGGCCAGCAGGGTCACGAGGGTCGAGGAGGCGCGCAGCACGTCGAGCACGACGCACACGGCGTTGGGCGTGGCGAGGTCACGCGGGAGGAACAGCACGCGTAGCTGTGGCTCGCGCGCCGCCTGGGGCCGAGGCGTGCTCACAGCAGCACGTCGCCTGTGGTGATGCGTCGCAGCGCGCCGTGCGCGTCACGCAGCAGGAGAGCGCCGTCGGGCATAGCGCCCTCGACCTGTCCCTCGATCACCTTCGCGTCCAGAGCCAGACGCACCCGCTGGCGGTGGCGCCACAGTCGGGCGAGCCACTGGCGGTACAGCGCGGCTTCCCAGGCCCAGGCCGGCTGCGCGAGTCGGGCAGCCAGGTGCCCGAGGAGCTGGGCGAGCAGCGGGCCGCGCGCCAGCCCGGCGTCGGGCGCCGACGGAGCGGGCACTGCTGCGGAGAGCGGGGCGCGCGCGGCCGCTAGCTCCCAATCGAGCGCGGTAGCCGTCGGAGGCAGCACCTCGCGCGTCGCGCCATAGGCCACGTTGAGCCCGATGCCAAGGATCGTGTACGGTGGCGCGGCGCCCGTGACCCGCTCGGCGAGTACGCCCGCCACCTTGCGGTCGCGCAGCAGCACGTCGTTCGGCCACTTGATCCGCGGCGCCAGGCCGAGTGCTTCGAGGGTCGCGCACAGGGCCAGGCTGCTCGCGGCGAGCTGGGCGAACGGCGCCAAGCGACAGTCGCGCACCAGCACGCTGACCAGCAGGCTCGTGCCAGGCGGAGCGACCCAGGCACGCCCCTGCCGCCCGCGGCCCGCGCGCTGCCAGTCGGCTACCCAGACACTACCGTGCGGTGCTCCGCGCTCGGCGGCGGCGCGCGCGAGGTCCTGAGTCGAGTCGGTGACCGCGACGTAGTGCACCTGCCAGCCGGGCGGCCACGGCGGGTGAGGCTGGGCGCAGAACGCGGCAAGGTCTGCCGGCGGGGCAGACCTTGCCGCTGGCGCCGTCGAGCGCCGCGCGCTCACTTCTGGTTGGCGAACGCCCAGGCCATGTCGAGGAACTCTTGCGCCTGCGACTTCATCGTGCGGTCGACAGCGCGGCGGCAGCGGTTGACCAGCGCGGTATCGTTGGGATCGACGTACTTCTCCAGCAGGCGCAGGCCCTCGTTGCCGTGCTCCTGCTCCACCTCGCCGGCGTGGATCTCGTGCCAGGTCAGCTCCTCATCCGTCAGGCCGTAGTGCGTCCGCAGCGCCTGCATGATCGGATAGAAGATGGTGGGCACGATCGCCTCGACTCCCACTGCCGTGCCCGCGAGCGCCTCGTTCCACGGCAGATGGTAGGCACAGGTGTCCATCCAGGCCTTGGTGTGCCAGGCCCAGTCGGTCGGCTCGTAGGTCCACTCATTGTCGTTGAGGATGCGGTCGCCGTCGCCGCCCAGGGCGTTGATCAGGTTCGCGAGCAGGCGGGGATGCGAGTGCTCCTCGTAGGCGTTGAGCAGGAGCTTGGTCTTCATCTCGTGGTCGTACTTCGGGCAGCGGGAGGCGAGCGCGGCGATGATCTCCGGGAAGGAGGTGACGACCCAGAGCACCTCGCTGTGGGTGCGCGCGAGGGCCTCGCGCGACACCTGGCCGGCGCTCACCGCCTGGATGAACGGATGGTTGAGCGCCTTCTCGCGCCACGGGTTGATGACGTCGTCGACGAGGTCGCGCACCCAGGGCACCGACGGCTGGTACAGGTAGTCGTTCTGCTTCGGCACCGAAACCGCCATGACTCCCTCCACTCGGCGCTGTGCAGCACGTCTTGCGCGCATTGTAGCGCCGCCCCTAGCGCTGCACAACGCCTTGCGCGTCAGAGGTGGGAGCGCCCGCCGGACGCGCCGCCTCGGCCGCCCGGGCCGTCTCGCCGTGCGTGCGGGGATACGGGCACAGGTGGTTCACCGGGCAACCCGCGCAGCGCGGGCGGAGCGCCTTACAGATCTGTCGGCCATGGCGGATCAAGTTGACGTGGAAGCGATACACATCCTCCGCGGGTACGAGCCGCTCCAACTCGTCGTGCGCCGCCTCGGCCGACATGCGAGGTGCGATGAGGCCGAGCCGGCGGGCCACGCGGTGCACGTGCGTATCCACGGGCATCGCCGGCAGGCCCAGGCTGAACAACAGCACGCAGGCTGCGGTCTTCGGTCCCACGCCGTCGAGCGCGCGGAGGAACGCGCGCGCCTCGCTGAGGGGCAACGCCCGCAGGAACTCGAGGTCGAGGCGGCCGGTGCGCTCGAGGATCTGGTTGAGGATGCGCTGGATGCGCACGGCCTTGATCGTCGCCAGCCCACCCGAGCGGATGGCGTCGGCCACCTCTGGGGTAGGGGCCGTACGCACTGCCTCCCAGCTCGGGAACCGCGCACAGAGGCTGGCGAACGCGCGGTCCGAGTTGGCGTCCGAGGTATGTTGCGACAGGACCACGAGGATCAGCTCGCTGAGCGGGTCACGCCGGCTCTCGATGTGTACCGGCGCGGGTGCGCCGTAGTAGGCGGTGAGGGCGTCGTTGATGGCGCGGGCGCGCACCATCCGCGCCGCAGGCGACTCGCCCGCGGCAGAGGTCGAGACAGCAGGTGCCGCCGGCGCGCTGCCCCTTACCCGCGCGGCGCGGCGCGCTACCATCGCTGCCCCGCGAACACCATCTCGTCCAGCTCGCGGAAGTACTGGTCACGTAGGCGGATGCCGATGGCGACGCCACGGCGCACGCGCGCCTGGGCCTCGGGCGTCGTCGCGTAGCGCGCCAGCAACTCGAGCGGGTAGTCGCCGTGGCCCTGTTCCTCCTCGCCGATGCGCCGGTACGGCTCCTTGATCCACTCGGGCACACTCGGCGCGGCGAGCGCCTTGCGGATCAGGTAGCTGGCCAGCACCTCGCCGGCGAGCGGGAAAGCCGCCAGGCGCTCGACGGTGGACTCCAGCCCCTCCAAGGTGTTGAACAGCGCCACCTGCGCTGGCGGGGGGGTGTAGGCGAACGGGTCGACGCCGCGCGCCTCGAGCTGGCGCATGAGCAGTTGAGCGTGGCCGAGTTCCTCCTCCGCGTTGTGCGCCGCCAGGCGCTTCACCTCGAACTCGGGCGTGGTCCGCAGCCAGCCACCGTACACCTCGGCCGCGCGGATCTCGTTGTACAGGCGGCTCTGCAGTACCAGCAGTCGCTGCTCGTCGGTGGTGAGCGGCACGTAGCTGTACGCGGGCAGCCGCTCGTCCAGGCTGCGGCAGTAGGCGTCGACCTGGGCACGCATCTCGGCCACGAGCCGCCGGGGGTCGACCAAGACGGTAGCGCTCATACAGCACTCCTCGGCACACGGACTGCGCAGACTGGTTGGCTCTCTTGAGCCATGGGTGAGGCCCCGGCGCGTCCGCGGCGGGCCTGATCACGCATCCCACTATACGGCAAACTAGCCGGGGTTCGCCCCGGACGGGCGGCAGGTCCAGTGCCGCCCGCGCTGAAATCGCGGAGAGGGCTGCGCTATGTCACGCTGGATGTGGCCGCTGTTGGCGGCAGGCGTATTGGCCGTTCCCGCCCGCCTGCTCGCGCTGCCGGAGTTCGTGGTGTTCGGGCTCGCCGCGCTGGGGCTGATCCCCACGGCGGCGCTGATCGGCCGGGCGACCGAGGATCTGGCCTTCCACATCGGACCACGACTCGGCGGCCTGCTCAACGCGACGTTCGGCAACGCCGCCGAGCTGATCATCGGCAGCCTGGCGCTGCGCGCGGGGCTTCTCGTGCTGGTGAAAGCCTCGATCACCGGGGCGATCATCGGTAACTTGCTGCTCGTGCTCGGCGCCAGTGTGTTGGTCGGAAGCTGGCGTCATGGCATCCAGCAGTTCGACGCGCAGGAAGCCGGCCGCAATGCCACGATGATGGTCATCGCTCTCGTGTCGCTGCTCCTGCCCGCGACCTTCGCTGCCATCGAGCCGAACGCCGTGCGGATCGAAGAGGTCAGCGTGGCGGTAACGGTGGTACTCCTGCTCGTGTACGCCGCCTACATCGCCTACATTGTGCAGCTCGGCGCCCGCTGCGCCCCCCCCACGCCGCAAGACGCGGCGGAAGTCCACCAGCCGTGGCCGCGCTCCACGGCGGTGCTGGTCCTCGCCGCTGCCACGGCCGGCACCGTCGTGCTGGCCGAGATGCTGGTGCAGACGGTCGAGGCGGTGACCGTCCTGCTTGGCTGGTCGGAGTTCTTCATCGGGCTCATCGTCGTGCCGCTGGTGGGCAACGTCGCGGAACACTTCAGCGCCATGCAGCTCGCGGCGAAGAACAAGATGGACGTGGCGCTGGCGATCGCCGCGGGATCGAGCACCCAGATCGCCCTGCTCGTCGCCCCGCTGCTGGTCTTGCTGGGGCTTGGCATCGGGCACTGGCTCGACCTAGTGTTTCATCCCGTCGAGATCATCGCGGTCGCCGCCGCCGCGTTCCTGTTCGCGTTCGTCAGCGTCGACGGCGAGACCACGTGGCTCGAGGGCATCCAACTACTCGCCCTCTACGTGATGGTCGGAGCCGTGTTCTTCTTCCTGCCAAGCGTCCACTAGGGCGCGCTAGGCGGTGCGCCGCAGCCGCCAGCCCAGGAGCAGGAGAGCCAATCCCACCCCCGCCGGCCACAGCACCGGATCGGCATCGCCGGTGGCAGGCAGTCGCGCGGGCTGCGCGACCGGTGTGGGGCTGATCACGACCTGCACCGGCTCGCCCACGGCCACCGTGCGTCCCTGCACCTGCACGACCGTTCCGCTGCGCAACAGGACGGTTGCGTTTGGCTCCACGATGCCCAGCACCTCGGTACCAGAGGGAAGAGTCACCACCGTGCCGGAGGGCAGGCGCGTGTCGCCCACCTGCGCACTCGTGGCCAGCGTGGCGTTGAGCGGCGTGGTCAGCAGCGTGGGACTCTCCACGGCCGGGACGCTGATGCCGCTCGGAAGGGTCACCACCTGCCCCCCGGGCAGGCGGATGGTCGTGCCCGGGGGGATCGCCCCGCCCTCCAGGGCCACCCCCAGAGGGATCTCGATCGGAGTACCCGCCTCGAGCGTCTGCTCGCCCACCGCGATCGGCGCCGTAGTCAGCACGGTGCGGGTGAGCGCCAGGGGGCTCGTGGTTGCCGTGGCCGTGGGGCTCAGCACCAGGGTGGCGGTCGTCGCCAGCGTGGCAGTCGGCGAGGGTGGCAGCGTGCGCGTGGGCGTCGGCGAGACCACGGTCGGGGTCCGAGTGGGTACCGCTAGCGCGGTCGCCGTCAGCGCCACGGTGGTGAGTGGCACGCCGATCACGGCCGTGGCAGTAGCGTCGGCGGCGGTGATGGTCGCGGCCGCCGACGTCGCCGTGGCCTGGACGTTCGGTAGCGGGACGGGAGTCGTCCGCGGCACCGGCGGTGGAAGCGGGGTTTGTGCTACCGAAGGGACACCGGGCGCCAAGGGATACGGCGTACCCAGCAGGCCGCGCGTGGGCGTGGCCGTACCTGCCTGGCGCACCGGCGTGTTCTGAGCGCCCGCATCCTGGGCGACTCCGAGAGCTAGTAGGGTCGCCACCAGCACCGGGGCGATTCGCCGCATGTGTCCTCCGCACGCGTGTTGGCACCCCCTGGCGACCGTGCCGAATCGATGGTGCACATCTCGACAATAATGGACAGGGGGGTGGCCGCGCAGCACGGCGACACCTCGGCCCTAGTCCACTCTGCTACTGCAGTAGGCACAGACTCACTCACCAGGGCTTCCCATTATAGTGACCAGAGCGGCACATGCCTAGTCCTGCCAAGTCGCGGAGCCGCTACCGTCGGTTACGCTGGACCTGGTGGGAGCCGAGTGAGGGCTACGAGCGTGGACGGTCGAGCCGCGGGCGGGCGGTGGCGTGCGATTGCGGGCACCCTGCTGATCGGCGTTGGCGGGGCGCTGGCGATCCTGACCGTGGGGGCCGCTCTGGGGTTCGTGCCGCTGTTCCAGCCGAGCGTGCCGCCGCCTGTAGCCCTCCAAACCCCGCGCGCCACGCCGCTACTGGCACGGCCCAGCCCGCCGCCAGCCACGGCCGCGCCGGCGGCGGCGCGTTTTGTCGCCGAGCCAGAGGCCACGGGGACGCGGTCGGCGCCGCCGTCCCCCCCGCCGACGCCGACCGCGAGCCCGACGCCGTTGCCCACGCCGCGGCCCGCCAGCGGCCTGATCGCTCGCGTCCTGCCGCCGCGAGCGCCGTCGCCCACCCGTACCGCCACGCCGGTACCCACGCCCACTGTCACGCCGCGGCCCACGCCGGTGCCGCCCCCGCCGCCACCGGGGCTGCCGGTGCGGCTG
>JADGHJ010000229.1 GCA_019686175.1 Chloroflexota bacterium | reverse complement strand
CGCCGCGATGTTGCGCTTGACCAGCACGCGGCTCTGGAAGTCGCGACTAGCGTCACCATGCTCGGCCCGGGCGTAGAACGCGCGGGCGTAGCAGTACTGGCACTCGTACTGGAAACGGACAGCATGACGCGGCTCACCGAAGACGTAGCGAATAGTGATGGTGCCCCGCTTTTGCTTCCCATCGCGCTCGGTCTGGACGGTGATCTCCTGGACGAGCGTCTCGACCACCTGCCGCTTGGCGTCCCAGTCGTCGCGCGCCTCGATGTCGGCCAGCCGCTCGCGAAGCTGCGCCAGGAGGACGGTGGCCTCGACGACGCGCGCCTCCCAGGCCTTCACCAGCTCCACCGCCAGAGAGTCGGTCAGCGCCCGGAGATCCGCCATTTCACGGCCCACCGCATCGAGCTGGACCTCGGCCTCGTTGAGCGAAATGTAGCCCTGGCGGAAGAGGGTAGTCACCCCCTCGCGCTCGGCCTCCTTCTCGGCCAGGAGCACCTGCAGCCGCTCCCGCTCCGCCTCGATGCTGGCCGCCTGCTCCAGCCGCTCGCGAAGCTGGCACTGGGCCTCGGCCAGCGCCTCGCCGGGGTTGAGGATGAAGTTCCGGCAGTCCTGCCAGACCTCGTGCTCGAGGTAGGCGGCCGGGATCATCTTGGCCCGGCACCGCTTCGTCGGATCGGGGTGGACGACGCCGAGCTGTGAGCTGCAGCGGTAGTAGTAGCCTTCCCAGGTGGGCGAGCTCCTGCTGTGGCTCGGTGACCCGGCGTACATGTAGCCGCAGTCGGCGCAGCGGATCAGGCCGCGCAGGAAGTTCTTTCGCGTAGCGTCGCGGCGCGCCAAGGACTTACTCCGCTTGAGCCGATCGTTGGCGGCCTACCACAGCTCGCGACTCACCAGCGCCGGCACTTCACGCTCGATCGGTCCCCCGCGTGATTTGAAGACATGCAGGCCCTTGTAAACCGGGTTGCGGATGATGAAATTGATGCGGCTGACCGGCCAGACCCCGGTCGTGGAGACTAGCACCTTCCTCCCACCGCCATACCGCCGGGTGAGCGGCACGCCCAGCGTGAGGAGCGCCCGGAGGGAGCGGCCGAGGCGATCCAGCCGGTAGACGAGCACCTCCTGAAAGCGCCCGGCCCGCGCGTCCTCGAGCAGGTGGCGCCCGTCCGGGCGCTCGCCCAAAGGGACGGTGCCGCGGTGCTCGTGCGCGCATAGATGGCTACCCAGCGGGTCTGGGGGCTGCCCTTAGAGTCCCTAACAATACCGGGCCGAGGGCGGGTACAACCGCGGCATGGCGAAGCCGCTCCTGACTGACGAACGATGGGAAGGGATCGCGCCGCTGCTGCCGGCGGAGCCGCCCAAGCCGAAGGGCGGGCGGCCCCGCGTGTCCAACCGCGCGGCGCTCACGGGCATCCTGTTCGTCCTCCGCACGGGCATTCCGTGGGAGATGTTGCGGCACGAGCTGGGCTGCGGGAGCGGGATGACCTGCTGGCGCCGGCTGCGCGACTGGCAGCAAGCTGGGGTATGGCATCGGCTGCACCAGGTGCTGCTCGACCGCTTGGGCGCGCGGGACCAGATCGACTGGTCGCGGGCGAGTCTGGACAGTGCCACGGTCCGGGCGAACGGGGGGGCGAAGCCACCGGCCGCAATCCGACGGATCGCGGCCAACCGGGCACGAAGCGCCATGGTGTGGTCGCCGCCCCAGGCATCCCGCTCGCCATCCGGCGCTCGGCGGCGAACGTGAACGACGGGACGCTGTTCGAGACGATGGTCGAGGCTATCGCACCGATCAAGCGGCCGTTGGGGCGCCCGCGGAAGCCCCGGCCAAGTGGCACGCGGACAAGGCCTACGCCGCCCAGCGGTGTCGGGACTACTTGCGGCGCCGCGGCATCGCCGGTCGGCTTGCCCGCAAAGGGAGCGCGTCCAGCGAGCGCCTGGGACGGCATCGTTGGGTGGTGGAGCGCACGCTGGCCTGGCTGAACCAGTTCCGCCGCCTGACCGTCCGCTACGAACGCCGCGCGAGTAGCCATCAGGCGTTCCTCGATCTCGGCTGTGCCCTCATCTGCTGGAACTTCCTGCAGACTGGGTTTTGATAGGGACTCTTAGTTTGGCCCTCTCGGTTCGATTTCCAGTTCCTCGGCGATGCTGCGGATCGGTTCCACGTCGCCTACGGCGGCGGTGCGAAACGTCCCGGGCAGCGCCCGTACTATCTGGAGCAACTCGAAGGGCACCTGTGCGCACTCTGGGATCTGGTGGCGGGGCCAGGCGGGTTGACCACGACCCAGATCCGGAGGATCTTCGACGCTATCGAGGCGCGTCGCTTTGCCTGGAGACGAGCCGACGGACCAGATGAAGTCCTGGTTCGACTAGCCGGCGACCTGTGGAGCACGGCGGAGTGGCCAAGACAGCCAACCAGGCCCGACGTCGAACGACTTGCCCGTGCCTCTGCGGACGGCAGCCTTGCGGACGCCATCGAGCTCTTCATGGGCATCCTGAAGCAGAGGCCTGCCCGAGACGAGGCCCCGAAGGGTACGCCAGCTGAAACAGGAGAACGCACAGCGGAGGCCGCCAGATGAGCCGGACTGAATGGAGGCGCCTATTCTTCATCGCGCTAGACCCACTCCACGTCGGGAGCGGCGAGCGGTCGCTGGGCCGTGTTGACCTCCCGATTGTGCGTGACCCGGCGACGCAGGTCCCGAAGGTTCCCGGCACCAGCCTGGCGGGGCTCGCCCGGTCGAACGCTGCACTCCTGTACGGTAAGCCAGGTTGCGCCGGCCAGGGGCGCGCCGACACCATGGACGAGCGGGGACACTGCGGTCAGCCATCGTGCCCCATCTGCTACACTTTCGGAAGCCTTCGGGCGAGCAGACAGGGCGACGAGACCGCATCATACGCTGGGGTGGTACGCCTTCACGACGCGCATCTCCTGTTCTGTCCGGTCCCGACGTCACTGGGTCCTGTGTGGGTGACGACGCCTGATCGGCTATCGGATGCAGGCTTCAGCGTGCCTGAGGCGCCCGGCAAAGAGGACGCCGTGGTGACCTTCGACGTGCCTGCCGCCGGCATCGATCTCGGCTGGCTCCTGCTCCCCGTCAAGAAGCGCGTCGCCGTTCAATCCGTGAACAGCAGCCTTCAGGGATGGGATTGGCTCCGGGAGCGTATCGCCGTGGTCGACGAGTCGCTCTACGGTTCCATCGTCAGTGCGAATCTCGAAGTCCGGACCTCCGTTGCCATCGACCCGCTCACCGGCGCTGCCGCTCACGGCGCCCTCTTCACGTATGAGGCGCTTGCTCGGCTTTCGTGGCTCTTTGCCGACATCATTCTGGATCCTTATCGGACAGCGACCTTCCCGAAGGTTGAGAAGGCGGCGTCGAACGGGAAGGACAACACCGGCGAGCCCCTTACCGAGCCATGGAACGGCCCTCTCGACGTGGTGCGATCGGGCCTCCGTCTCGCCGAGTTGCTTGGTATAGGCGGCATGGGGACGCGCGGCTTTGGCCGGATCAAGCTGGCCGGGGAGGTAGCGCCGTGAACGCGCCAGTAACGCTCGACCGCCTCGCCGCTCAATGGGGTCAGAGGATCGTCGACCGTGCAGGCACAGTGGTGGGTGGGGACAAGGCCGCGATGGAGATCATCGAGGGTCTCGTTCGCTCGGCGTCATCGGTGTTCGAGCGCCAGGGGCTTACGGCGGGTTTTCTCTTTCTCCTGTCACGGACGTCTGAGCAGGAAAGACCCGCGGCCGTTCGCGTCGCTGAAGAACTGGTCGAACTCATCTGCCACCTGGATCCGTCATTACAGCGGCCAAAGACGGTGCAAGGACAGTCGATTCTGAGCTTCCTGCAAGGGGAAGTCACGGATCAATTGCCGCGGATGCTCCAGGTCCACCGTGTCCTCTGCCAGTCCCTGGTGTTTGCCCGGTTGACAGCCAGCGCCGCGGCGCTCGCCGACGAAGCGCCGTTCTCAGCCAGCGGGGGCCAAGGATGAGCTGGCAGGCCTATCGCCTCCTGTTCCGTGTGCTCTCGCCGATCCACATCGGGTTCGAGCGCATAGGTAACCTCCAGCGAACCCGGCCATACGTCTTGGGGCGGAACCTGTGGGCGGCCGCCGCTGCCAAGATGGTGCTGGAAGGGCGGGTGGCCGGCTACGAACAGGCGCGCTCTGAACTCTCCGGGCACTACTGCTTTGGCTACCTTTTCCCAACGTTCCCCACTGAGACGGTCTTCGCCCCCTACTACCGCGGCGACGGGCTTTTCTTTGGTCTGGATCAGGGCATCGGACAGCGGGAATTCGAGCATCGCTTCTTGAGCTCCACGGCCCATACAGCGCTCACTCCTGTGAGCCGGGGTGTCGAGGAAGGGAGTTTGCACGAAATCGAGTGCGTGCTCCCTCGGACGCGCCCAGACGGGAGGCTGACCTACTTGGCAGGTGTGCTCTTCGCCCAGGTGGGCACGAGTGAAGCCACGCTTCGATCGCTGTTCGACGAGCTCCAGGTGGGCGGCGAGCGCACCTACGGGATGGGCAGAATACGTTTGGAGAGCGCCGAGGCTGCGGGGAAAGACATCTTCACCCCGCTCGTTCCGTATCTTGCCGCAAGGACTCTGGGAAGAGCTCCGGTGATGACTGGAAGGAGGTGATCAAGAAGTGGTGAGGAGGCGTGGGACGGGCCGGCAGGTCCATGTCGCCCAGACGGCGACGCCGGAGGGCGAGCACGCGGTGCTGGCGGAGATGGTCCGCCGCCTGGTGGCGGAGCTGCGGCCGGAGCAGATCTATCTCTTCGGCTCGCGAGCCAGGGGAGAGGCCCACCCCGAGAGCGACTACGACCTGCTGGTGGTGGTCCGCGAGCGGGTCGGGCCCGGCCGGGAGATGGAGCAGCGCGCCAACGCCGCTCTCTGGGGGCTTGACGTCCCGATCGACGTGGTGATTCTGACCACCGAGTACTTCACCTGGATGCTCGGCGCGGCGGCGTCGCTTCCGGCGACGGTCGAGCGCGAGGGACGACTGCTCTATGCCGCCTAGCGATCCACGGGTCCAGCTCGCCCGCGACTGGCTGGACCGAGCCGAGCGCGATCTGCGCCTGGCCCGGCTGGCGGTCGGCGACCCCTCGCTGTCCGGCCTGGCCGCGTTCCACTGCCAGCAGGCCGCCGAGAAGGCCCTCAAGGCGTTCCTGGCCTGGCGCAACCAGCCGCTGCCGAGGACGCACGATCTGCCGGCGCTGCTCGTCCGGTGCCAGGCGCTGGAGCCAGCCTTTGCCGCGTTGCAGCACGCCGCAGGCACGCTCGACGTCTACTTGACCGCCGGGCGGTACCCCGACACCGGGCCGGAGCCGTCGGCTGCCGAGGCGGAGCAGGCGCTGCAGCTTGCGGAGCAGGTGGTCGCCTTCGTCGCAGCCCGCCTCCCTCAAGGCAATCAGCCATGATGCTCGTCGACCTGTTGGCGCAGGACCTGCTGCAATGGATAGGCGCCGCGCCCGACGGCGTGCCACATCGAGTGCTCCTCTGACTCGACCCCGAGGGCCAGTTCCGGCGGCTGGCGCCCCACCTGGATCCTGGCGCTGGGACTGGAGTGATGAAGTGATGCCGGCGACTCAGCGCACCAGCAACGGCAACGCCAGTTGCAACGGTTCTATCGCTGTCTCGACCCGACGGTGGTGGTCGTCGCCGTACCCGGCCATCGCTTTGGCTTCTTGGATCCGGCGCTCCACGCGGAACTGGTACGCCTTGGGCGCATACTTCGTCCCGTAGAGGCGCCGATAGCCATCGAGCAGCTCGGGGTGCTCCCGTTCCAGAAAGCCCAGGAAGTAGTCACGGATGCCGGCGTCGAGGTGGAGCAGATTCGAGCCGATGAAGCAGGCGCCGTGGTCGGCTGCCGCGCGGACGGTGCGCTCGATCTGGTCCGGGTTGGCCGAGAGGCCGGGCAGCAGCGGCGCCATCAGGACCCCGGCGCGGATGCCGCCAGCGACCAGCCGTTCCATCACCCGGAGCCGCTGCCACGGCGGCGGCGTGCCCAGTTCCGTGCGACGCCAGATCTCGGCGTCCACCGTCGGCACGCTCAAGCAGACCGTGGCGCCGGCGCGGCGCGTCAGGTCCTGGAGCACGTCGAGGTCGCGCAGGACCATGGTGCCCTTGGTCACCAGCGAGATCGGGGTGCGAAAGCGGGCGAACACCTCAAGGCACCGGCGTGTGAGCTTGTAGCGGCCTTCGGCCGGTTGGTAGGGGTCCGTCGCCGTGCCGACGGCCACCTGTTCGCGGCGCCAGCTCCGGCGAGACAGCTCTTCGGCGAGGACCTCGGGCAGGTTGATCTTGACGAAGATGATGCCGAAGAAGTCCTCGGCGCCGGCGAGGTCGAAGTAGCGATGGGTGGAGCTGGCAAAGCAGAATCGGCAGTGGTGCACACACCCTCTGAAGGGGTTGAGCGACCAGCGGAAGGGCATGCCCTGGACCCGATTCAGAGCTGACTTGCAGGTCATCTCCCGGTACTCAACCCGTGCCACCCGGCTCCTCCTGAGGTACAGACTTGCTCCGCAGCGCCCGGACCGTTCGCCGACGGATCGGCAGCGCCAGCTTCCGCTCCAGGGTCATCCTGCTGTCGTTATCAGTACAAGCAGGCGTGCGCGCAGCCGGCATAGGGGTTGAGCGACCAGCGGAACGGCATGCCCCGCACGCGGTTCAGCGCCGTCTGGCAGTCGATCTCGATGCAGGTG
>JADGHJ010000228.1 GCA_019686175.1 Chloroflexota bacterium | reverse complement strand
TTGTATATGAGACAGGGCCGGGGCCCGGGGCGGCGGGGGGGAGCTAGCGCCTGTGCGGCCAGTCGCCCAGGTCGAGGCCGCGGCCTAGCGCGCGGGCCCGCTCGTAGATGGCGCGCGCTAGGCTGAGGTCCTGCAGGCCCGTACCGACAGATTTGAACACGGTCAGGTCGGTGGTGCTGGTGCGGCCGGGGTGGCGTCCCGCCAGCAGTTCCCACAGCTCGACGGCGCGGTCGGGCACCACCCCGGCTGCCAGGGCCGCGCGCCCGTCGCCCGACTCGAACACGTGTTGACGGTCGTCCACCGCCAGCACCGTCGCCTGCTGCCAGATGGCGACGTCCAGCTCGCGGTGCTCCGGCCGCACGGCGCTGATGGCCGCCACGTGGGCGCCCGGGGCGAGCCACTCGCGCCGCAAGGCGGGCTCGGTGGTGGGCCGCAGCGCCACGCCAACCACCTCACAGTCGGCCACGGCCGCCTCGGGGCTGGCGACGGGCTCGACGGGGCGCCCCAGTTCGGCGCTTAGCTCGGCGGCGAAGCGCTCGCGGTTGGCGGGGGTAGGGCTGTAGACCTTGGCCCGCTGGAAGGCGCGCACCACCGCGAGGGCGGCCAGCAGCCCGCGCGCCTGCTCCCCGGACCCTAGGAGCCCGACCTGGCGGACCTGCTGGGGGGCCAGGGCGTCGGTGCCCAGCGCGGCGGTGGCGGCCGTGCGGCGCTGCGTCAGCCAGTCGGCGTCCAGGTGCGCCAGCAGCGCGCCGCTGGGCAGGTCGTACAGGGCCACCATGTAGCGCCCGCCCACCCGCGGGGTGACGTTCATCGCCTTGTAGCCCATGATCCCCGACCCATTGAGGATGGCGGGCATCAACCGGATCCAACCGTGCCCGCTGGCTGAGTCCACGGTGATACGTGGGGGGAGCTGGGCCTGGCCGGCCGCTTGCTCCAGGAAACTGGCGCGCACCGCCGCGAGCACCTCGGGCCAGTCCAGTAGATCGACGATCTCCTCGTGGCGCAGCAGGATGGCCATCGTCTCCTCTCCCTCGGGCGCCGGGCGAGTGCGGCGCGCTGATGCGGGCGGGCTACGGCGCGGCGCTCGCTCCCGGCGACAGCGCCTGGGGCCATCCGTAGCGCGCCTCGAAGCCCAGCACGCGCGCTGCTTTCGCGGAGTCGAGCGCCGACCAGTTGCCCGTCCGGTCGGTTGGGAAGCGCGTGCCGGGCGGCAGGTAGCGGGCGAGCAGCTCGGTGGTGGGCTCGCGCATGGTGCTGGTGGGCGCGGCCACGTTGAACACCTCGTGGCCAGCGAACGGCGCGGTGAGCGCCAGTCGGCAGGCGGCGGCCGCGTCACGCGCGTCGATGTAAGTGAAAAACCCGCCGATCGCGCGCCGCGTGATAGTCTGCCAGCGCTGCGCCGGCCAGTCGGCGTAGGTCGGGTCGAACTGGATGCCCGGCAAGCGCAGGCTGGCGATGGTCAGCGGCGCCAGGCGGGCGAAGGCGTCGGCGAGCTGCTCGCCGACGAGCTTGGACAGGCCGTACGGATCGACCGGCCGGCAGGGGTGCTGCTCGTCGAGCGGCAGGTACTCGGGTGCCCAGAGCGCCGGGGCGTAGATGAAGCCGTAGGCGGCGATGCTGGAGGCCAGGACCACGCGCGAGACGCGCAGGTCGGCGGCGGCCTTGAGCACGTTGTAGGTCGCGGCGACGTTGTTGGTGAACGTCTCGGTGTCGGGCGCCAGATCCGGCGCCTGGTAGGCGGCGAGGTGGACCACGCCCTCGGCCCGCGCCAGCGCCTGGTAGACGTCGCCGCTGCGCGTCAGCTCGGCCTCCCAGGCCGTGCAGAGGGGCGCCGCGGGCCGCGCGCGGTCGAGGCTCAGCACATCGTGGCCGTGGTCGAGCAGCTCGCGGATCACGAACCCGCCGAGCCGGCCGCTGCCCCCGGTGACCACCACGCGCATCGCCCCTCTCCTTCGCGTACGGTTCACGCCGCCAGAAGACTAACATAGGTGCGACCAGCGTGGCAGGGTCGGTCGCGAGTCCCGCGACCGGCGCCTGCGGCCCTGACTGCCCCAGCAAACCGCATCGCAGGTGCACGAAGGCGTGCTATACTGGGCGCCACCCGAGGGCGTGGGCAGAGGAGGTGGCAGCCCATGCGCCGTGTCTTGCCGCTCAGCCCCCTGCGCCAACTGCTAGGCGGCGTCGTGCTGCTCGCGCTGCTGGCCTGCGGGCCGCCCACACCCGCCAGTCAGCCGGCGGCGTCCGCGCCCACCCCGACCGCGGCCGGCGCCAGGGGCGGCGCGAGCCCCGCTCCCCCGGCCAGCACTCCCAGCGCTAATGTCCCTGTGGCCCTCGATCTCCCCACGACGCCGGTCGTCGATCTCAAGGTCGGGGTGTTGCCGCTGGCCTCGTTCGGCCCGCTGTACATCGCGTACGACCGCGGGTACTTCAAAGAGGTCGGGCTCAACGTCGAGCTGGTGACCGGGATGACCGTGAACGAGCACATCGCACCGCTGGCGCAGGGCCAGCTCCACGTGGCCGGCTGCGCCAGCAACGTGCCGTGCTTCAACGCGCTCAACCGCCAGACCGACACACAGATCGTGGCCAGCCTGCAGTCGGCCGGGCAGACCGAGAAGTCGATCGGCAACGTTGCGCTCGTGGTGCGCAAGGACCTGTGGGATGACGGCACGATCCGCGGGCCGCAGGACCTGGTGGGCCGCACGCTCTACCTCCAGGCGGGCGAGGGCAGCGCTGTGCACGTCGAGGCGGCCACCTGGCTGAAGCGCAACGGAGTCGACCCGCGCAGCGTGCAAGTGACCAACATGTTCTTTCCTGACGTCTATGCCGCGATGCAGAACCGCGGCGTCGAGGTCGGCACGTCCAGCGAGCCGTTGATCAGCATGGGGCTCGCCCGCGGCGTGCACGAGATCCTGGCCACCATGGAGGACATGCACTCCACCACGCAGGTGCTGTACCTCATGTTCTGGTCGGGCATCGAGCGGCTGGGGCCGCGGGTCGGCGAGCGGTTCATGGTGGCCTACCTCCGCGCGGCGCGCGACTACGTCAACGCCTTCGAGTACGGCATCGACCAGGACGCGATCATCGACATCCTGGTGCGCGAGACGCCGCTCAAGGACCCGGCGCTGTACCGCCAGATCCGCTACGCCTGGATCGATCCCGACGGGCGGGTGAACCGCCAGTCGATGGAGGCGGACGCCGAGCTGATGCGCGAGCTGGGCCTGCTCGGCCCGGTGGACCTGAGCGGCATGTTCGTGGACAAGTACCGCGAGTTCGCGGTGCAGTACCTGGGGCCCTATCGCCCGCCGCGCTAGCGGAGGTGCCATGCACTACGGGGTGTTCAACCTGCCCGCGCTGTACCCCGAGATCGCGACCGACAGCGCGCCGTTCTACGCGCACCTGCGGGCGCAGGTGCGCGCGGCCGAGGAGCTGGGCTATCAGAGCTTCTGGTTCGCTGAGCACCACTTCCACGGCTTCGGCGGCATGCTGCCCAGCCCGCACGTGGTGATCGCGAGCATGGCGGAGGTGGCGCCCCGGCTACGCTTCGGCACGGGGGTGGTGCTGGTGCCGTTCCACCACCCGCTGCTCACCGCCGAGGACTATGCGACGGTGGACGTGCTCACAGGCGGCCGGCTCGAGTTCGGGGTGGGACTCGGCTTCCAACGGCTCGAGGCCGACAACTTCGGCTGCCCGCTCGACACCTCCCGCGCGCGCTTCCAGGAGTACCTGGAAGTCATCCTGCGCGCCTGGAGCGGCGCGGAGTTGCACTACGAGGGGCAGTTCGGCTGCTGGCACGCGCCGGCGGTGCTGCCGCGGCCGGTGCAGCGGCCGCACCCGCCCGTATGGGTGGCTGCGACCGGCACCCCCGAGTCGTTCACCTGGGCGGGTAGCAAGGGCTACCGCATGATGGTGATCGGTTTCCTCAACGACCCGGCGGGCCACAAGGAGCGCATCGCGCTGTACCGCCAGGCGTATCGGGCCGCCGGGCACCCGCCCGAGAACGAGCGGGTGCTTGGGGCGTGGCACGTGTATGTGAGCGACGACGCGGCGGAGGTGGCCGCGGCGGGCGCGCGGGCGATGACCGGCTACCTTGGTGCGGCCCAGCGCGCGCAAGAGCTGGCCGGAGTGGGGCGCGATTTCCACGCGTTTCCAGCCCACGGGCCGCTGCTGGCGAAGACGGGGGCGATGGACTTCCCCAGCATGCAGGTGGCGCGGCGCGTGATCATGGGCGACCCGGCGCGGTGTCGGGAGGTGCTCGCCGAGCTGCGCGAGGAGCTGGGGCTCACCGATATGCTCTTCGTCTTCGCCCATGTGGGGTTGAGCGGCGAGGCGGTGCTACACCAGATGGAGCAGTGGGCCACCCGCGTGCTGGGGGCGTAGCTGGAAGGCGCTACAATCCACTACACCCGCCGTACCGGCGATCTGGCCGCGCAATGGTGAGTGGGCCCGACGAGGACCTGGGCCCGGGAGGCAAGCGAGATGGTGAAGCTGACTCGCATCCAGCACGAGGGGTTGCCTGTCCGCGACGTCGAGCGCTCGCGGCGCTTCTACGAAGAGGTCATCGGGCTGCGCCTGATCCCGCGTCCACCGCTGGGCGGCGGGGTGTGGATGGCCGACGCGAGCGGCGTGCCGCAGATCCACATCATCGAGTGCCCCGAGGAGGTGGGTGAGCTGCCCGCCAAGCCGAATCCCCGCGCGCGGCACACGGCGTTTGTCGTCGAGGACTACGAGGGGCTGAAGCGCCGCTTCCAGGAGCACGGTGTGGTGTGGAGCGAGATCCCCGATAGCCCCGTGGGCACCGCGCAGCTGTTCTGCCTCGACCCCGACGGGCACACCCTGGAGTTCCAGTCCGCCGAGTTCTGGGGCGACCGCACCTGGCTGCGCGGCTACGAGCCGGCGGACGCCCGCTAACGAGCCCGCGCCGGACTTCTCGCCGGGGGCGGCCGGCGGTTGTGACGGGAGTGAGCGTGCGGGCGGGGCACCTCGCCCGTACGGCGCGTGCTAGGCTTCCTAGTGGGAGCGGTGTGGTGGAGCTGCTCCCGATGTTCTGCGCGCCCACGCGAGCGGTCGTGCGCCGCGCTCGCGTCGCCCGGCACGACCGTCCATGTGGGTTGTGCGGGGAGAAGGAGGCCTGGTCTGAGCGGTACCATGCGGATTGCCTTCCTCGTCGTCGCCACGATCGCCTGGCTGCCCGCCCTGGGGCTGGCTGCCACCATGGACGATAGCCGGGTCTGGCTGGCGCTCGGGCTGGGTGCGTTAGCGGGCGGCTGCGCGGCCATCGCCTGGCTGGCTCATCCCGTCCCCCAGGCGGCGGCCGAGCCGGCCCCACCGGTCGCGGTGGCCGCCGTGCCAGAGCCCGCGGCGACCGCGGAGCCGCCCGCCCCTCCGCCACCGCCTGCCGAGCCTGCGGTGCCGCCGGAGGTGGCGGCGTGGGTGGCGGCGGCGCAAGAAGCGATGCGCCCGCGCGTACGCGCCGAGGTACCGGCCAGAGGCGAGGAGCCTGCGCGTGAGGCTAGCGGCCAACTGGCCGACGCGGCCGCGATGCGCGCCGGCACCCTCGGCAGCGTGGATGCGCGCCTCAGCAAACTGGCCGCCCGGCAGCGCGCGCACACCAGCGACCTGCGGCGCTCGATCCGTAGCGCCCTGGAGCGGCAGGAGCGGGCGGAGCCGGCCTGAGAGCTCTCCGCCCGCTCGGCGCCTCAGCGGGCCACGTAGCTGCCGAGGCGATCGATGGCGTAGTCGACGAACGAGTTGTCCACGAGCTGCGCGGCGTCGATACGGCTGCTCAGGTAGCCGTGGGTCACCCACCACTCGATGTCGTCGTTCATGCTGCGCAGATTCACGTAGCCGTCGGGATTCAGCCCCGGTGGCACCATGTGCTCGTACAGGGCTGGGTCGCTTACCCCCGTTGTGCGCGCCAGGATATCGATGATCTGGTCCTTGTCCTTGCCGCGGGTGAAGGCGTCGTAGTGGTCGCGCACGCCCTTGAGGTAGGCGACCATGAAGCGGTTGGCGGCCTCGCGCTGGTTGGCGATGAACTGCGGGCCGTAGAGGATCACGGCGATCTGCTGGTTGGGATAGAACTCGTCGGTGCGCTTGTACAGCACCGCGACGCCCTCGGCCAGCGCGCGGGTCAGCGACGGCTCGATGATGATGGCGGCGTCGAGCGAGCCCCCCCCGAGAGCCACCACCATGTCCGGGAAGCTCATCGAGGTGACCTCGACATCGGCCACGGTGAGGTTGCAGTCGCGGAGCGCGCGGTCGAGCGCCGGCTCCAAGGTGATGCCGGGGGCGCTGACGGCCACCTTCATGCCGCGGAAGCTCTCGCAGCCGCGAAAGCGCCCGCTATCGACGTGGGCCTTGCGGACGACCAGGGCCTGGAAGCCGAATCCGGGCGGGGTGCTGCCCTTGTCGGCCACCACCTTGATCGGCACCTCGCGCCCCACCGCGTTGACCAACGCGGCGCTGAGGGCGCCAGCGCCTACATCGAGCTGGCCGGCGGCCAGCGGCGCGACCATCACCTGCGCCGACTGGAACGTGGTGCTGTCTAGCTCGATGCCCTCTTCGCGGAAGTAGCCGCGCTCCTGGGCGATGAAGATGCCGGCGTCGCTGGTGCCCCGGAGCTGGCCCAAACGGACCGTGACAGGTGGCTGCAGCGGCCCGCTATCGGCTTGAGCAGCCGGCCGCGGCTGCCCTGCGGGTTGCGGCGAGGGGGTCGTCGCGGGGGGAGGGG
>JADGHJ010000227.1 GCA_019686175.1 Chloroflexota bacterium | reverse complement strand
GGGCACGGCTGGAGCTGCGGGGCGGGTTTGCACATTTCGGCGAGGCCAGCATCGCTAGCGCCTCGGGGTAGTAGCGGTTTCGGGGGCATAATGAGAGGAAGGGGTGCTGCCCAAGGGCGGAGAGCGAGTTGCTGCGACTGATCAGCGAGAGCCCCGCCGAGACGATTGCTATCGGCCGGCGACTGGGGGAAGCGGCACGCGCGGGCGACGTGCTGCTGCTACAGGGACCATTTGGCGCGGGGAAAACGCATCTGGCGCAGGGCATCGCGGAGGGCCTGGGGATCCGCGCCACGGTGACGAGTCCATCGTTCATTCTGGCACAGGAATATCGAGGCCGGCTGCCCTTGTACCATCTGGATCTGTTTCGCCTGGAGCGGCTGGACCCCGCGACGGCGGAGGCCCTGGCCGAGTATTTCGAGGGCGACGGCGTGTGCGTGGTGGAGTGGCCTGCGCTCGTGCCGGCGACCTGGCGCGAAGGGGCGACCAGCATCGTGTTGCGGCCACTCGGTGATCAAGTGCGTGAGGTGATCGTCGAGACTGGTCCGACGCATCTCGTCGAGGCGCTACGGCGTGCTGCTCGCGGTTGACACCAGTACGGCGCTGGCGAGCGTGGCCCTCTACGATGGCACGCTACGGGCGGAGACGACCTGGCTAGCCGGGCGGCGCCACACCGAGCAGGTGCTGCCGACCGCAGCCGCCCTCCTGGAGTTGGTCGGAGTCGGGCCCGAGGCGCTGCGGGCGGTGGCCGTGGCGATTGGGCCAGGCTCGTACACCGGGCTGCGGGTGGGCCTGGCGCTGGCGAAAGGGCTCGCGACGGCCCGTAGGCTCTCTATCATTGGAGTAGAGACGCTGGAGATCGTCGCGGCGCCATGGGCCGCGTGTGGGCGACCCGTGCGAGCCGTGGTGGACGCTGGGCGACGCCGCTATGCGACCGCATTGTATGACTGTGCGGATGGGGTGTTGGTATCCCGAGAGCCGGCGCGCGGGGTGAGCCTGGCAGAACTTGTAGCGGCCGTCCGTCCGCCGATGCTGGTGGTCGGCGAGCTGGATGCCGGGGCGCGAGAAGCGCTCGGCAGGGTAGCCGGCGTGACGGTCGCGTCGCCCACGGCGGGCGTGCGACGGGCTGGCGTGCTGGCCGAGCTGGCCTGGGAGCGCTGGCGACGCGGAGAGGGGGCCGATCCCGCGGTCATCGCGCCGCTCTATATCGGCGAGCAGGCGCAACGAGACGCGGGAGCACGGCGGGAGCGAGCGTAGCGGCGATGCGGTTCGTTGTCGAGCAGATGCGCGCGGAGCACATCCCGGCCATCACTGCCATCGATCGGGCCGTGTACCCGATCCCCTGGCCGGCGCACTCCTACCGTAGCGAGCTGCACAATCGGCAGGCGTACTATATCGTCGTGTGCCGGGTGGACGCCGACGCGCACGTGGAGCCGCCTGCCGAGGTCGGTGCGGGCACGCGGGACGAGTCGGGCGGCCTCTTCTCGCGGCTGACGCGGCTGCTGCGGCCGGGGACGGCGCTCACCCCTGCCGAGGAGGTCGAGCTGCGGCGGGTGGTCGGCTACGCCGGGCTGTGGATGATGGTCAACGAGGCACACATCACGACCATCGCGGTAGCGCCGGAGTACCAAGGACGCGGGCTCGGCGAGCTGCTGCTCATCTCGCTGATCGACAAGGCGATCGAGTTGGGCGCACTGTACGTCACCCTGGAGGTGCGGGTAAGCAACCACGTCGCCCAGAATCTGTATCGCAAGTACACCTTCCAACAGACGGGGCTCCGCAAGCGCTACTACAGCGACAACGGCGAGGACGCCTATATCATGACCACCGAGGCCCTGGACTCGGCCCACTTCCAGCAGGTGCTGGCGGCCAATCGCGCCGCCCTCCTGGAGCGACTGGCCCGCGATGAGTAAGTTGCTGCTGGCTGTCGACGGCAACGCGCTGGTCCACCGCGCCTTCCATGCCCTCCCGCCGCTAACCAGCCCGAAGGGCGAGCTGGTCAACGCGGTGTACGGCGTGGCCTCGATGCTGCTCAAGACCCTGGCGGAGTTGCGCCCCCAGTACATGGTGGCCTGCTTCGACACGGCGGCGCCGACGTTCCGCCACACAGCCTACGAAGCGTACAAGGGGACCCGTGGGCACGCCCCCGAGGGCCTGCACGAGCAGTTCGCGCGCGTGTACGAGCTGTTCGAAGCGTTCGGCGCGCCGATCTATCGGTTGGACGGCTACGAGGCCGACGACCTGCTAGGTGCGCTGACCCGGCAGGCGGTGGCCCAAGGGCTCGACGTGGTGATCCTCACTGGCGACCTCGACGCGCTCCAGTTGGTGGGGCCGCGGGTGCGTGTGCTGGCTTCGCGGCGCGGGGTGTCAGACACCACGCTGTACGACGAGCCGGCGGTGCGCGCCCGCTACGGGTTGGCCCCGGCCCAGATCGTGGACTTCAAGGCGCTGCGCGGCGATCCGTCGGACAACATCCCGGGGGTACCCGGCATCGGCGATAAGACGGCGGCCAAGCTGCTGGCCGACTACGGCGATGTAACCAATCTCTACGCGCATCTGGAGGAGTTGCCACCCAAGCTACGCGCCCAGCTCGCGCCCTACGCCACGCAGGTGCAGGAGGCACGCAAGCTGGCGCAGATCGTCACCGACCTGCCGGTGGTGCTCGACCTGCAGGCCGCCAGCCTCGCGGATTACAGCCGCGCCCGCGCGGTGGCGCTGTTCCACGAGCTGGGCTTCCGCAGCCTCCTGGACCGCCTGCCAGCGGCGCTGCCCGCTCCCTGCCCGGCGAACGGTGCGGGCAGCGCGGCACGGGATGGGCGCGCCGGGCGGGCAGCGAGGGATACGGAGGCGCAACAACCGGCTCTGTTCGCGCCAGCGCCGGGTACCGCGGTTCCCCCGCGAGCGGTGCAGGAGGCCGCAGAGCAGCGGGTGGTCACGACGACGCCTGAGCTCGAGGCGTTGGCGGCGGCGCTGCGGACGGGTGAGGGCTTTGCGCTGAGCGTGGTAACCGATGGGCTGAGCGCCATGCGCGCGGAGCTGGTGGGGTTGGCGGTCGCGCCGAGCGGCGGACCGGCGTACTACGTGCCCGTGGGCCATCGCGACGCCCCCACGCAGCTCTCGCTTGACTATGTCCTGGCGCGCCTGCGCCCTGCGCTGGAGGACTCAGCTGTTGTCAAGCGCGGACACCACGCGAAGTTCGCGCTCGTGGTCTTGGGCCGTCACGGCGTGGACGTTCGTGGGCTCCAGTTCGACAGCATGATCGCGGCATACTTGCTGGAGTCCTCGCAGCGGGCGCTGGCGCTGCGCGACCTGGCGTACAGCAAGTTGGGCATCGACCTCCCCACGGCGAAGACCCTCCTGGGCGAAGGGCGCCACGCGCGCACCATGGACGCGCTGCCGGTCGACGAGGTGGCCGCCTACGCCTGCCAGAACGTGGCGGTAATCAATCGCCTGGAGCCGGTGCTGCGGCGCGAGCTGGAGGCGGCCGAGCTCCTGACGCTGTACCGCGACCTCGAGCTGCCGCTGACACGCGTGCTGGCGATCATGGAGCGCCACGGCGTGCTGATCGACGTGCCGTTCTTGCACGAGCTGAGCCGGGAGCTCCATGCCCAGATCCAAGCGCTCGAACACGAGATCTATGGGCTAGCGGGGGGAGCATTCAACATCGGCTCGCCCACACAGCTCTCGGACGTGCTGTTCGGCAAGCTGGGGCTTAAACCGCCCGCGGGCAAGCGCACGAAGACGGGGCACATCAGCACCAACGTGCAGGTGCTGAACGAGATCCGTGACCAGCACCCCGTCGTCGACCTGGTACTACGCGTGCGGCAGTTGATGAAGTTGAAGTCCACTTACGTGGATGCGCTGCCGCTGCTGGTGAATCCTGAGACAGGGCGAGTACACACGTCGTTCAACCAGACACTGACCACGACGGGGCGGATCAGCTCGTCGGACCCCAACCTGCAGAACATTCCCATCCGCACGGAGCTGGGCCGGCGCGTCCGCCAGGCGTTCATCGCCCCGCCGGGCTGCGTGCTGGTAGGCGCCGACTACAGCCAGATCGAGCTGCGTATCCTGGCCCATGTGACGGGCGAGCCGGCGCTGATCGAAGCGTTCCAGCGCGGCGCCGACATCCACACCGCGACGGCGGCGCGGGTGCTGAACGTCCCCCTCGACCAGGTGACCCCGGACCAGCGCCGCATCGCCAAGACGATCAACTTCGGCGTGCTGTATGGCATCTCGGAGTACGGGCTGGCCTCTCGCCTGGGGCTCCCCGCCGGCGAGGCTGCAGCGATCATTCGCGAGTACTTCGCGCGCTACCCGTCGATCAAGGCGTATCAAGAGGCGCTGTTGGAGGAAGCCCGCCGGCAGGGGTATGTGACGACGCTCCTCGGGCGCCGACGCTACGTGCCGGAGCTGCACGCGAAGCACGCGGCGGTGCGCCAAGCAGCGGAACGCATGGCGGTGAACGCTCCTATCCAGGGCACGGCGGCGGACATCATCAAGCGGGCGATGATCGACATCCAGGAGGCTCTGGAGCGGCAAGGCCTGCGAACGAAGATGATCCTGCAGGTCCACGACGAGCTAGTGTTCGAGGCACCTGAGGAGGAGGTCGCGGCGCTCACGCCCGTGGTGAAGCGACTGATGGAGAGCGCCTATCCGCTGCGCGTGCCGCTCGACGTGGAGATCAAGACCGGGCGGCACTGGGGCGAGATGACAACGGTGCGTCCCGGCGGCGAGCTGCTGATCGAGGGCGAGGAGTAGTGCCCGAGCTGCCCGAAGTCGAGACCACTCGCCGCTGGCTCGTCGCGCATCTGCCGGGCGCGCGAATCAGCGCGGTGACACTCGTGGACCGGCGCGTGGTGGAGCGGCCGGCGCCCGAGGCGTTCCTTCGCGGGCTCGTGGGGCGTGCGTTCACGACGCTGCGCCGCCGCGGCAAGTACCTGCTGTGCGACCTGGACGACGGCCATCACCTGATCGTCCACCGGCGAATGACGGGCAACCTGCTGCTGCGCGAGCCCGGTGCGCCCGCGGATGACCACACGGCGGCGGTGCTGCAGCTCGAGGATGGGCGCGAGCTGCGGTTCTGCGACCGGCGACGGCTGGGCCGGCTATGGCTGGCGACGCCCGCGGAAGCAGCGGCGCTGGACGCTCGGCTCGGGCCGGAGCCGTTGGCCCCGGAGTTTACTTCGACGGAGCTGGCGCGGCGGCTGGCAGGGCGCCGCGGCCAGTTGAAGCCGCTGCTGCTCGACCAGCGCGTGGTGGCGGGCCTCGGCAACATTTATGTCGATGAGGCGCTGTTTGCGGCCGGCCTCCACCCCTGCCGGGCGGCCGAGACGCTGACGGCAGAGGAGGTAGGGCGCCTGCACGCCGCGATCCAGGCCGTGCTGGAGCAAGGGTTGCGAAACGAGGGCACTACCTTCAGCGATTACCGGGGCGCCGTGGGGCAGCCGGGCCGCAACCAGCTCCTGGTGGAGGTGTTCCGCAAGGACGGTCAGCCCTGCGCGCGCTGCGGGACGACGATCGTGAAGACGCGCGTGGGGGGGCGCGGGACACACTACTGCGCGGTCTGCCAGCGCTGAGTCGCGCGCCCTATAATTTCTTTAGTGTCAAAGTTCTCGAGGCAACCATGCGTTCTCGCTCGAAGGAAACGCGCCGCGGCCGGCAGGCGCTGGGCGGGCTGCCGCCCCTGTCTGACCGGACGGTGTCGCTGAAGTCGCCGCGCGAGGTGGAAGCGATCTACGCGGCGAGCCAAGTCGTGGCGCAGGTGATCGCGGCGCTACGCGAGGCGATCAAGCCCGGTATGACCACGCGCGACCTCGACCAGCTCGCCAAGGAGCTGTACCGCAAGCACGGCGCGCGCTCGGGCACCCTCGGCTACTATGGGTTCCCCGGTCAGCTCTGCGTGTCGGTGAATGACGAGGTGATCCACGGGATCCCGGGCAAGCGACGCATCGAGGCGGGCGACCTCGTGAAGCTGGACGTGGTAGCCGTGAAGGACGGCTACTATGGGGATGCGGCGGTGACGGTGCCGGTGGGCGAGGTCCGTCCTGAGGTCGAGCGGCTAATGCGGGTCACCGAGGAGGCCACGCTGCGCGGCATCGCGCAGGCGGTGCCGGGCAACCACATCGGCGACATCAGCAGTGCCATCCAGCAGTATGTGGAGAGCCAGGGGCTCAGCGTGGTCAAAGAGTTCGTGGGCCACGGCATCGGCCGGGCGATGCACGAGGCACCAAACGTGCCGAACTGCGGGCTGGCGCCGGGCAAGGGCCTGCTGCTCGTGCCGGGAATGGTGCTGGCGATCGAGCCACAGGTGAACCTGGGCACCGCAGCCGTGCGGATGCTCGACGACGGTTGGACGGCCGTGACACAGGACGGCAAGTGGTCCGCGCACTACGAGCACACGGTCGCCATCACGCCGCAGGGCCCGCGTATCTTGACTCGCCTGACGTAGCTCTCCGTCTCTAGAGGGCTGTTCGGTTCGTTGCGCCTCTCTCATAGCGGGAGAGCGGCGCGCCTCCGCACACGGTTGTCAGCTGGAGGAGGCGCGCACGCGTCCTGGGAACTCCAGAGAGGTACGGCCCCGCTCACTGAGCCAGGCGCTCCAGGCTGCTGATCAGCAGGTAAATCAGTAGCGCCAGCACGCCCGCGCCGAGCACGATCCCCACGGCCAGCAGGCCCGAGGTCGGGCTGACGAACAGGGTGGTGAACACGGCGGCGAGCACCAGCAACAGCCCGAAGCCT
>JADGHJ010000023.1 GCA_019686175.1 Chloroflexota bacterium | reverse complement strand
GCCGGGCACCCCCGCACCGGCCGGGGGGGGAGTGGACGGCGGCGGAGGCGTGGCCGGAACCGCGAACGGCGGCACGGGCGGCGTCGGCGGTGGGGCGCCTGCACCCTCGATGCGTCGCAGCAAGCCCATCTACTCTGCTCCTCGGTGCCGGAATAGGCGCCGCAGCCCGAACCCGGCCCGCGGCGTGGCCACAGCCGGGCGCTCCACCGACTCGGCCCGGGCCAGATCCTCGGGCGACAGCAACTGCTTGGCGAGGGCGAACACGTTGCGCGAGATCTGGGCGTCCGGCTGGCTGAGCACGAACGGCACGCCACTATTGATCGAGGCGGTGACCAGCGGCCCGGCGCTCACCAGTCGCGCGGCCACCCGATGGCGCAAGCTCTCCTCGATGTCCGCGATGTCGATCCCGCCCGTGCTGTCGGCGCGGTTCAGCGCCAGCACCACCTTGTCCGGCGGGTAGCCCAGCGCGTCGCACACATCGAGGAACATGCGGATGTTCTTCACCGCGGGGATGTCGAGCGTGGTCAGCAGCAAGATGCGGTCGGCGTGGTCGAAGATCGTGAGCATCAGGTCCTGGAACGTCGTCCAGGTGTCGATCACGATGTAATCGAAATCGCGCCGCAGCGCTGTCAGGATCGCCCGCATGTGCTCGGCGGTGAACAGCTCGGCCACCTCCGGCCGTGCCGGCGCCAGCAGCACCCGCACCCCCGACGAATGAGAGACCAGGATGCTGTCCAGCACCTCCGGGGTGAGCTCGTCCGGCTCGCGATGCAGCATGTCCTGGATCGTCTTGTTGCCGGTGAGGTTGAGCATGATGCCGATGTCGCCGAACTGCAGGTTGCAGTCGGCCAGGGCCACCCGCGCGCCGCTGAGCACCCGCAGGGCGATGGCCAGGTTCACGCCGATGACGCTGCGGCCGACGCCGCCTTTGGGGCTGAACATCACCACGATCCGCCCCTGGCGGGTCGCCACGCTGCCGGGCGCGGAGGCAGGAGCCACGGCCCCCAGCCGGGCCCGGCGCTCGGCATCCAGTTCGTAGACACGGCGGATGGTGTTGGCTAGTTCATCGGCGCCGAACGGTTTCACCAGGAAGTCGCGGGCGCCGGCCAACATCGCCCGGCGCAGGTAGTCGGTCTCCCCCTGCACCGACATCATGATCACCTGGGCGAGCGGCACTTCGCTTACCACCGCCTCGGTGGCGCGGATGCCGTCCATGCCCGGCATGTTGATGTCCATGAGGATGATGTCGGGGCGCAGCTCGCGGGCGAGCCGCAGCGCGGTCGGCCCGTCCTCGGCGCCCCCCACGACCTCGATGTCCGGCTCGAACTGGAGGAGCTTCGCCACGCTGGTCCGAGCCTCGGTGAAGTCGTCCACGACGAGCACACGGATCTTCTGGGCCACTCCGTCTCGCACCATGCCACGTCCACCGCCGCGCGGGTCGGTCAGCTCCACGTGCCCCGCGCCCTTACTGCCGGCCGTAGAGGCCGTAGCGCTGCCGGATGTCCTGGACCGTCAGCGGCTCCGACGGCGCCACCTCGGGGTTCGACGGGGAGCGCAGGACGAAGTCGACATTGGCCTGCCCCAGCGCCACGATGTCCTTGAGCCACTTCAATTGCAGCGCGGTCTCCCGATCGACGATGAACGTGAGATACTTGTCGTCCGTGCGCTGCTGGCCCTTCTCGTTGTCGGGCCCGGCAAACTGCCCGACGTTGTACACGCGCAGGTTCTGGAACATGACGCGCGTGCGCAGGTAATCCCAGGGCCGGTGCTGCCGGATCTCCTCGCGCTGCTCCTGCGACATCGTGTCGGGCAGCTCCAGCGTGGTCACCAGGATGTCCACGTAGTCCCCGGGCCGCACGGCGTCGACCGCGGTGAGCAGGTTGGCGTTCTGGCCCGCGAACTGGCCCGCCAGGCGGGACGGCAGGACGAACATCACCTGATCGCGGTCGAGCACCAGTGACGGCGCGGGCGCCGGTCGGCCGACCGCCAGGTCGCGCCGGATCTGATCGAGGCTGACCACGCGGTCCTCGGTCAGGATGTCCCCCCGGTAGATCCGCTGGCGCGCGTACTTCCCCACCGCGTTCGCCTCGGTCGTGATCGGCCGAGCCGGCAGCACCTCGTTGGAGATCGTCGCCGAGCCGATGGCGGCCGCGGTGATCTGCCCCTGCTCCGGAATGTCTTGCCGTGCCACGATCACGCGTGTCGCGGGCACCTGCGTGAGTCGCTCCTCGGCCGCCTTTAACTGGAGATAGACGAGGCCCGCCACAACCAGCGCCATCAGCACACCGACGCCGATGAGGAGCGATCCCGCTTGCTTCCTGCTCATGGACTCCTCGCCCCGCTGCTATCCGTCGCCTGGCGCGCACACCCTCCACGACCGGCACGATCGGAACGACGCGCCACGCGTGCAGATCCCCCCTATCAGGACTATCGGCCGTGGGCTGTAGGCGGAATAGGTCCCGCCCGCGATCCCGAGGCAACTGCGGCCCGGCGTGCAGAGGGGGCGGCGGGTGACCGCCCTCGCAGCCCTGGTGCCCCCCCGGCTGCGGTGTCGGCTGCTGGGTCACCGGGCGCGCTCAGGGATTCCCAGCTCCTCGTGCGGTAGTATCCGGGAGCGATCGTGAGCGTGGGAAGCCTCTGGAGTTAAGTGATGGTGAAGCCCACGAGAGCTAGACGCCGGGTGGGGGCACGGCGCGCCAGGGCAAGACCAAGCGCACTACCATGCCCTGCCCCGGAGCCGACTCGAAGGCGATCCGACCGCCGATCTGCGCGGCACGCAGGCGCATCTGCCGCAAGCCGGTACCACGACCCGCCACCTCCACCAGGCGCAAGTCGCAGCCCGGTCCACTGTCGGCGACGGCCAACTCCAGGGCGGCCTCGCCGAACCGCACGGTGAGCCGCGCCTCCCGCGTCCCGGCGTGATCCCGCACGTTGTCCAGCGCGGCCCCCACGATCCGGAACAGCGCCAGCTCCGTGGCAGCGGGCAGCCGCCGTGGCCGCCCCTGCACCTGCAGGCGCGTAACCAGGTGTTCCTCGGTCGCTCGGAGCTGGATGTACCGTTCGAGAGTTGGCACGAGCCCTAAGTCGGCGAGCGACATCGGGCGCAGCTCGAAGATCACGCGCCGCACGGCGGCCAGCAAGCGCTCGGCTAGCGCCGGCACGGCGGCCAGTTCGACCGCCGCGCGAGCGGGGTCGTCCGACCAGCAGCGCTCGGCGAGACCAGCCTGGAGGACCAGATGGTGCAGTGGCTGCGCCACGTGATCGTGCAGCCAGCTCGCCAGCCGCTCGCGCTCGCGCTCTTGCGCGACCAGCCAGTCGGCCAGCAGCGCTGCCTCGTCGCCCCCCGGGGCCTGCCCGTCGAGCAGCGCCTCCAGACCGGCGAGCGTGCGCACCTGCTCGGCCAGGACCGTCTGCCGGTGCGCCCAGCTCTCCACCGACGCCTGCAGCGTGGCGCGGCGCAGTCCGGCGTCAGCGTATGCCGTCAGCAGCTGGTGGAGCGCGCCCGGCGTCTCTGCGCCGGGCGCTAGGTGGTCGGCGCCCAGCAGGCGGGCGCGGAGCAGGGCGACACGTTCGCTCTCGCGGGCGAGCGCGGTCCGGGCGGCCTGTAGCTCCTGCGCGGCCTCGGCCTGCTCGCGGGCCAGCGTCGCTCGCGCGGCCGCCAGGTGCGTGCGGAGTCGCTCCAGCAGCGTCGTCACACCCCTCTCCCAGGCCCGGCGACGCGCGGCTCTAGGTCTGGATCCACCCCTGGCGCAGCGCGTACACCACCGCCCCCGTGCGATCGTTCACCGCCAGCTTGCGCAAGATCGAGGTCACGTGATTTTTCACCGTGTGGTCGCTGATCGCCAGCTCGCGCGCGATCACTTTGTTGCTGTTGCCCCGTGCGATCTGCTCGAGGATCTCGATCTCGCGAGCGGATAGTGGCACCAGCAGCGGCTTGAGGTTCGGAGCCTGCTCCGCCTGATCGCGAAACTGCCGCAGTACCCGCGTGGCCACCCCCGGGCGTGCCACGGCGTCTTCGGCGAGCAGCGACTCGCCGGCCACCGCGCGACGCAAGCTGGCCAGCAGGTGCGCTGGCGCCACATCGCGGGCGAGCAGTGCCGCCGCCCCGACCTGCATCGCCCGAAACCGCTCCTCGTCGTTGTCCTCCGGCGCCAGCAAGACCAGCGCCGTGGCCGGGACCCGCTCCTTGGCCCGACGCCCCAGCTCCCAGCCGCTGCCGTCCGGGAGCAGAGTGCTCACTAGCAGCAGGTCCGGACGTCCTCGCTGCAGGAGGCCCAGCGCTTCCCCGGCCGTCGCCGCCTCGCCCATGACCGTGAACTCCGGCGCGGAGGCCAGCGCTGCTCGCGCGCCGAGGCGGAACAACGGGTAGGGATCGACGATCAGCAACCGGGACTGAGTCATGGGCTCCGTCGCGGCAAGCGGACGACGACACGCACCCCCTGTCCGGGTCGGCCGTCGATCGCCAGGTGTGCGCCCACCAGCGCGGCGTGCTCGCGCATCCCCAGCAGCCCGTAGCGGCCTGGAGGCTGTGCGGACGGCAAGAAGCCACAGCCATCGTCCTCGACGGCCAGCAGTAGCTCGCCGCGCACGGCATCGTCCGCGACCTGCACCAGCACACGCCGGGCGCGCGCGTGCTTGCGGACGTTGGTCAGCGCTTCCTGGGCGATTCGGTACAGCGCCACGACCTGCTCGCGCGAGAGCGCCACCTCCACCGGCGGCAACACCGCCTCGACCACCAGATCGGCCTGCCGTTCGAACTCGGCGAGGTACGCGCGGAGCAGCGCGACCAGCCCGAACTGCTCGACAGCAGGCAGCCGCAGGTCGAACAGCGCGCGACGGATGTCCGCGGCGGTGCGCTGGAGGCTCGCGCGCAGCGCGGCCAGTTCGGGACCGGCTGCGCTCGGATCGTGCTGGAGCTGCCGCTCCAGGCACTCGACCTGCATCACGGCCTGGGCGAGCTGCTGGGCCGGCCCGTCGTGGAGGTTGCGGGCCAGGCGCATGCGCTCAGCCTCGGCGACTTCGAGCTGGCGCTGGGCGGCCAGCGCTGTCGTCGCGTACCCGACGACGGCCGGCCCGAGCTGGGCGCGCAGGGCATCGGCCTGCTGCAGCACTTGGAATCCCAACTGGTACAGGTCGGCGGCCAAGTCGGCAAGGTGGCTCGCCAGCACGGTAGGGGGTACCGACACGCCGTCAGGGCGCACGACGGGCCCACGCGCGGAGGCCCGCGTGCGGGGGACGTAGGCGCGGCGCCAGTGCTCACAGCGGCGCCGCCAGCTCTCCAGTTGCTCCTCGATCTTGACCAGCACCGCGGCCCAGTCCGCGCTGGCCACAGTTCGCTCCTCCGCCCCTCCCCCGGAGTATAGCACTGGGCGACGAAACGGTGAGCGGACGCGCGCGGCAGCCTGCGATATCATGTAGCAAACGGTGGTCCCCGAGCGACCGGTCAGGAGTAGTGCGTCGTGCTGGAAGCGCCCGAACTCGTGCGCGTGCGCGGCACGATGGACTTCGTGCCGCCCCAGGCGGCTCTCCACCGGCAGCTCCTCAACACGCTGCACGACTTCATCGCGCTGTACGGCTACGCGTTGATCGAGACGCCCGTACTCGAATCGACCGAGCTGTTCCTGCGCAAGTCGGGCGAAGAGCTAGCGGCGCGCATCTACGCCTTCACCCACTGGAACCGGCGGCTGTGCCTGCGCCCCGAGTTCACCGCCTCGGTAATCCGTGCCTACCTCCAGGAGCTGCGGCACCGGCCGCTGCCGCTCCGGCTGGCGTACAGCGGCCCCACGTTCCGCTACGAGAAGCCGCAGCGCGGGCGCTACCGCCAGTTCACCGAGGTGGGCGGCGAGCTGATCGGGGCCACCGGCCCAGCGGCCGATGCTGAGGTGCTGGCCGTGGCCTGCGGGGCGCTGGAGCGCTTGGGCGTGCGCGACTACCGGCTGGTGGTCGGCCACCTGGGCGTGGCGCTGCAGCTATTGGCCCAGCTCGGCATCGACGAGCGCGGCCAGGCGCTGATCATCGGCCAGCTCGAGGCGCTGGCGCGCAAGCAGGCCGACGCGGCGGCGGTGATCCAGCGTGTGGCGCTGCTGCTCGGGGCACCCGGCGACGCCAGCGGCGACGGGGCCGAGCCGGATAGCGCGCTGAGGGCGCTGCTGGCACAGGTCGGCCCGGAGGAGGCCGCCCGCCTGGCCACCGCGCTGCTGCACCACGCCAGCCTGCCGCTCGATGGCGGGGTGCGCTCGCCCTCCGAGATCGTCGAGCGGCTGCTGGCCAAGGCCGCCCGGCCCGACCCCACGCCACGGGTGCGCACGGCCATCGAGTTCCTCCAACAGCTCCACGGGCTGGCGGGCCCCCCGGCAGCGGCGCTCGGGCGGCTGGAGGCCCTGCTGGCCGAGTACCAGCTCGCCTCAGACCCGCTGCGCGAGTTGGCCGACGCCCTCGATCACTTCGCGCACCACGGCCCGCGCCCACGCGAGATCGTAGTGGATCTCAGTCTGGCACGCGGGCTACGGTACTACACGGGCCTGGTGTTCGAGGTGTATGACGACGGGCCCGACGGCCCACTCCAACTGTGCGGTGGCGGCCGCTACGACGGGCTGGTGCGTGCCCTGGGCGGCCCCGATCAGGTGCCCGCTTGCGGCTTCTCCATCGGCCTCGAGCGCACCCGGCTCGCGCTGGAGCGGCACGGCGCGCTCCCGCCGGCCCCGGGCCCGGCGGCCGCCCTGGTGATCCCGGTGGAGCCGGCAGACCACGCGGCTGCGGTCGCGGCGGCGGGGGCCCTGCGGGCGCGCGGGCTGCGGGTCGAGCTAGACGTACGCGGGCGAGGCCTCAAGAGCGCCTTGCGCCACGCCGACCGCGAGGGCATCCCTCTCGCTGTCATTGTGGGCGAGCGCGAGCGGGCCAGCGGCAGCGTGGTGCTGCGCGTGCTGGCCACCAACCAGCAGCACATGGTGGCCCTGGCCGACCTGCCGGCGGCCGCGACCGCGGTGCTGGCGGAGGCGGGTGTCAAATCTGCGGGAGCCGGGGCGACCCGCCGTGTGGCGCCCAACGGCGAGGCAACCGCACGCGGCACGGCGGGAGCCGACGAGGAGGAGCATGGCTAGAGCTACCGAGCGCCGCGCGCCCGACGAGCTGCGCCTGGCGCTGCCCAGCAAGGGCATGGAGGAGGACACCCTCCGGTTCCTGGCCGCCGCGGGGCTGAGCGTCGATCGCACCAACCCGCGCCAGTACCGCGCCAGCCTGCGCACGCCCTCCGGCGTGACCGTGCTGTTCCAGCGCGCGGGCGACATCTTCGCCAAAGTGGACGAGGGCAGCGTCGACCTGGGCATCACGGGCTACGACGTGGTGGCCGAGGACCAGCACGAGGACAGCGACGTGGCGGTGCTGTACCGCGAGCTGGGCTACGGCCGCTGCGCGCTCGTACTGGCCGTGCCGGACGGCTGGGTCGACGTGTCGAGCATCGCCGACCTGGCCGAGATCGCGCTCACCCTGCGCGCCAGCGGCCGCGAGCTGCGCGTGGCCACCAAGTACCCGAACCTCACGCGCCAGTTCCTGTACGAGCACGGCATCAACCACTTCACCATCGTGGCCAGTCAGGGCGCGCTCGAGGCCGCGCCGACGATGGGCTACTCGGACATCGTGGCCGACCTGATGTCCAGCGGCGTCACGCTGCGCGAGAACCGGCTGAAGACGATCGCCGGCGGCACGATCCTGAAGAGCGAGGCGTGCCTGATCGGCAATCGGCGCCTCCTGGCCGCCAGCGAGTCGAAGCTCGCCCGCACGCGCGCCATCCTCGAGCTGATCGAGGCGTACCTGCACGGGCGCAATTACGTGAGCATCACCGCCAACGTGCGCGGCGAGTCGGAGGAGGCGGTGGCCCGCCGCATCACGGTCGATGAGACGATCGCCGGGCTCCGCGGCCCGACCATCGCCCGCGTGTTCCCGAAAGTCGGGGGGGAGCGCGGCTGGTACGCGGTCACGGTGGTCGTCCGCCGCGACCTGCTGCTCACGGCCGTCGAGCACCTGCGCAAGGCCGGCGCGGCGGAGATGTCGGTGCTCGACGTACATTTCGTGTTCGAGCATCGGTGCTGGAGCTACGAGGCGCTGGAGCGCCAGCTCGGGCTACGGGCGCGCGCCGCACCGGCCCGGTCGGACAATGGAGGTAGCCGGCGGGGGATGGCGCCGGCGACAACACCGACGTCCGGCGAGCCGGTCGGCCCGCGCTGAGCGCGCGCCCGGTTCACACCCGAGGTGGGAGATCGCGATGCCAACCACCCTGCTGCCGATCTACGAGGGGCTCGCCGCCGCGCGGGCGACGATCTTGGCCAGCCGCCGGGAGGGGAGCGTGGCGCTCCCGCCGGCGGTGCAAGCGCGCATCCGCGAGGTGTTCGGCGCCGAGCTGACCGCCGAGCAAGTGGTAGCGCGCGTGCTGCACGATGTCCGCGCGGAGGGCGACGCGGCGGTGCGCCGCTACACGGCGGCCTTCGACGGCGCGGAGGTGTCTGCGTTCCGCGTGAGCGAGGCGGAGGTGGAGGCGGCGGTGGCGGCAGCATCGCCGGCGCTGGTCGAGGCGCTGGAGGTGGCGGCCCGTCAGCTTCGTGCCTTCCACGCGCGCGCGCAGCGCCGTTCCTGGGTCGAGTTCCAGGGCGAGGGCGCGCTGGGCCAGCTCATCCGGCCGCTGGGCCGCGTGGCCGTCTACGCCCCGGGCGGACGCGCGCCGTACCCTAGCTCGGTGGTCCATGCCGTGGTGCCGGCGCGGGTGGCCGGGGTGCGCGAGGTCGTGGTGGCCACACCGCCGCGGCCCGACGGCAGCGTGACGCCGAGCATCCTGGTGGCGGCGCGGGTGGCCGGGGCCGACGCCGTGTACCGCGTGGGCGGCGCGCAGGCCATCGCCGCGCTGGCCTATGGGACGGAGCAGATCCCGCGCGTGGATAAGATCGTCGGCCCGGGCAACCTGTTCGTGGTGCTGGCCAAGCGCGCAGTGTACGGCGTGGTGGGCACCGATGGCCTGCCCGGCCCGACCGAGACGGTGGTGGTAGCCGACGACTCGGCGGCGCCCCGTGCGCTGGCCGCCGACCTGTTGGCCCAGGCCGAGCACGACCCGCTGGCCCAATCCATCCTGCTGTGTACCCATCGTCCAACAGCGGAGCGGGCGCTCGGCGAGCTCGCCGAGCTGCTCACCGCGGCGCCGCGGCGCGAGGTGGCCGAGCAGGCACTGGCCGGCCGCGGCGCGGTGGTGCTGGTCGACTCGGTCGCCGAGGCGCTGGCGTTCGCCAACGAGTACGCACCCGAGCACCTGTGCCTGTGCGTGCGCGATCCCTGGCGTTACCTGGGCCTGGTGCGCAACGCGGGCGGCGTGTTCGTGGGCGAGCACTCGGTGGAGGCGCTGGGTGACTACACCGCCGGGCCGTCGCACATCATGCCGACCAGCGGGGCGGCACGGTTCGCCTCGCCGGTGGGCATCGACGACTTCGTGAAGGTGACTTCGGTGTTCGCCTTCGGGCCCGACGACCTGGCGCGGCTCGGCCCACCGGCCATCGCCCTGGCGGAGGCCGAGGGGCTACACGCCCACGCGGCGGCGATCCGCCTGCGCCTGACGGCGCTCGATAGTGGCGCGCCCACGAGCTAATCCGCTCCCTGGGACGATCACGCGCCTTGGAGCATGCGCACGAGCCAGGGCAGCACGACGCGCTCGAAGATCACAGTGTCGGGCCAGTCGGCTGAGCGGCCCATATGCCCGCCCTGCGGGTTGACCCAGGCCCCTTTCGGCGTGCCGTGACGCAGCAGCGAGTACAGATCGGCGATCGGCACCTGCGTGTCGCGCTCGCCGTTGACCAACAGCATTGGTGCCGACGGCTGGTCGATCAGGCCAGCGGCCACCAGTGACATGCGCGGGCCGTAGGTGAGAAACTCCTCCAGCGTCTCCACACCGTACACCGAGGCGCGGGCGGGGAACAGGCAGCAGTCGCGACGGGAGCCGTGACGCAGTGCATCACGGCTCCCGCGCCTACTCGCGGCGGCGGGCGGCCGCGTATTCGCGCTGCGCCTCGCGAGCCCGGGCGCGCGCCTCCTGCTCCGTCTGGGCGACTTTCCCACGCGCCGTCGGCGCCGCTGGTTCCTCGGTCGAGCGCGGCCGCGTGGTGGGTCCGCGCGCCGCCTGCGGATCGGAGGGGCCCGGGTGCGCCTTGCGGACCCAGCGGTCACCCCGCTTCTCGTACTCGTGCTTCAGGGCGGCGTAGGCCACGCGGTGCGCCGACCGGCCCTCGCCATACGTTTGGACCGCGTGGTCGTGCGCCTGCTTCCAGATGTGCTGTGCGTGCTCCTCCGAGCGCAAGATGGTTTGAGGGATTCCGGTCTGTCGCGATCGCTCCTTCAGGCTGCCGTTCCGCGCCATCACGGTCCCCTATCTTCCTCGAGCTGCCCGATCGCCTCGCTGACCTCTTTGGGCGAACGGTACTCCTGCTCGGCGAGCCGCTCCAGCGTGGCCATGGCGCTCTCATCGGCGCCCTGCTGCCGAGCGTGCCGGATCAACTCCTGCTTGCTCGCCGGGTAGTCGACTCCCTTGAGGAACTTCTGAAGCTGGATCGGATTGACTGCCGCCATCGCGTGTCCTCCCTCAGGCGCAGCGTCGGCGCCTCTTTAAGCGCCGCCTCGGCTCTCAGCGGTGGGCCTGCCGGGCCATCTGGGCTCGCCGGTGCTCCTCGGTGGTGGTAGGAGTGATGGGGTGCCCCGCGCTTCCCACCCGCTGCCCCTTGATCGGCTCGACCGCCTCCAGGGTCAGCCGAGCCGGACGTGTCCGCTCCGCCACCGGCATCACCACGACGAGGACGCCGTTGCCGTAGGTGACATTGGTCAGCTCGCCGTCCACCCCCATAGGGAGTTCCAGTTCGCGGTGGTAGTCGCCCACGACCCACTCCTCGGACAGCACCTCCTTCTCGCCCGTGAGCCGGCCGCGCAGCTCGCCGTGGAGTATCAGGCGGCCGTCAGCCGTGATCTCGACAGAGATGTTCTCCGGCTCCAGCCCCGGCATGGGCGCGGCCACCATCAACCGATCATCGGTCCGGTAGACATTGACAAGTGCCTGTTGCATCTCCCTGGCCCCCCGTACATGGTCTAGCTCTCCGAATCGTCCCGCTGCCGCACGCGCAGCACGTTGCATGCCAGCCGCCGATGGCGCCGCAGAGAAGCGACGGTCGCGCGAGCGTCGGGTGTCTGTCCCGGGGTGGCCTTCAAGGGATGCGGGCGCGCACAACGACGTTCTGGCCGATGATCTCCCTGGTCGCGTACGGGAACATCTGCCGGAGGCGGTGTAGCCGACGCGCGGTGCGCCCGTCGCGGAACAGGTTGAACACCACGAGCCCGCCAGGGAAGAGCAGGGCGCGGAGTTGGCGCAGGAACGGTCGCGCGTACACGCGGCGCTCCGGCTCCGCGCCGCGGTAGAGATCGACGCAGATGTAGTCGAAGCGCTCGGCGCAGGTGGCGACGTACTCGACCGCGTCGCCCTGGACCACGGTCAGCGCCGGCAGGGTGAGGTCGAACTCGGCGCGGGCCACTGCCAGCACCTCGGGATCGGCCTCGACCCCTATCAGCGGGAGCGACCCGAAGCGGCGCACCAGCAAGTGCGCGATGGTGCCGCCGCCGAGGCCGAGCAGCAGCGCGCGGCGCGGCCGGACGTCCGGCAGCATCGCCGGCCAGTAGCCGGGGCCCCGCAGGGCGTCGGCCGCGGCGACCGACTGGACCACGCCATCGACGAACAGGGCGCGCTGGCCGGCGTCCTCGCCCACCCAGACTCGCCGTTCGGCCACTTGGGCCCTCCCCTGGACGCTCCACGGGCGCGGCGCGCCGGCGTTGCAGAGCCGAGATGCCGCTCGCCCGAGCGCTAGAGTAGACTAGTCGTAGGATACGGCAGTGGCGCCGCGGGCAATGGGGCCTATCGGCGGGCTGCCGACGCTCGCAGGGAGTGCTGGCCACGGGCCGCGCCCGAGGAGGGCCTGTGCGGAACCTGACCGAGCTGTTCGCCGACTGGCGGCACCGGCGCGCAGCCGATCCCTCGTCCGATACCGAGCGGCCTCCGCCGCGCCAGTGCACCCGCTGCACCCGGGCGCTCGACGGGGCCGAGCTGTACGAGCGCTGGCGCGTCTGCCCCCACTGCGGCTACCACTATCCCCTCGGGGCGCGCGAGCGCATCGCCGCGCTGGCCGACCCGGGCTCGTTCCGCGAGACTCACGCCGAGTTGATCTCCGTCGACCCGCTACGCTTTAGCGACCGCATGCCGTACGGCGTGCGGCTGGAGGAGGCGCAGCGGCGCACCGGGCTGAGCGAGGCGGTGGTGACGGGCACCCTGCGGCTGGACGGGCGCCCTGCGGTCATCGCCGTGCTGGACTTCGAGTTCCTGGGCGGCAGCATGGGCTCGGTGGTGGGCGAGAAGGTGGCACTGGCCTTCGAGCTCGCCGTGCGCCAGCGCTGGCCGCTAATCGCGGTCGTCGGCAGCGGCGGCGCCCGCATGCAGGAGGGCATGCTCTCCCTGATGCAGATGGCCAAGACAGCCGCCGCGGCCCAGCGCCTGCACGCCGCGCGCCTGCCGTATATCGTGGTACTGACCCACCCGACGACCGGCGGGGTGTTCGCCAGCTTCGCCAGCCTGGGGGACATCCACCTCGCCGAGCCCGGGGCGCTCATCGGCTTCGCCGGCCCGCGCGTGCGCGAGCAGACGGCGGCGGCCAGCGCGGCGCCAGCCGCCGAGCGGTCGCACAGCGCCGAGTTCCTGCTGGCCCACGGCTTCGTCGACGCCGTGGTGCCGCGTGCCGAGCTGCGCCCCGCGCTGGCGGCGCTCCTCGGCCTGCTGGCCCCAGCGAACCACCCGCGGCGCGAGCCGCCGCCCGCGGCGGACCGCACGAGTCATCTGGACGAGCCGCGGCCCTCGGCGTGGGAGACGGTCCAGCTCGCGCGGCACCCCGCGCGGCCGACGGCGCTCGACTACATCCGCCGGCTCCTGCCGGACTTCCACGAGCTGCACGGCGACCAGGCGTATGGCGACGACCCGGCGATCGTCATCGGCCTGGGCACCCTCGACGGGCAGCCCGTGGCCGCCATCGGGCTGGAGCGCGACCCGGACGATCCGCGCCGGCGCGGCGGACGCGCCCTGCCCGAGGGCTACCGCAAGGCGTTGCGCCTGATGCGCCTGGCAGCGAAGTTCCGGCTGCCGCTGTTGACCTTCGTGGACACGCCGGGCGCCGAGGCGGGGGTAGAGGCCGAGGCGCGGGGGCTGGCGTTCACTATCGCGAGTTGTCTGGCCCGGATGGTGAGCCTGCCGGTGCCGACCATCGCCACGGTGATCGGGGAGGGGGGCAGCGGCGGCGCGCTCGCCCTGGCGGTGGCCGACCGTGTGCTGATGCAGGAGCACGCCATCTTCTCGGTGATCTCGCCCGAGGGCGCTTCGGCCATCTTGTACCGCAACGCGGCGCAGGCGCCCGCGCTGGCGCCGGCGCTGCGCATTACCGCCCCCGACCTGCAAGAGCTGGGCATTATCGACGCGATCGTGCCCGAGCCGCCCGGCGGCGCCCACACGGACCCGGACGCGGCGGCGCAGGCGGTGCGCGAGGCGCTGGTACGCGAGCTGGCGCGGCTGCAGGCGATCCCGCCGGGACGGCTGGTCCGCACGCGCTACCGGCGCTACCGCCGCATCGGGCCGTACACCTCGCGGCGCCGCGCGGCGATCGCCCGCCACCTGGCCCAGGTCCAGGAGACGATGCACGAGCTGCAGGAGCATCTGCAGCACGGCTTCGAACGGCTGCGTGAGCGCCTGCCGCGTCCGGCCACCGCGCCGTAGCGCGCCGTCAGGCTCGCGCCCGCTCCCACAGGGCGGGGTCAGGATGGCCACGCTGTCCGCGTCAGCGGCCCCCGCTACGCGCGCTCCGCTTGCGCGACGAAGGGGTACACCACGCGTACCAGCTCCAGGGGAGCGTTGTAGTTCACCGTGTGGGCGGCCCCGGGGATCACGGCCAGCCGTCCCGCGGGCAACAGACGGGTTGCTTCCTCGGCCCAACGCTGCGGGACCACCGTATCGCGGGCGCCGCGCACCACGAGCGTCGGCACGCGCACATGCGGCAACTTCGCTTCGATGCGATCCTCGAGCATGAAGCGAAGCGTGCAGAGCGCCCGCCGCACGCCCATGTCCACCAGATCGCGGGCGATCACCAGCCCCAGCCAGGGCGGCTCGCCCGGCACGTTGCGGAGCCAGCGCGCGACCTGCTGGGCCAGCGCGCGGGCCGCCGGGTCCACCGTGGGACCGATGAGCACGACTCGCGCGATGCGCTCCGGATGGCGCATGGCGCAATCGGCCGCGATCTGACAGCCAAACGAGTTGGCGACCAGTGCCACGTGGTCCAGTCCCGCGCTCGCCAGGTAGCCGGCCAGGGCATCGGCGAGTTCCGGCACACGCAGCACGCGCTCCGGCTTGGCGCTGCGGCCGTAGCCGGGGAGGTCGGGGATGTGGACGCGGCAGCGCGGAGCCAGCCGCGTCGCGGTCGGCAGCATGTAGCGGCTGGACACGATCAAACCGTGGACGAGCACCACCGTGGGGCTGGCCGGCGGGACCGGCTCGATCGACACGCGAGCGTGCAGCCGCAGGCCCCCCACGACATACCAGCGGCTCGTCAGTCGTCCATCTCGCACGGGGCGTCCAATCTGGGGGCCGCGCCTCGGCAGTCCCCACCGCTCTGCGCGGCTGGTGGCGAGAAGCCGCGCCTCGCCCGCGAGCCAGCCGCTCTGTCTGGTATAGGTGGTCAGCCGCCTTGCCACCAACCGAGCGCATGCCCCCTGCCACGCGAGAGCACCGCGCCAGCGCGCGGCTGGGCGCGGGCGTGCCCGCTCTGCTATACCTGGCAAGAGGGCCATCGAACGGTCCCCGGACGAGTGGTCGTGCAGCAGAGCAGCCATTCAACCTCGGGATCCCACACGAGCGACGGGCCACTGGCTGGCGTCGTCGTGCTCGATCTCACCCGCGCCCTCGCGGGACCGTACTGCACGCTCATGCTCGGCGACCTCGGCGCTGATGTACTCAAGGTCGAGCCGCCAGGCGGCGACGAGACGCGGACCTGGGGGCCGCCGTTCATCGGCGGCGAGAGCAGCTACTTCCTGACCGTCAACCGCAACAAGCGCTCGCTTACCCTCAACTTGAAAGTCCCTGCCGCCCGCGAGGTGCTGTATCGGCTGGTGCAGCAGGCCGATGTCCTGGTCGAGAACTTTCGGCCGGGCACGCTCGCCCGGCTGGGGCTCAGCCCGGAGCAGGCGCTCGCGCTCAACCCGCGGCTGATCTACACCGCGGTGACGGGCTTTGGGCAGGACGGCCCGCGGCGCGACCAGCCAGCATACGACCAGATCCTCCAGGGCATGGGCGGCGTGATGAGCCTGACGGGCACGGAGGAGAGTGGGCCGATGAAGGCCGGCATTCCTATCGGGGACCTCGCCGCCGGGATGTTCGCCGCCTTCGCCACGGTGGCCGCGCTGTACGAGCGCACCCGCTCCGGCCAGGGGCAGGTGATCGACGCCTCGATGCTGGCGGGGCAAGTGGCGCTGCTCTCGTACCAGGCCGGCGCCTACTTCGCGACCGGGCGGCCGCCGCGGCGCACGGGCAATCGGCACCCGCTCATCGCGCCCTACGAGACCTTGCCCACCGCCGATGGCTACATCAACGTCGCGGTGGCCAACGAGGCGATCTGGGCGCGCTTCTGCCAGGCGCTCGGCCTGGAAGCGCTCCAGCACGACCCGCGCTTTGCTACCAACCCGGACCGGGTGACCAATCGCGAGGCGCTGGTCGCGGCCATCACGCCGCGGCTGCGCGAGCTGACCATGGCCGAGGCCATTGCGCTGCTCGAGCGCGCCGAGGTACCGTGCGGCCCGATCTACGACCTGGCCCAGGTGTTCGCCGACCCGCAGGTGGAGCATCTCGGCCTACGTGCCACGGCGGCACACCCCACCGCCGGCAGGGTGCAGATGCCCGGGCTCGCCTACCGCCTCTCGCGCACGCCCGGGTCGATCCGCCGCGCCGCCCCGCGCCTCGGCGAGCACACCGACGAGATTCTCGCCGGCGCTGGCTACACGCCCGCTGAGATCGCCGCGCTGCGCGCGGCCGGGGCGCTGTAGGCCGCGTTGGCCACGTCGCCCCGATCCGCCTATACTGCCGCCAGCGGCAGCGCAGGGAGGTAACCGCCATGCACCCGACGACCAACACCGGCAGCCCTACGGCCGCGCGTCCGCCGGCGCGCGTGCGCTTCGGCATCTTCGACTGGATGGACGATCGCCGGGGCGTCGATCTGAGCACGCTGTACGAGGAGCGGCTGCAGGTGGTCGAGTACGCCGACCGGCTCGGCTACAGCTACTACCACCTTGCCGAGCACCACTGGACCCCGCTGTGTATGGCGCCCTCGCCCAACCTGTTCCTGGCCGCCGCCGCCCAGCGCACGCGCCGCATCCGGCTCGGCCCGATGGTGTACGTCCTGCCGCTGTACCATCCCCTGCGGCTCATGGAAGAGATCGCCATGCTCGATCACCTCACGCAGGGGCGACTGGAGCCCGGGGTGGGCCGCGGCGTGTCGCCGTACGAGATGGACCCCTTCCAGGTCCCGCTCGACGAAAGCCGCGCCATCTTCCAAGAGGCGCTGACGGTCATCCTGCAGGGGCTCGCCACCGGCGAGGTGAACTTCGAGGGCCGCTACTTCACGTTCAAGGACGTGCGTCTCGTCCACCGGCCGCGTCAGCGGCCCTACCCGCCGCTGTGGTACCCGACCAACTACCCGACCTCGGTGCCCTGGATCGGCCAGCACAACTTCAGCACCATGTTCGGGTCGCTGTTCCCGTCGCTGGAGGCCACGCGCGAACAGTTCGCCATCTACAACGCCCAACGCGCCGCCCATGCCGGCGACCCGCAGCGGCTGAACGGCCATGTGGCGGAGCCCTGCTACGGCCTCGCCCGTCACGTGTACGTGGCCGAGACCGACGCCCAGGCCGAGCGTGAGGCCAAGGCCGCGTACAAGGAGTTCCTGGAGAGCTTCGGCTACCTCTGGACGCTGCACAACGACCCTCGCATCAAGCGCGGCGACTGGGACGAGTTCGTGGCCATCGGCGGCATCTACGTCGGCTCGCCGGCCACCGTGCGCCAGCGCGTGCAGGAGGCGCTGGCCATTACTGGCGCGAACTACTTCGCGGGCGCCTTCGCCTTCGGCAATCTGACCACCGCGCAGACCGCGCGCTCGCTGCGCCTATTCGCCGAGCAGGTCATTCCGGCCTGCCAGGCGGCCACCGTGTAGGAGGAAGAACATGGGCTGGGGCATTCTCGGCGGGGAGGCGGTGAGCTTCCGCAGCGGCGAGGCCACGATCAAGGGGCACCTGGGGCGACCGGCCATGCCCGGGCGCTTCCCGGCAGTGATCCTGGTGCACGGGCTCAACGGGCTGGAGGCGGGCAACCGGCGGGCGGCCGAGCGGTTCGGCGACGAGGGCTACGTGGCTCTGGCGATCGACTGGCAGTCGCGCGTCGCCACGCCCTCCACCGAGGAGGTGCTCCAGTACGTAGCCGACGCCGCGGCCTGGCTGCGCACGCAGGAGTACGTGGACGGGGACCGCATCGCCGTGGGCGGCTACTGCTTCGGCGGGCGGGTGGCGTACCTCGCGCTGGCCCGCTGGGACTGGCCGTGGGCCGGGCTGATCTACCACGGCACGCTCACTCGCGAGCGCGCGCCCGAGGAGACCCAGGCGGCGATCGAGGGCGCGGCGCGCATGCAAGCGCCGCTGCTGATGCTGCACTGTGCGGGCGACCCACGCGCGCCGCTGGAACACGCCATCGAGATGGCGCAGGCGCTGCAGCGCCACGGCAAGCCGTTCGCGCTGAAGATCTACGGCGGGGCCAGCCATGCCTTCACCCTGCCCGAGGGCTCGGGCTACCTGCCAGCGGCCGCCGCCGACGCCTGGCGCGAGACCATCCTGTTCCTCGACGACCTCCGCCGGCGCTGAGGCCTCAGCCCCAGACGCGGCGGGCGACCTCGACCACGCGCTCCAGCTTGCGCCGCTGGTCGTCGGGCGTGATCAGGTTGCCGACGACGTCCGAGGCGAACCCGCACTGCGTGCTGATGGCGAGCTGCTCCAGGGACAGGTAGCGCGCCGCCTCGTCGATCCGCCGGCACAGGGCGTCCACGCTCGGCGTCTCGGGCACCTTCGTGCTGATCAGCCCCAGCACCACGACCTTGCCCTTGGGCACGAAGCGCAGCGGCTCGAACCCGCCGGCGCGGTCACTGTCGTACTCCAGCAGGAAGCGCTGATGCTGCAGCGTGTTGAACAGCTGCTCGGCGATGGCGTCGTAGCTGCCCTCGCGGTGCCACATACTGCGCTGGTTGCCACGACAGAGATGGATGCCGAAGGTCACGCCGGGGAAGTCGGCGATCAGGGCGTTGTCGGCCGCCAGCGACGCCGCCAGGTTGTCCGCGGGATCCTCGCCGCGCGCCCGCATCTGGGCCAGCGACGGCGCGTCGACGTAGGCGGTGTAGCCGGGCGCGTCGATGTGGACGTAGCGGCAGCCGGCGTCCACCAGGCCGCGGACGATCTCCCGCTCGATGGCCACCACTTCGGCGAGGAACGCCCGCAGGTCGGCATACACTGGCGCCGAGCCCGCCCGGTCCCAGCGCTGCCCGATCCGCTCGGGCCCGATGAACGTGACTTTCACGGGGCGGGTGGCGACGGCGCTAGCGAAGCGATACTCCTCCAGCGGTGTGTTGCGCACGAGCCGCAGCCGCTCGACCACCGGCCGCCGTTGGACTACCGCCGGCCCCGGCTCCTCGTCCGGCGCGAAGTCGAAGCGCCGCAGTGGCTGGGCGCCCGCGACGCGCTGCTCGTGGAAGGCGATGTCCGTGCGCCCCTGGGCGTAGCCGACCACGGAGTTGCTGAACACGTCCTGGAAGTTCAAGCGACGCTGCTCGCCGTCGGTGATCACGTCGAGCCCCACCGCCTCTTGCAGCGCGATCGCCTCGCGAACCGCCCGGTCCTGCACGGCACGCAGGCCGTCGGCGTCGAGCTGGCCCGCCGCGTGCTGCCGGTACGCCTCTTTGAGGTAGTCGGGGCGGAGCAGGCTGCCGATGACGTCGGTGCGGATGCTGTCTAGCGGACCCATGAGAGCCACTCCTCGCTCGCGGCCGGCCCGCGCGCGGCGGGCCGGCCGCGGTCTGGTCCCTATAATTCATGGTGAGGGGCGACAGAGCCCAGCGAGGAGACCGCGATGGCCTTCGACTTCTTCATGAAGGGTCGGGCGCCTGAGGCGCCCAAGGACCGCCTGCCGCCAGGACAATATCTGACCAAGGGCTGGCCCGTCCTCCACTACGGCGACGTGCCACGCGTCCAGCTGTCCACCTGGACGTTCCGCGTGTGGGGCCTGGTCGCCCGGCCGCAGGAGTGGACGTACGAACAGTTTCTTGCGCTAGGCCACGCGGCGGTGACCTGCGACATCCACTGCGTCACGCGCTGGAGCAAGTTCGACAACACGTTCGAGGGCGTGCCGTTCCGCAAGGTGCTGGAGGCAGTGCAGCCCTTGCCTGACGCACGCTTCGTGATGGTCCACGCCGAGCACGGCTTCACCACCAATGTGCCCCTAGCGGACCTCGACCGCGACGACGTGCTGTTCGCCCACAAGCACAACGGTGCGGAGCTGACGCCCGAGCACGGCTGGCCGCTGCGGCTGGTGGTGCCGCACCTGTACTTCTGGAAGAGCGCCAAGTGGGTGCGCGGGCTGGAGTTTCGCGCGGAGGATGCCCCGGGCTTCTGGGAGAGCTACGGCTACCACATGCGCGGCGACCCGTGGCAGGAGCAACGCTACTGGGGCGACTAGCGCGGGACGGTCAGTCCAGCGCGGCTACCGCCGCCGGCAGCACCGCCCCGGCCCGCGCGTGCACCACCAGGTCGGCCGTGGCGTCGAGCGGGGTGGGCGTGGCGTTGACGATAGCCAGCGGCGCCCCCTGCTGCGCGGCCAGCACGGGAATATCGGCCGCCGGGTACACCACCAGCGACGAGCCGATCACCAGGCACAAGTCGCAGGTCAGCGCCGCCAGCGTCGCGCGCTGGAGCGCCTCGGCGGGCAGCGGCTCGCCGAACGAGACCGTCGTGTTCTTCAGCAGGCCGCCGCAGCGGGCGCAGCGCGGGACCTCGACCCCGGCCACGAGCTCCGCCTGGATCGCCTCGCGGGGCGTGCGCGCGTTGCAGTCGAGGCAGACGACGTGCAGGTTGTTGCCGTGCAGTTCGATCAGCTTGTCGGGCGAGGTGCCGGCGCGCGCGTGCAGGCCGTCGATGTTCTGGGTCACCACGGCCAGCACCTTGCCGCGCCGCTCCAGCTCGGCGATGGCGTAGTGCGCCGGGTTCGGCTCGGCGCGGGCCAGCACCGGGTACGTCTCGCGGCTGCGCAGCCAGTAGCGCTTGCGCGCCTCCTCGTCACGGAGGAATTCGTCGAAATAGACAATCGGGTAGCGGTCCCACACCCCACCCGGGCTGCGGAAGTCGGGAATGCCCGACTCGGTGCTCATCCCCGCGCCGGTGAACACGAGGATGCGCGTGGCTGGGCGCAGCAGCGCGGCCAGCGCGCGGATGGCGTCGTCCATACAGCTCGTCCGTCGGAAGCGCCGCAGTCGGCGGCTCGCGCCACGGTGGCGCACTGCTCGAAGGATACGCGTCGCGCCGCGGCCGAGCAAGCGAGTTGTCGGCCGCACTGGCAGGGCAGGACAATGAACGCGGGCAACACGCCCGCGGGCGATGCGGAATTCCCCCCGCGGTTCAGGAGGCGCGAGTGACAGCGACAGCCATCCAGCGCGTGGGTATCTTGACCGGCGGCGGCGACTGCCCGGGGCTCAACGGCGTCCTGCGAGCGTTCACCCGCACGGCGATCCTGCAGTACGGCTGGCAGGTGCTGGGAATCATCGACGGCTACGAGGGATTGCTCGATCCGCCCCGGGCGCGCCCGCTCGACCTCGATACCGTCAAAGGGATCCTGCCGCTCGGGGGCACGATCCTCGGCACGACCAACCGCTGTAACCCCTTCGACTATGTGCACTACGCGGGCGGCCAGCTCACTCGCCGCGATCGCTCGCCGGAGGTGCTGCGCTCGCTGGAGCTACTGGGCCTCGACGCGCTGTGCGTGGTCGGCGGCGACGGCTCGCTGCACATCGCCAAACGGTTCGCCGACCTCGGCGTGCCGCTGGTGGGCGTGCCCAAGACCATCGACAACGACCTCTCGGCGACCGATGTCACGTTCGGCTACCACACGGCGGTGCAGACGGCCACCGAGGCGATCGACCGGCTGCATACGACCACCGAGAGCCACCACCGCGTGATGATCGTGGAGGTGATGGGCCGCGACGCCGGCTGGATCGCCCTCGAGTCGGGCCTCGCTGGCGCGGCGGCGGTGATCCTGATCCCAGAGATCCCGTTCGATCTGGACCGCGTCGCGCAGGCGCTCGCGGCGCGCAGCCAGCGGCGCCGCGACTCGAGCATCGTGGTGGTAGCCGAGGGGGCGGCGCCGCGGGGCGGCCAGCGCATCTACCAGCCGACCACTAACCCGGCCGCTCAGCCGCGGCTCGGCGGGATCGGCCCCTGGCTCGTGGGCGAGATCGAGCGGCGCACCGGGATCGAGACGCGGGCGGTCGTGCTGGGGCACCTGCAGCGGGGTGGCACGCCCACGGCGTTCGATCGCAATCTGGCCACGCGCTTCGGCGCGGCCGCAGCCCGCCTGATCGCCGTGGGCGGGTTCGGCCGCATGGTGGCGCTGCACGGCACGGCGGTGGTCGATGTCGCACTGGCGGAGGCAGTGGGCGCCCAGAAGCACGTGCCGGTCGACGGCGAGCTGGTCCGCACCGCGCGCGACCTCGGCATCTGCTTCGGCGACTAGCCGTTGACACCGCGCTCTGGCGCAGTATGCTGGAGCCAGCCGCTGGGGTGGGGCGTTGGACGTCCAGGAGGTTGCGCCCATGCCCACGTACATCGTGCTCTCGAAGTGGACCGATCAGGGGATTCGTGACGTCAAGGGGACGCCGGAGCGCCTCCGCCAGTACGAGCAAGCGGGCCAGTCGCTGGGAGTCCGCTTGGCCGCCTGGTATTTGACGATGGGCGAGTACGACAATGTGGCGATCGTCGAGGCCCCCGACGACGAGACCATGGCTCGCATTGCGCTGACCCTCGGGAGTCAAGGTAACGTCCGAACCACCACGCTGAAGGCGTTCTCGCGCGACGAGTTCGAGCGGATCGTGCGCTCGCTCGGTTGAGGCGGCCCGGCCCCACCCCGCCGGCTCGGTACCTGTCCACCCGACCTTGAACCGCCTAATGGACACCAGTGCAGGGATCAGGGGGATGATCACCCACGATACCGGCCACCCCCGCACGCAGCCCGCCGATCGCCCTAACTATGTCGCCCGCCAGGATCCAGTCAATAAGGTCGAGCGGACGCGACAGCGCGTCACGGCTGCGGGCGGCGGCGGCGCAGGAACGGAGGGATGTCGAGATCCTCGGGCGCCGGCCGCGGCCGGCGCGGGGGCGGGTCGTTGGGCCAGCGCCGCGAGGCGAGATAGTCCCAAGGCGGATCGGGCTCGGCGCGCCGCCACTCGCGCTCGGCCGGCGGCTCGTGCTCCCAGTCGGGCTCCTCGTCGGGAGCGAAGGCGCGCGGGTCCTCGGGACGTGGCAGCCGCTCGCGGCCACCGCGCTCTCGCGACCCGCGGCGCTCGCGCGGGTCACGCGACGCCGCGCTGTCGCTGTCGGGCAGCCCCGTGGCGATCAGCGTCAGCCGGACCTCGGCCTGCGGGCGCGGGTGAACGACCGCCCCGATGAGGATATTGGCGGTCGGGTCGACCACCTCGTAGATGGCGTTGGCCGCCTCGCTGACCTCGGTGAGCGTCAGGTCGGGCCCGCCGGTGATGTTGATCAGTACGCCGCGGGCGCCCGCGATGCTGGCGTCGAGTAGCGGGCTGTTGATCGCGGCATGAGCGGCCTGGAGGGCGCGCGCCTCGCCCCGCGCCTCACCCACGGCCATCAAGGCGGTGCCCGCATCGGACATCACCGACTTGACGTCGGCGAAGTCGAGGTTGATCAGCCCCGTGTAGGTGATCAGGTCGGCGATGCCCTGCACGCCCTGGCGCAGCACATCGTCGGCCAGGCGGAACGCCTCGACCATGGGCAGGTGCCCGTCGCTGAGCCGCAGCAGGCGGTCGTTGGGGATGACGATGATCGCGTCCACGCGCTCGCGTAGGGCGCGCAGCCCCGCCTCGGCCACCCGGCGGCGACGCGCCCCCTCGAAACTGAACGGCAGGGTAACCACCGCCACGGTGAGCGCGCCCTGCTCGCGGGCGATGCCGGCGATGACCGGTGCGGCGCCGGTGCCGGTGCCGCCGCCGAGGCCGGCGGTGATGAACACCATGTCGGTGTCGGCCAGCAGCTCGCGTAGCTCGGCCTCGCTGGCCTGCGCGGCACGCTCGCCCTGCTGCGGGTCGCCGCCCGCGCCCAGCCCACGGGTCGTGCGGGGACCGATGCACAGGCGGTGGAGCGCCAGCGATTGGCTCAGGGCCTGGCTGTCGGTGTTGACAGCAACGAACTCGACGCCCCGCACGTCGGCCTCGATCATGCGGTTGACGGCGTTACCGCCGCCGCCACCCACGCCGACGATCTTGATCTCCGTGAAGCCGCGAGCAGGGGAGTTCATGGGAGCATCGAGGATGCGCGGCACCACGGGCTCGGGCCGCTTGGCGTCGCCGAGCCGGTCGGGGTTGAAGCCGGGAGTCTCAGCCACGCTCCACCACCTCTCGGGCCAGAGCTAGGTACAGCTCGGCAGCGCGCTCCGCTCCAGCATAGCGGAAAACCGATGTGCCCGCCGACCCCGCTTCGAGAATCTTGCTGTTGGCGCTGATCTCCGTCTGGAACACCAGGGCCCCCCACCGCTCGCGTAGGTACTCGGCCACCGCCCGCTCCTCTCGCAGCCGGCGATCGAGCTTGCTTAACAGAATACCAAGTAACGTCAGGCGCGGGTTCAGATACATGATCTCGTCGACGCTCTCCTGGAGCATCTGGAGGCCCTGCAGCGAGAAGAACCGTGCCTCCGTGGGCACGATCACCCCGGTGGCCGCGACCAGCGCGTTGATGGTCAGCAGCCCAAGCGCGGGCGGCGTGTCGATCAGGATGTAGTCGTAGGCGTGCTGCACGCCGGCCAATTGGTCGCGCAGGCGCAGCTCGCGCCCGAGCTTGTTGCTCAGCGCCGCCTCGGCCATCGCCAGCGGAATGGCGGACGGCACCAGGTCCAGCCGCGGATGCGTCGCCGGGTTCACCGGGACGATGGGCAAGGGCACGCGGCGATCGAGCAGCGCATCGGCGACCGTGCACTCCGCCTGCTTCTCCAGCCCGAAGGCCGCCGTCAGATTGCCTTGCGGGTCCATGTCGACGAGCAGCACGCGGTGGTCGAGCATAGTCAACGCGGCGCCGAGGTTTGCGGTGGTCGTCGTCTTCCCCACGCCGCCCTTCTGATTCGCGACGGCGATTATGCGCGCCATACCGGATGCCGCTCTCCCGCTGCTCTCGCCAAGCGCGCGCCGTGCGGCCTCGGGTAACTAACGGATCGTAACATGTCCCGAGGACCGTGGCAATCGCGCGTGCATCCCGGTGGATCGAGCCGACAGTTCGATCACATCCCGAGCCTTCTCGTCCTCTAGGATTCCACAACGCCGACCGTTCGCGCGGCGCTTGTTGCACGTCTGTGCGCCCGCTATTCTGACAGAGAGAGTGTTTGCGGCAGGAGCGCGATGGCCACGGCGCCGCTGCCCCCGGAAGTGACCCTTGGCAACCCGCACAGCCCGGTCGGGCTGGTGACGCTGTGGACGCCGCAGGAACGGATCCTCGCAGGCGTGCCGCGCGAACTGTACGCGGCTTGCGGCAACCTGTACTCGCTGTGGGGCATCCGCCTGCTGCTCGACAACGTCCTGGCGCATCCCACGCTGCGCTACCTGGTGGTTTGCGGCGTCGACTACACGGGCACGGGGCGCGCGCTGGTGGCGCTGGCCGCCGAGGGCCTGCCGCCCACGGGCACGCTCCCGGGTACTGACCCACCGCTCGCGCTGGACGCCGCGGCGGTCGAGCGCTTTCGTCGCCAGGTTACGGTCGTCGATCTGCGTGGCTGCACCGATCCGGCCCGCATCGCGGCGGCCATCCACGCCCTCCCGCCCCCGGACGCCAGCGCAGCCGCGGGCCCCGTGCTGGTGCCCGAGGGCTGGGCGCCTGCGGCCCTCGATGCGCCCACGACGTCGCCGGCGGAGCCAGCCAGCAGTGGTGGCGGTCGCTGGGCCCCAGACCCGCTGGGCAACTTCCTGATCGCCGTGGCCCACGACCAGATCGTCGTCGCCCACACCACCACGACAGGCGGCCCGACCGGGCACCGCTTCGTGGGTCGCACCGCCGCCGAGCTGTACCGGGCGATCCTGGCCGCGGGGCTCGTGTCGCGGCTCGACCACGCCGCTTACCTGGGGGCCGAGCTGGCCTACGCCGAGGTGGCGCTGCGCCTAGGGCTGCCGTACCGGCAGGACCGCCCGCTGCCGCTGCCCGCGCGCGAGCGCTAGCCGGCGCTCACCGTCGGCTTGCCGAGCGGCTCGGCCACGGGCAAAGCCCTCAGCCCTGCAACAGCAGCGGCAGCAGGACCAGCAGCAGTGTCTCGACCAGCTCGTTCAATGCGCCGTAGGTGTCGCCGGTGAGGCCGGGCAGCCGGCCCAGGCAGTAGCGGGCGAACAGCCAAGTCGTCCCGGCGGCCAGTGCTAGGGCCGCTAGCCCGGCCAGCCCCAGTAGCCCAACGGCGGCCGCCGCGCCGAGCAGCGTGGCCGCGACCAGGGCGTGCGGCCCCGCCTCGTCCTTGAAGATCCGCCCCAGCCCGGCCGGGCGTGCGTAGGGGAACACCACGATAGCGTAGACCATCGCCCAGCGGGCGAGCGCTAGCGTCACCACCAGGCAGGCGGCGCGCCGCTCGGTCGGGAGCGCGCCCAGCGCGGCCCACTGGAGCAGCAGCAGGCTGGTCAGCCCGACCACGCCAAAGCTGCCCACGCGGCTGTCCCGCAAGATCGCGAGGCGCTCTTCGGGACTGCGCAGGCTGAACAGGCCGTCGCAAGTGTCCATGAACCCGTCCAGATGGAGCCCGCCCGTGAGCAGCGCCAGCAACACCAGCAGCAGGACATCGACCAGACCGCGTGGCAGCACCAGGCTGAGCGCCGCATCGGCGAGCGCCAGCAGGCCCCCGAGCAGCGCGCCCACCAGCGGAAACCAGCCCAACGCACGGCCGACACGCGGGCCCGCGATCGGCAAGCCAGCGGGCAGCGGCAGGCGCGTGAGGAACTGGAGCGCGACCAGCAGGCTCATCGCACGTACCCGCCCACGGCCAGTGGAACCAGTACCAGCGTGCACGCCTCCACGAGCTCGGTGACCGCGCCATACACGTCGCCGGTGAGGCCGGACAAGCGCCAGCGACTGAGGGTGGCGACCAGGTGCGTGATCGCCGCCGCACCGAGGAGCACCAGGCCGCCCGTGGGCCCCAGCACCGCCACCAGCACGCCCAGGGTGAACGCCGTGGCCACGAGCAGGCGGGACGTGGTGGCGCCTTGCTTGAGGGCCAGGCTGGCCCCGGGCGTGCGGCGCGCGTAGGGGTAACCCCAGTAGGCCGCCACATTGGCCCAGCGCCCGACCAGTGGCGCCAGCAGCAGCGCGCTGGTGCGGATCGCTTCGGGCAGCAGCACGATGGCCGCGAACTTCCCGAGCAGGAGCAGGGAGGCCGCGAGCGCGCCCGGGTCGCGCGCGCGACTGTCGCGCATCAACTGGAGGCGAGTCGCAGGGGCGGCGTCCAGGGCGAGCGCATCGCAGGTGTCGACCAGTCCGTCGAGGTGGAGTGCCCCGCTGAGTACCACCAGCGCAACCACGCACAGCGCGCTGGTCACAGTGGGCGCCAGCAACGGCCGCAGCGCCCAGTCACCCGCGGCGATCAGGGCACCGAGCAGCAAACCGACCGCCGGGAAAAACGGGAGGGCCGCGCCGAGCTGGGTAGCCGACTCCACATGCGGCCGGGGCGCCGGCAGGCGCGTGAGGAACTGGACCGCGATCCAGAAGCCAGCTACGTGGTCCGCTCCTGTCGGTCAGCGTGCCGGCCGCGCGAGGGATGGGCCGGGCGTGGGCACTAGACCGTGGCCGGCGCCGGGATGGATTGGCGCGCTTCCTGCGGGAGCATGGCTGCCAGCATCTTCTCGATGGCCATCGTATGCGAGCAGAGGCCCCACGCGGAGAAGAAGGTGCAAGTGCAGGACCAACGGCTGCCGTCGAAGCGTACCGTGTACGAGTCGTGCTCGCCGCGGAAAGTGGCCGTGAACTGCGAGAAGCGGACCCGTTCGGGCTCGCGCGCGTACACGTTCGCCTTCTGGATCTTGCCGATCAGGCTCGACTGCATGCCGTTAACCTCCGCTGCAGTGCTCTCGCCATCGGGCACCCGCCCTAGCAGGGCGCCACCCGCGGCCGAGCAGGAGAACGAAAAACGCCGCTGTGCTCTGCACAGGGCGTCCCGCTGCCACACCGGTCCACGAGCGATCCGTGCCGCATGGCCCCTCCGCTCGACCGCTCCGCTCGTCCCCCGCGCGGCACGCGCGGGTATGCGGGGATTATACGCAGCGCCCCGCTTAGTGTCAATTGGAGGGTGAATGTCTCGCGTTGTCCGCACCCGCACACCGCTCTCGCCCCGCTTTATGTATACGCACGCCGCTATCGCGGGCGGCTGACCGCCGCTTTCGGTCCCCCGCACGCGCGCCCCACGGCCATCGTTCACCGAATTACCACCGTCGTCGGGATGCGCGCGCTAGCGCCTCTGCTCGATGCTCACCCCTTCCCGCACCGCTGGCCACGGTAGCCCGGGCACTCCGACCGAGCGGCTCGCCGCACCCGCTCCCCTCCCGTCGCATCGAGCGCTACACTAGTCCGCGTGGTCGCTCGTATGGAGGGGTAGGATGGAGAGCGCTGGCACGTGCCTGGCGGCGGCGCTGGAGACCCGGCAGGCCGAGCTGATCGCGCTGTGCGCCCAGCTCGTGCGGATCCCCAGCGAGAACCCGCCGGGCGACACGCGCGCGGTCGCCGCCTTCGTCGCCGACTCCCTGGCGGCGGCAGGACTGGCCGTGCAGGTCTACGCGCCGCACCCCGAGCGCCCGAACGTGGTAGCCACGCTCGGGCCGTCTGCGGCGCGGCCGCACTTGCTGCTCAACAGCCATCTCGACACCTTCCCGGCGGGGCAGGGGTGGACGTATCCCCCGTTCGGTGGCACCGTAGCCGACGGGCGGCTTTACGGCCGCGGCGCTAGTGACAG
>JADGHJ010000226.1 GCA_019686175.1 Chloroflexota bacterium | reverse complement strand
TATTTTTCTAAACCCCCCCCCCCCCCCCCCGCCCGCGCGCGCCGGGGCGTCGACCCCCTCTCCGCACCCCGCGAGGTCTTGCCTTCGAGCAGTAATGAGTGTACACTGCGGCACTAGATTAGGCATCGCTAATCTCAGAGCTGTTCACTGTCTCTCATGCGCGTATTGCGGGGGGTGGCCGCTGGTCGCCTAGCGGCCACCTCCCAAGAGGGAGGGCAAGGTATGCGCGCGGACCTTTTCCGTCGCCGGGGCCGCGGCGTCTGGCGCCTATCGCTGCTCGGCCTGCTGCTCGCTGGCGGCGTGGTCGGTTGGGAGTTCTGGGTCCACCAGTCGGCACCGGGCCACGGGGCGGCAGCCAGTCCCACTCTCTGGCTTCGCGATACCCTTCTCACCTGGCCCCTGGCCGTGCTTGGCGTGTGGAGCGGCCGCCAGATCGCGACGCGACTGGGCTGGCGCGATAGTGTGCTGGCGCAGGCAGCGCTCACCGCGGGCCTGCTCGCGCTGTTCCTGCTGCCGGGGATAGCGCTGTACGCGACGATCACCACGTCCGTGCCGGGCGTGCCGGACTCGCCGCTCGTGCACGTGCTGCGCGACAGCCTGATCGTATTTACCGCGGCGCTGCCGCTCGCGGCGCTCGGCTACGGCCTGCTCGAGGGGCGCTGGCGCGCGGTCTACTCGGTGCCGGCTAGCCACTGGGGGCGCGCAGCGCTGGCAGCGATAGTCGCGGTGCCTGTGGTGGCCGCGCTGGCGTGGCCCAACGTGGCGCCCGCGGCCCAGGGCCGCACCCGGACCTACTACATCGCCGCCGACGAGGTGGACTGGAACTACGCGCCGAGCGAGATCAACCGGATCACGGGCAAGCCGTACTCGGAGAGCGACAAGACCTGGCTGGAGCAGGGGCCGGGGCGCATCGGCCGCGTCTACCGCAAGGCCCTGTATCGCGAGTACACCGACGCTACCTTCACGCAGCTCAAGCCGCGGCCGCCCGAGTGGGAGCACCTCGGCGCGCTCGGCCCGCCGATCTACGCGGAGGTCGGCGACACCATCGAAGTTGTGTTCAAGAACAACACTCGCTATGCGTTCAGCATGCACCCCCACGGCGTGTTCTACACCAAGGAGCACGAGGGCGCGGTGTACAGCGACGGGCTCGACCCCTCCGCCAAGCCGGGCGCCTCGGTCCCCCCGGGGGGAACCCACACCTACATCTGGCAGGTGCCGGAGCGCGCGGGCCCCGGCCCGATGGACCCCAGCTCGGTCTTGTGGATGTACCACTCGCACGTTGGTGAGGTGACCGACACCAACACCGGCCTGATCGGCCCGCTCATCGTGACGCGCCGGGGCCAAGCGCGCCCGGATGGCCGCCCGGCCGACATCGATCGCGAGGTCATCACGCTGCTCAACGTCTACGACGAGAACAAGAGCATCTACCTGGACGACAACATCCGGCGCTTCGCCGGGCGCCCGCAGCGCGTGGATAAGGACGACGAGGAGTTCCAGGAGAGCAACCTCAAGCACACGATCAACGGCTACCTGTTCGGCTCGATGCCGGAGATCGTGCTGCGCCGTGGCGAGCGTGTGCGCTGGTACCTGTTCGCCATGGGCAGCGAGGAGGGGCTGCACTCGGCCCACTGGCATGGGCAGTCGGTGTTGTGGAACGGCATGCGGATGGACGGCATCGATCTCATGCCCATGAGCATGAAGACGGTGGACATGGTGCCCGACGCGCTGGGGACCTGGCTGTTCCACTGCCACGTCAACGACCACATCATCGGCGGCATGTCGGCGTTGTTCACGGTGCAACCCTAGCTGTAGCGCCGCGGCCGCCCCAGCCGCCGCACCCAGGGACGCTGCCGGCCGGCCCGTCAGGGCAGGATGGCGGGCCGCCGGCAGGCCGTCGGGTCGGGCTCCGGGCTTTCGCTCGGAGCCCGATTCGTGTCGTCGCGAGTGGACAGCACGGCGTCCTGCGCTCTACGCTGGTTGGCAGTGGAGCGCGGCGCTCGTGGGCGCCGAGGGAGGCGCAGGGGGCATGGCGACGTTCCTGCTGGTCCACGGCGCGTGGCATGGCGGGTGGTGCTGGCAGCGCGTGGCGCCGCTCCTGCGCGCGGCCGGCCACGACGTCTACACGCCGACGCTCACCGGCTTGGGCGAGCGCGCGCATCTGGCCCACGCGGGGGTCGATCTAGCCTTGCACGTCCGCGACGTCGTGGCGCTGCTGGAGTACGAGCGCCTGGTGGACGCGATCCTGGTGGGTCACAGCTACGGCGGCATGGTGATCACGGGCGTGGCCGAGCAGGCCGCCGAGCGCTTGGCGCACCTGGTGTACCTCGATGCCTTCGTGCCGCGGCACGGCGAGGCGCTGTGGGACCTCATGCCACCCGAGCGGCGGGCGGTGTTCGAGCGGCTGTTGGCCGGCAGCCCCGTGCCGTGGCAGGTGCCGCCGCCCGACCCGGCGCACTGGGGCCTGACCGCGCCCGAGGAGCAAGCCTGGGTCGCGCCCCGGCTCTGCCCGCAGCCGCTGGCCACCCTGCGGCAGCCGCTTGCCGCACCGGCCTACCGCGCCGCGGCGCTGCCCCGCACGTACATCCGCGCCGCCCACTACGCCGGGCCGTTTGAAGTGTTTGCGGAGCGCGCCCAGCGCGAGCCGGGCTGGCGCTACCACGCCGTGCCGGCCGGCCACGACGTGATGGTCACCCATCCGCGCGAGCTAGCCGCGCTGTTGCTGGCGCTCGCTTGAGCGGCTATCGCCTTGGTGGTCGCTGTGAGGGAATCGCTCGATCGGGCCGCGCTCATCCAGCTCGCCGCCGAGGTGAAGGCCACCGCCCGCGCGCTGGGCTGCGACCTCGTGGGCATCACCGACGCCGCGCCGTTCGACGAGGCGCGCGAGCGCACCCTCGCCTGGCTAGCGCGGGGCGGCGCCGCAGGGATGGCCTGGCTCACCGCCGAGCGCGTCCGCCGCGCCTGCGACCCGACGGCCCTGCTGCCGGGCGCGCGCTCGTTCATCGCCGTCGGCGTCGGCTATCGGCCGGCCGACGAGCCGCGCGGCGCGCCCCCTCCTGCGGCCGAGGAGGGTGCGCAGGTCGCCCGCTACGCGCGCGGGCGCGACTACCACGACGTGCTGAAGCGCAAGCTGTGGGCGCTGGTGCGCTGGCTGGAGGGCCGGCTCGGCCGCTCGGTGGCCGCGCGGGTGTTCGTGGATGACGGGCCCTGCCCCGATCGGGCGGTGGCTCAGCGCGCGGGCCTGGGGTTCTTCGGCAAGAACACCAATCTGCTCACTCGCACCCACGGCTCGTACGTGCTGCTCGGGTCGGTGCTGACCGACGTGCCGCTGCCGCCGGACCCGCCGGCCGTGGGCGACTGCGGGAGTTGCACGCGGTGCCTCGACGCCTGCCCCACGGGTGCGCTGCCCGCGCCGTACGTGGTAGACAGCGCGCGCTGCATCAGCTACCTCACCATCGAGCACCGGGGGCTGATCCCCGAGGCGCTGCGCCCGCTGGTGGGCGACCACCTGTTCGGCTGCGACGTCTGCCAGGAGGTGTGCCCCTGGAACCGGCTGGCGGCGGCCACGCGCGAGCCGGCGTTCGCGTCAGAGGCGGGCGCGGGCCGGGCGCTGGACCCGGCGGCGGTGCTAGCCTGGGATGAAGCGAGCTACCGGCAGCGGCTGCGGGGCAGCCCGCTGAAGCGCGCGAAGCACCAGGGGCTGCGGCGCAACGCGGTGGTGGTGCTGGCCAACCGGGGCGCGGTGGCGGCGCTGCAAGCCGCGGCACGGGATGCCGACCCGGTGGTGCGGGCGCAGGCGGCCGCGGCGCTGGGCGCGGCAGAGGGAGAGGGAAAAGCAGAGGGGGCGAGCTGCGCCCTGCTCGCCCCCTCTGCCGGAGATGGGAGGAAGTCGTCCGCGCGACGGCAGCACGGCCGCCCGGCGCGTCCGCCGGGCACAGTGTACAGTGAATCGAGAGATTAGTCAATACTAAACTCGCGTGTGGTATAAGCGTCGTGTGCTATGATCGAGGCACCCAAGGAGGAGCCGAGCCCGTGGATTCGTTGGCCGACCTGCTGCACGCGCGCGGCAGCCGCGTCACCCCGCAGCGCCAGCTCGTGATCCAGCAAGTGCTGGCCACGCGCGGCCACATCGTGCCGGAGGCCATCTACGCCAAAGTCTCGCAGCAGTTCCCCTCCATCAACCGCTCGACCGTCTACCGCACCCTCCAGTTGCTGGAGGAGATGGGCCTGATCCAGCACGCTCACGTGGAGGAGGGCTCGACGCGCTACCACCGCGCCGACGACCCGGCCCATCTCCACCTCGTTTGCCATGACTGCAACGCCGTGCAGGAGGTCGAGGACCTCTCCGTCGGTGAGCCCTTCCGGCAGGCGCTGCTCGAGCGGTTCGGCTTCGACTGCGACCTCACGCATCTGGCGATCGCCGGGCGCTGCCAAGCCTGTCGCCAGCGCGCCCCCTCGGGCCCCTAGGCTCCCGCCTCGCGCGTTGTCGCAAGGTGTTGCAACTTCTCCTTCTGGCATCTGTAACATCTCGCTGTAGCTCGCGTTTGCTATCGGGATGCTATCTATTCACCCGGAGGGAGCGTGATGTGGCCCGCCATCGTCCACGGCTTGGCGGCTGCGCTGCTGTTCGGTCTCCTATTGCCGCCACAGCCGGCGCGCGCTGACACCGACCTCGAATCGGCCAGCCCGGCGCCTGGCGCGGTGCTGGCCGTCTTGCCGCCACGACTACAGGCTGTGTTCGACAGCGAGCTAGCCGCCGAGGGCAGCGGCCTAACCGTGCTGGGGCCGAGCGGGCAGCGCGCTGACCGGCGCGACCTGCAGGTCACCGGGGCGCGCATGCAGGTGAGCCTGATCGACCAGGGGCCAGGGGTCTACCGCGTGCGCTGGCGCGCTGCTGCGGAGGAGGGCGGCCAACGCAGCGGCGAGTATCAGTTCACCATCCAGCCGTTCCTACCAGCCGGGCTGCCGTGCATCGCGGTCGCACCATCGCAGGTGCGCAGCGGTGAGTCGGTGACCATCAGCGGCTGCGGCTTCGCCCCGAATAACACCATTGCGCTGACCATCGGCGACGACGAGACGCTGTTGGGCACCGCCCGGAGCGACGCGCAAGGCTGCTTCCACACGCGCCTGCCCTTGCCGGCCGACTTGCCGCACGGCCGCCAGGTGGTCCAGGCGGCCGATGCTGCCGAGCACGTGGCGGCCGCTGTCGTCTGGGTGCCCCAGCCGGGCGGGCTCGGCGTCGTGGGCGTGCGCCTGAGCGGCGAGGCCCAGGCGGAGGCCGTCACCTATACCGTGCGCATCGCCAACCGCAGCGACTTCCGGCTGCGCGACGTGGTCGTGCGCGCGCAGATTCCCGCGGGAACCTCGGTGCTGCCGGATGAGCTGAGCCAGCCCGCTGGTGCGCAGGCCGAGATCCGGGACGGCGCGGTAGAGTGGCGCCTGCGCGGCCTGCCGCCGCATGCCATGCGGGGCCCGTTCACCTTCACCGTTTCCACCGCTGGGTTGGCTGGCCGGCCCACGCTGACAAACAGCGCGAGCGTAGAGTACGTCTTCGCCGATTCGCCCGAACGCATCCGTGGGCGGGCGGATAGCGAAGCGGTGAGTGTCGTGGCCGCGGTGCGCTAGCCCGCGGCGCGGAGCAGGCCCTCACCGAGGAACGCGTCGGGGCTAGCCGGGCTGGGCGGGACGAAGTAGTAGCCGCCGCCGTTCGGCACCAAGTACTCGGACAGCGTCTGCGGGCCGCTACCTAGGGCGGGGTCGTCGGGGGCCTCCAGCCGCCGCTTGGTGGCCGCGAACTGGCGCGTGATGTTGCGCTGGAACGCCATGAACAGCAGCCCGGCGTCGAGCGTGCCGCCCGCGTCGCCGACGAAGTAGGCGAAGCTGCGCCGCAGGAAGCGCGACGCCTCGTCGCCAGGCCGGCGCGGGTTGGCCCGTCGCACGTGGGCCGTGAGCGGCACGACCCGTCCATGGGGATCGGCGGCGTAGTCGAACGCCGCGGTCGGCGGCGCGTCGGGCGCGAGGGGCGAGGTGCCGTCGAGCTTGCGCCGGCCCATGTGAGCGTCTTGGCGCTCGGTGCTTTCCCGGTCCCAGCGCTCCAGCAGCTCGCGGATGCGGCGCACCACCAGATAGGTGCCGCCCAGGCACCAGGAGGGCTCCTGGTCGTCGGGCTGGATCCAGACGTGCTCGGCCATCGCCGCCGGGTCGGCAGCGGGTAGGTTGTTGGTGCCGTCGTGGTAGCCGAGCAGCCCGCGCGGCGCATGCGCGCCAGAGCCGGGGAAGAACGGGAAGCCGGTGAACGCGTACTTCAAGGCCAGGCCCCAGTTCAGCCGGCGCAACAGGTGGCGCAGCCCGTGTAGCGCCACCATGGGATGGCTCGCTCCCAACTGGACGAACAGGTCGGAGTCGGTCTGCTCCGGGATGAGATCGTCGCCGGGGAAGCTGGGCATCGGCGTGAGTCCCCGCGGGCGAACCGCTGCCAGGCCGAACCGGTCGGGGCCGATGTCCGGACCGCCGAACAGGCTGGCCCCGAAGGCGAGGGTCACCTCCACGGCGGCCTCCGCGGCGGGCTGGTAGCCGAGTTCCCCGCTGTTGCTGGCGCGGCGCCGCGGGAGTAGCGGTAGCGCCGCCGCCCCGGCCTCTCCCACGGCTAGTAGCTGAATCTCGCGGTCCAGTTCTTGGAGCAGGTGCGCGAGCCGCTCGCGCGTGTTGACGAGCACGGTGAGCCCAGCTAGCACTACGGCGTTGGGCACAGGGGTGACGATGCCGGGCTGCGGCGGGGGTGGCCC
>JADGHJ010000225.1 GCA_019686175.1 Chloroflexota bacterium | reverse complement strand
TCCCCGGCCCCTCCGCCCCCGAGTGGGGGACGGGGGCGCAAGGCCGTCTCCTCCGTGACGCCCCCCATCGACGTCCGTGGGACGAGCGCCTGGGCGACACCGGCCATCCTGGCGACCGGCGTGGTGGCACTAGCGGTCGTGCTGGTCGCGGGCGCGCGGCGCCCCGATGCCTGGTGGGCGCTGCCGCCGGTCGTTGCCGCCTTCGCGCTGGCGCTGGCCGCCGCGCCCCCTCTGCCGCCCACGGCCCGCCTCGCGCGCTGCCTGGCCTACGGGACGCTGCTCCTGCTCCAGGCCTGGACGCTGGTGCTCACCGCGTCGATCGGCCCGCTGCTGGCGCTGGGCGGGGCGATCGGGCTGGCGGTCGTCCTCTACGCCGCGCGCCGCCGCCACTGGCCGCTGCTGGGCGCGCTGGCCGGCGTGGCGATACTCGCCAGCGCCTTCGTCGTCGTGCTCAACCTGCCCAACTCCCCGCTCGCGCCGCTCCAGGAGCGCGTGCTCCTGCTGCGCCGGCTGGGCAACTTGGAGCAGACGGGCGCCGGCCTGCGCCTGACCATCTGGCGAGCGACGGCCGACCTGCTCCTGCACCCGCGCGCCCTGACGCCCACCCCGGACCCCTTCGCCGACGTGCGCCCGCTAGTGGGCTACGGCCCCGAGACCATCGGCTACCAGGTCAACCGCGTGCTGCCGCCGCCGGCCGAGCTGGAGCTCGTCCTGGGCGGCTTCTGGGACCGCACGCACAACGCGCTGCTCGACCACCTGTTGACCGTTGGCGCGCTGGGCCTGGCGACCTACCTGCTCCTGGTGGGCGCCGTGCTGCTGCGCGCCGGCCGCGCGGCGTGGGCCGAGCTGGCGGGCCAGCGCTACGGGGTCCGTACCGCCGTCCTGGTCGCGCTCGCCGGCCACCTGCTGGAGATCCAGACGAGCATGCTGGTGCTGCCCAGCGTGGCGCTGTTCTGGCTGCTGGCGGGCGCCGCCGTGAGCGCGCCGTGGGACCGGGCGCCGGCCGCCCAGCCCGAGGGCCAAACGGTCGCGCGCGCGGCGCCGTGGCAGAGCGCCTGGCCCATCGTCGTGTACGCCGCGCTGGCGGGCCTGATGCTCGTTGGTCTCCTGGCCCTGCCGGATCGCGCGCCGCCGTTGCCGACCGCGGTGCTGACGGCCGGTGGCGTGCTCGCTGGCCTGCTGGCGGCCGCCTGGGTCTGCCGTCCGCTCGCAGGGCGGGGAGCCGCCGCGCTCGGCCTCGCCGGGCTCTTGGGCATCGCGCTCGCGCTGCTCCTGGGCAGCCACCAGGTGCGGTTGCTAGCAGCCGATGCAGCGTTCAAGCGCGCGGAAGAGGCCCAGGGGCTGCGCGACTTCCCGCGGGCCATCCTGGCCGGACAGGAGGCGGTCACCCTGGCGCCCGATCTGGCCGAGTACTGGTCGGTGCTCGGGCAGTACTACGCCGCGTTCGGGGGCGCGACCCGGGCGGCGGCGCGCCCCGACTTCGCGCCCACGGTGGACGAAGCGCGCACGACGCGGCTAGCCACCCTGCTCGGCCGCGACCAGCTGTTCGCCCTGGGCCAGCTGTGCCTCGAGGAGGCTATCCGCCGCGACCCGCTGGAGTTTCGCTACCAGTACACGCTCGGGGAGCTGTACCGTTACTGGGGCGAGCTGAGCGAGGACCCGGCACGGCTGGCCCAGGCGCGCGTCCTGTTCGAGCAGGCCGCGGCGCTCAAGCCGAACGACGTGGAGGTCGAGGCGGGTATCGCCGACACCCTCCTGCTGCTGGGCGACACCGCCCAGGCGCTCGCCCGCGCCGAGCGAGCGCGCGCCCTGCTACCCACCTATTGGTACCCGCACGCCATCCTCGCCCGCGCCCACGCGGCGCGCGGTGAGTCCGCCCAGGCCGTGGCCGCCGCTCGGCGCGCCCTGGAGACCGCGCCCGTGACGCGCGGCGTGAAAGGGCTGTCCGCCTTCGAGCGCGAGCGCCTGCAGCGCATCATCGACGGCGCCACGGAGCCCACGAACCCCGCCCCGGCCGACTGAGCCGCGGCCTCCTCGCCGGGCCCGCTCCCCGCCGCCCGCTCCCACCGCGGCGAGTCGAGGCCGCCGGCGCGTGCCCCTGCTCCCCGGGCGAGCCGGGCGGGGAGCGGGGCGGCGATTTCCAAGCCGGCGGCTGCATGTAACGTTTGTGCGCCGCCCGCGTTTAATGAGACAGCGAAGGCGGGCCATTTCCGACCAGCCTGTGCGCATCCTGCGCACTGGGGCCGGTCGCCCTGGCTGCCGCCCACCACGGAAGCCTGTTCCGCGCCCGCTGGCGCCGCAACGCTGGCGCAGGCGCCAGTCTGGAGGGAGAGGAGGTGCCGGCGGACGACACGGCTGCGGCGTCAGCGCGCTTCATGGTCTGGTAGTCCCAGCAGGCCCGGCGCAGGCCTGCTCCCGTCCCGGCGAAACCCTCGAGCGAAGGGGGAACTAGTGGATGAGTAAGCGAAGGCTCTTGCGGTACAGCCTCGGCGTCCTGGCGACGCTCATGCTGCTGGCCTCGCTGGTGCCCACAGCGCAGGCGCAGCTGCCCATCGGCCCCACGGGCGTCCAGGGGGTGGCCGTGGACGCCAACACCCGCGAGCCCATCGCGGGGGTGGTCAACGTCATTGTCGGGGTGACACCCGCCGCCATCGTCGGCTGCCCGGTGGGCATTGTCCCCGTGAACCCGGTCCAGGATCCGACCCAGCTCCCCACGGCGATCCAGACCTCGCTCTCCAACGTGTTCAACGTTCCGGTGGGGAATCTGGTCACCTCGGGCGTGCTGCGCTGCACGTCGGTCACCGACCAGCAGGGCCGCTGGGGCTTCACGATCCCCGCGGCCGCCGCGCCGCCCGGCAACATCTATAACCATTACGCGTTTGGCGACAACCGCCAGCCGCTGTCGGGCCAGTTCTCGGCGGTCAACGGCCAGATCGTCCAGCGCGATTACGCGCTCTCGCTGACCGTCGCGGGCGCGGGCGGCATCCCCGGCGCGACATCCGGGACCATCCGCGGCACCGTGACGTTTGCGACGTTCAATGCGCCCCCGGGCCTGGCGCCAGGCCAGGCGACGATGATCACCAACCCGGCGGGCGAGTTCCTGCTCCCGCTGCTGCCGGTGCCGGGCTTCGTGCCGCCGCCATCGGGCAAGCTGGAGTCCCTCCAGGGTACGCTGATCGTGGCCACCCAGATCACGGGGCCCGCGCCAGGCGTCGTGGTCGTGGGCACGGCCAATGCCGACGGTAGCTTCTCCCTCACCGTGCCAGCGGCCGGCGTGGCGGGCACCTGGCGCGTCGTTGCCATCGATCCGGGCGGGAACAACAACGGCCCCAACCAGCAGAGCACCGGCCCGTTCTGCGTGAACGGCCAGGTCTGCGGCCACCGCCCCTCCGCCGCCCAGACGACGGCCGCCGTTGGCCCCGGCGCCACGGTGACCCTGGCTACCGCCTTCGCCATGCCGCTGAAGTCGGCGCCGCCGTCGAACCCCGCCGGCTTCGTGCCGCCCACGCCGAACCAGCCCGGTTCGTCGCAGAACGACATCGGCGCGTTCGGCTACGTCATCGACATCACCACGGGGAACCCCGTCAACGGCGTGACAGTGACGGCCACCTGCACCGCGGGCAACTGCGCCAACAACATCACCGCGGTGACGGCCAACAACCCGAACCAGGGCACGCCCGACGCGGGCCAGCAAGGCTACTTCGCCATCGGCGGGCTTACCCGCGGCGTGCCGTACACCTTCCGCGTGACGGCGGTGCCCGCGGGCTTCCGCATCGTCGATAGCTGCCAGGTCACCCAGGTGACGCCGCCCGCCCCGGTCGCGGGCACCAACTCGCCCAACGATCCGGGCACCTGGATGGACCCGAACCTGTGCGTCCAGTCGCTCGGCGTGCTGTCGCCGATCCCTGGCGCCGCGGTGCTGGCGGGCCGCGTGGTCGACCCGATCCAGCTCACGGCGGGCGCGCCCACCCCGCTGGGCGGCGTGACGATCGTCGCCGTGCGCATCGACGGCGCGCTGATCGGCTCGTTCGCCAACCCGTTCACGGGCTTCGTGGAGGCCGCGCCGGTGACCCAGACCGACGCGGGCGGCAACTGGGTGCTGGCGGGTGTCCCGCCGGGCACCTACCGCATCACCGCGCTCGACACCGCCAACGTGCTGTGTCCGCCCGCGGGCACCGCGCCGGCCATCACCCTCACGATTCCGGGCGGGATCTCGCGGCCCGCGCAGACGGGCGGCTGCGGCCACATCCCGGCCTCCCAGCCGCCGGCCGGCCAGCCCGGCATCCTGGCGCAGCCGGATGCGGTGACAGTGGTCCCCGACATCGTGATGCCGCCGAAGCCGGCGCCCAGCGCGACCACGCTGGCCACCCCGGGCGGCGTGGGCTCGCTGCCCCCGACCCCGGTCGCCCTGGCGGCGAGCGCGACCACCGGCGGCGGGATCTTCGGCTACGTCTGGGACGGCGTGCTGGGCCAGCCGGCGCAGGGCGCGACGGTGCAGGTGCGCGCCGTGACGACGCTCGGCCCCGAGGTGCTCAGCGGCGCGATCCAGGCCACCTCGCAGCTCATCCTCGCCCCGCAGGTGCTCCCGGGCGTGGCGGGCTCCCCGGTGCTCTCGGCGCTGACCAGCTTCAGCGGGCGCTATGAGATTCCCGGCCTGCAGCCCGGCACGCAGTACGTGGTCACGATCACGGGCGGCGTCTCGGTCCCGCGCGTGGACAAGACCGTCACCGTGGTCGCGGGCCAGTGGAAGAGCGGCGCCGACTTCGCGCTGATCAACACCGGCCTCATCGGCCTGCCGGGCGGCCCGGCGGGCGGCCGGCTCGAGCTGGTGTTCCCGCTGGTCTCGCGCGGCGGCAACGCCGACATCTACGGCGTGCCGGTGGAGACCACGCGCATCAAGATCCAGAACACGGGCAGCGTGCGCACGCTGGCGAGCATCTTCTGGTGCTCCAGCACGTTCGCTATCGGCGGCGTGGGCACGGCCGACTGCGGCGCTGGCGACTCGATCGACCTGAACCCGGCGGCCTCCGTGGCGATCGCGCCGCCGGCCGGCTTCTTCGGCTCCGCCCTGGTGTTCACCTCGGCGCCGCCGATCGGCCCGGCGCCCGGCCAGTCGCCGCCCGGCGCGTTCAGCCTGGCGAACCTCGAAGGGATCGCCGAGTACCTCGTGGGCGACCACCAGTCGTTCACGGTGATGCCCGGCATCCCGGCCGAGCAGCTCGCCCAGGCGTACTCGACCCCGGGCAACGGCAGCGCCATCGGCATGGCGTTCAAGAACTGGAACCCGGCCACCGAGTGGAACACCGTCGTCTCGGCGATGAACATCACCAACACGCCGCAGCCGATCGTGTTCACGCTCAACCCGACCCGCGGCGTGCCGGGCGGGCCGGTGCAGGTGGTGCGCACGGCGCCGGCGTTCGGCGTGGCCATCCTGGACATGCGGACGGTGCCCGACATCGCGCCGCGCTGGATGGGGTCCATCTACGTGGCGTCGTCGGGCGGCATCCCGCCGATCGCCCAGCTGCCGGGCAGCCAGGTGCCGAACACCGCGGCCGTGCAAGGGACGATCTCCAGCTTCATCACGGGCAACGCCCCGATCCAGATCACCATCCCGAACACGGCCAACTCGCCGCTGCAGTACATCGTCCCCGGTGGGGCGCGCGGCGCGCTGTTCACCCCGGGTGGGATCGCCTCGGCGGCGATCAACTACACCAACCGGGCGCAGCTCGCCACGGCGCTGCCGGGCATCTACCAGTCGTCGCTGACCTTCAACCAGGTCAGCACCGGGGCCTCGTCGCAGACGCCGGCGGGCACGCCGTTCGCCGCGGGCTTCCAGGCCATCGGTCAGATCGTGGCCCTGCCGCTGGTGTACAACGGCTTCGACGGCTGGTCGACCGGTATCCAGATCAGCAACCCGTCGCCGGGTGGTGCGAACACCTACTCGCTGGAGTTCTTCAACGAGAACGGCCAGCAGGTGGAGACCATCCAGGACCGCGTCGGCTCGCTGGCGGGCGTGACCTACTTCACGGCCGCACGCAACGCGCCCGACTACAAGGTCGGCTCGGTGCGCATCCGCGTGACCGACGGCGCCGCGCCGCTCCACGTGGCGGTCCAGATGGTGAACTACGCGCGCGGCATGGCGATCGCCTACAACGGGTTCAACTCGTTGAACACCTCGGTGATCAACGTGGCGACCGGCGGCCAGGACGTGAGCCCGGCCCTCGGCAACGAGACCTGTGTGGGCATCAACCAGCCGGCGACGTTAATCAGCGGCCAACCGCTCCAGCTCCCCGTCGCCCAGTGTCTGTACGTGCCGTCCGTCCGCAAGGACATCAGCATCGATCCGGACACCGGGCGCACGCGGCTCGGCTGGACGAGCGGCATCCGCGTGCTGAACGGCGATGACCTGAACCCGATCCCGAGCTGGCTGACCATCCGCTACTTCGACCCGACCGGGTTCGAGTGGACCATCGCGCGCGAGGCGTTCGTGATCTCCGGGCCGTGGCAGGCACACACCACGTTCCTGGGCAACACCGCCTCGCTGCCGACGGGCTTCGACGGCTCGGCCATCATCACGGCGACCAACCCGCGCGTGTTCGGTGTGGCCACCGTGATCGACTACGCGCGGCCGAGCGCAGTGCCCGGTCAGCCACCGGCCGGCCGCGCCGGCGGCTGGAACGTGGCCAACTCGGCCGGGTTCATCAACTAGCGCGTCCCCGGGGGGCGGGGCATCCCGCCCCCCACTCCTCGGCCTTCCTTGCTCATCCACGTGCGAGGGCCGCGGAACCACTCGGTTCCGCGGCCCACCTCGCTTCCCCGC
>JADGHJ010000224.1 GCA_019686175.1 Chloroflexota bacterium | reverse complement strand
CGCGGGGGGGGGGGGGGGGGGGGGGGGGGGCCCCCCGCGCGCCCCCGCCCCCCCCGCCACGTTGGAGAAGGAGAGCCATGCGACTGCAGGATCGCGTCATCATCGTGACGGGCGGCGGGCACGGCATTGGGCGGGCGTACTGCCTGCGGCTGGCCCAGGAGGGCGCCAGCATCGTGGTAGCCGAGATCGACGAGCCGGCGGCGCAGAGCGTGGCGCGCCAGGTGGAGGCGCTCGGACGGCCGGCACTGGCGCTGCGCACTGACGTGGCCGACGAGGCGAGCACCCAGGCCATGGCTCGCGCCACCGTGGAACGGTTCGGCCGCATCGATGCGCTGATCACCAACGCGGCGGTCTTCGCCACCATCCCGATCAACCGGGGCTACATCGAGGACATCAGCGTCGAGGAGTTCGACCGCGTGATGGCGGTCAACGTGAGGGGCGTGTTCCTCTCCTGCCGCGCGGTGCTGCCGTACATGAAAGCCCAGCGCGCGGGCAAGATCATCAACATCGCGTCGAGCGTGGTGTTTGGGGGGCCGCCCGGCCGCATCCACTACAACGCCTCGAAGGGCGCGATCGTGGCCTTCACGCGGACACTGGCGCGCGAGGTGGGCGAGTACAACATCACGGTGAACGCCCTGGCGCCAGGCGGCACGCTCAGCGAGGAGCACCCGACGGAGGAGATCATCCGCATGCGCGAGAGCCAGATCCGCCAGCGGGCGCTGCGCCGCGTGCAGGTGCCCGAGGATCTGGTGGGCACGATGGCCTTCCTCTGCTCCAGCGACGCCGACTTCATCACCGGCCAGACGATCGTTGTCGACGGGGGCAACGTCCTCCACTAGCGCGGCTCAAGCGGTGCCCGCGGCCGCCTCCGCGCCCGGCGCCAGCAACAGGCCGCCCGCGACGGTGTGGTTGGTCACCTCGTCGATCAGGATGAAGCAGCCCGTGGCGCGGCTCTGCGCGTAGGGGTCGTAGGCCAGCGGCGCGGTGGTGCGCAGCGTCACGCGGCCGATGTCGTTGAGCCCCAACACGGGCGCGCCGGGATCGGGCCGGAAGCTGGCGATGTCGATGCGGTAGTGCACCGCGTGCACGAGCGCGCGCACCGTGCGCGCAGTGTGCTTGAGCAGGTAGCGGCCGCGCGGCTGGAGCGGCGTCGGCGCCAGCCAGCACAGCACGGCGTCGAGATCCTGGCCCACTCGCGGCGGGCTGTCGGGGTGGCACAGCAGGTCGCCGCGCGAGATGTCCAGCTCGTCAGCCAGCCGCAGCGTGACGTTGCGGGGCGCCGCCGCGGCGGCCAGCGGGCCATCGAAGGTGTCGATGGCCGCCACGCGCGTGGTCAGCCCCGCCGGCAGCACCAGCACCTGGTCGCCCACGCGCACGGCACCGCTGACGAGCGGGCCGGCGTAGCCGCGGTAGTCGGGCTGGTCGGCCGTGCGCGGCCGAATGATGAGCTGCACCGGGAAGCGTAGCGGCCCTTGCTCGGCGCCAGCACCCGGCGGCACGCGCTCCAGGTGCTCCAGCAGGGTCGGCCCGGTGTACCAGGGCATCCGCGGCGAGCACGTGGTCACGTTGTCGCCGTGCAGCGCGGCGATGGGGATCACGGTGACGCTGCTGAAGGCCAGCGGGGCGACCAGGGCCGCCAGCTCGGCCCGTAGCCGCGCGAACACCGCCTCGGCATAGCCGACCAGGTCCATCTTGTTGACGCATAGCACCAGGTGCGGCACGCGCAGCAGCGCCGCCAGAAACACGTGCCGCCGCGTCTGCTCGACGATCCCCTTGCGCGCGTCGACCAGCACCAGGGCCAGGTCGGCGGTGGAGGCGCCAGTGACCATGTTGCGCGTGTACTGCACGTGGCCGGGCGTGTCGGCCAGGAGGAAGCGCCGGCGCGGGGTGGCGAAGTGGCGGTAGGCCACGTCGATGGTGATGCCCTGCTCGCGCTCGGCCCGCAGCCCGTCGGTGAGCAGGGCGAGATCGACGTAGTCGGCGCCGCGCGCGCGGCTCGCCCGCTCCACGGCGCGGTACTGGTCCTCGCAGAGCTGGCGCGTCTCGTACAGCAGCCGGCCGATGAGCGTGCTCTTGCCGTCGTCGACCGAGCCAGCGGTGGCCAGCCGCAGTAGGTCCGGGGCGCCCTGCATCAGAAATACCCCTCCCGCTTGCGATCCTCCATCGCCGCCTCGGAGAAGCGGTCATCGGCCCGGGTCGCGCCGCGCTCCGAGAGAGCGCTGGTCGCCAACTCGGCCAGGATCTCCGCCACCGTGCGGGCGGTGGAGCGCACCGCGCCGGTGCAGGTCATGTCCCCCACCGTCCGGTAGCGCACCGTCGCCCGAAACGGCCGCTCGCCCGCCAGGGGCGGCGTGTACGGCCCCACGGCGAGCAGCAGCCCATCGCGCTCCACCACCTCGCGCTCGTGTGCGAAGTAGATCTCCGGCAGCTCGATCCCCTCCCGCGCGATGTAGCGCCAGACGTCCTGCTCGGTCCAGTTGGCGATGGGAAACACGCGCACGTGCTCGCCCGGGCGCACCCGCGCGTTGTACAGCTGCCACAGCTCCGGCCGCTGCTGCTTGGGGTCCCACTGGCCGAACTCGTCGCGGAACGAAAAGATGCGCTCTTTGGCGCGCGCCTTCTCCTCGTCGCGCCGCGCCCCGCCGATGGCCGCGTCGAAGCCGTGCGCGGCGATGGTGTCCAGCAAGGTGATGGTCTGCAAGCGGTTGCGCGAGGCGCGCGGCCCGCGCTCCTCGACGGCCCGTCCGCGGTCGATCGACTCCTGCACCGAGCCGACCAGCAGCCGCTCGCCGAGCCGCGCCACGGTGCGGTCGCGGAAGGCGAGCACCTCGGGGAAGTTGTGGCCGGTGTCGATGTGCAGGAGGGGGAACGGGAAGCGCGCGGGGCGGAACGCCTTCTCGGCCAGGCGCAACAGGACGGCGGAGTCCTTGCCGCCCGAGAACAGCAGCACCGGCCGCGCGCACTCGGCCGCGGTCTCGCGGAGGATGAAGATCGCCTCGGCCTCCAGCGCGTCCAGGTCGCTCAGCGCGCCGAGCGCGCCCGCCGGCGCGGCGGCGTACTCCACGAGGGCGGTGCCACGAGGATCAGGACTCATCGGCGTCAACCTCCCGGCCGGCGCGGGCCGGCCCCGTTAGTCCGAGTGACGAGCGTTCTTGTGCGAGACATCCTCAACGCAGTAGGAGCTGGACGCCCGAGAGCGCCAGCAGGGCGGCGATGCCCACGCTCAGCGGTCGGCTCGGCAGCCAGAGGCAGAGCCGGCTGCCGAGGCAGATGCCTGGCAGCGAGCCGGCCAGCAAGCTGGCCAGCATGGCGGGATCGACCCGGCCGTCGAGCCCGTGGGCGACGGCGCCCACGGCGGCGAGCAGGGCGCCGTGCACGATGTCGGTGCCGACCGCGCGCCGCGGTGGCAGCGTGTACAGGAGCGCGAGGACGGCCATCAGGAGCGAGCCGGCGCCGATGGACGTGACGCCCACCGTCAGCCCCACGCCGAAGCCGAGCCCCACTGGCAGGAGGCGGCCCGGCTCGCGGCCCGCCAGAGCGAGCGCGCCCAGCCCGCAGACGCGCGCCAGGCTCGCCAGGGCGGCGGCGAGGAGCGCGAGCGCCAGCAGACGCGCGACCCCGTCCTGGGCCGCGAGCCCGGAGGCGCGCTCCCAATGGGCCACGAGCTGGGTGCCGAGCAGTACGCCCGGGACGCTCCCCGCCGCCAGGCGGGCCGTGAGCGGCAGGTCGACGCTTCCCCCGCGCAGGTGCAGCCCGGCGCCGACCGCCTTGGTGAGGGCGGCGAAGGCGAGGTCGGTGCCCACGGCGAGCGTGGGCCGCACCCCCGCCACCACGATCAGGAGCGGGGTGAGCAGCGCCCCGCCCCCCACGCCCGTGAGGCCCACGACGACACCCACGAGCAGGCCCAGTGCGACGAGGATCGGGTCGAGCACGTTCGCACGCCTCCGAATCGGGGCGGATGAACCGCCGGGCTTGCCGCGCCCCGACGGTGGCTGCCCACGCCCCGGATTTTGATAAACTTCATCGACTTTGTACAATAAGCGGCGACGCCACTATAGCCCGGGTGGCGCGGCGCGTCAACCGGGGCGCGGGGTGTGGCGCAGGGGGCCCGGCCGCGCGAGGGCGAGCCGGCGGGCGGCAGGAGGCAGATACCGTGGCTGAGGTACGCTGGGAAGACGTACTCCGCAAGAACCCCCGCGAGCGGATGAAGGTGGAGGAGCATCCGCTCGACGTGCGCCGGCGCCTGCCGGCGCTAGCCGCCGCGGGCTACGAGGCGGTGAGCGAGGAGGACCTGGTCCGCCTGCAGTGGTTCGGCGCGTATCACGACAAGCCGCGCGTCGGCTACTTCATGCTGCGGGTCAAGATTCCGGGCGGCCTGCTCACGCCGCAGCAGTGCCGCGCCATCGGCGAGCTGGCCGAGCAGTTCCACGACTACGCCGAGCTGACCACGCGCCAGAACGTGCAGCTGCACTGGGTACGCCTCGACGACCTGGGCGCGGTGCTCGACCGCCTGGAGGCGCTGGGCCTGCTGCCGTACGGCGGCTGCGGCGACGCGGTGCGCAACCTCACGGGCTGCCCGCTGGCGGGGTATCACCCCGACGAGCCGTTCGACGCTACCGACGATCTCCTCGCGCTGGCGCGCTTCTTCTACGACCCCGCGCGGCGCGACTACCTGAACCTGCCGCGCAAGCACAAGATCACGGTGGCCGCCTGCCCCGACCACTGCAACTACCCGGAGATCCACGACATCGCCTTTGTCGGCACGGTGCAGGATGGTGAGCCGGGCTACGCCGTGTGGATCGGCGGCGGGCTGTCTACCAATCCGCGGCTGGGCCGCGACCTGGGCGTGTTCGTCCGCCGCGAGGAGGCGCTGGAGGTGGCGCGCGCCATCCTCGACGTGTGGCGCGAGCCCCCCGAGAACCGGCTGTCGTTCACCAAGGCGCGGATCAAGTTCTTCGTGGACAAAATCGGGCCGCAGGAGTACCGGCGCCGCCTGGAGACGCGGCTGGGCCGGCCGCTGCGCGACCTACGGGAGCCGCCCGTGCCGCGGCAGCGCGACTTCCACGACGGCAGCGGGCCCACGCGCGACGGGCGCTGCTACCAGAGCTTCGCGTTGCTCGGCGGGGTGACCAGCGGGCGGGTGCTCCAGCGGGTGGCCGCGCTGGCCGAGGCGGAGGGCGCGGCGATCCGGCTGTCGCAGCGGCAGAACCTGATCCTGGCGGGGATCGCGCCCGAGCGGCTCGACGCGGTGCGGCGGCAGATGGCGGGGCTGGGCTTTCTTACCGAGGGCAGCCTGCTGCGTCGGGCCTCGATCGCCTGCACCTCCGACCCGTACTGCAACTACGCGCTCAATTCGAGCAAGCAGCTGCTGGGCGCGCTGGTCGAGACGCTGGAGGCGCGGCTGGGGCCGCTGGAGGACGTGGTCCTGGCGGTCGACGGCTGCCCGCACGCCTGCGCACATCACTGGGTGGGCGACATCGGCCTGCAGGCGTCGTACCTGCGGCGGGCGGACGGCAGCGTTGAGGAGGCGGTGATGGTGATCCTGGGCGGCGGTTACGGCCGCGAGGCGGGGATCGGCCGGGTGGTCGCGCGCCGCGTGCCGGTCGCCGAGGTGGCCGACCAGCTGGTGCGGCTCATCGCGGCGTATCGGCGCAGCGGGGCGCCGAGCTTCGCGACCTTCGCGCGCCAGGAGAGCGACGAGGCCCTGGTGGCCATCATGGAGGGAACCTATGCCGCGGCTGGATGAGCTGGAAGTCTACGAGCTGGCGATGGAGTACGAGGACCAGCCGGCGGAGGCGGTGCTCGGCTGGGCGCTGGCGACCTTCGGCGACCGCCTCGCGCTGGCCTGGAGCGGGCAGGTGGAGGACATGGTGCTGCTCGACCTGGCCTGGCGCATCGACCCGCGGGTGCGGGTGTGGACGGCGGACACGGGCCGGCTGCCGCCCGAGACGTACGCGCTGATGGACCGCGTCTACGAACGGTACGGTCTGCGCATCGAAGTGGGATTTCCAGAGCGCGCCGAGGTGGAGGCCATGCTGGCGCGCTACGGGGCCAACCTGATGTACCGCGAGGTGCCGCTGCGCATCCTGTGCTGCGAGCTGCGCAAGGTGCGGCCGCTGGTGCGCGCGCTGTCGCAGCTCGACGCCTGGATCACCGGGCTGCGGCGCGAGCAGTGGGCCAGCCGCCACAACATCAAGAAGATCGAGGTGGACCACGACCACGGCCAGATCGTGAAGGTCAATCCCCTGGCCGACTGGAGCGAGGAGGAGGTCTGGGCGTACATCCGCGCGCACGACGTGCCGTACCACGCGCTGTACGACCAGGGCTACACCTCGATCGGCTGCCAGCCGTGCACTCGCGCGGTGGCCCCGGGCGAGGACCCGCGCGCGGGCCGCTGGTGGTGGGAGAAGGACGCGCCGAAGGAGTGCGGCATGCACTGCGCCATCGAGACGGGCGGGTTCGAGAAGATCATGGAGGCGGTGCTGGCGCAGGCCGCGGTGCGACGGGGGCAGGGATGATCCGGCTGTTCGACCCCCCGCCGCTGGAACTGCTGGAGGCACGACTGCGCGCGCAGGGCTGGCGCGAGGGGCGCTACGCGGGCGAGCGGGCGTATCTCAAAGACGAGGACGGGTTTCTGTTCGTGGCGCGGCTGGCACCCGAGGTGGGCTTTCTGAGCTTCAGCGACGCACCGGAGCAGCATCGGCGCGGCTACCGGCGGCTGGAGGCGGCGGTGGCAGCGCTGCTGGAGGGCCTGCCCGGCCGCCTCGTAGCAAGCCTCGAGCTGTCCTTGTAGCCCCTAGCGCGGCTCCGCCCCCCGTCAGTGGCCGACAGTGGC
>JADGHJ010000223.1 GCA_019686175.1 Chloroflexota bacterium | reverse complement strand
CCAGTACTACACGGCGCGCGCCGCAGATCAAGAGGGCTTCACCGGCACCCTGGAGCGGGCCGAGGCGCTGCTGGCCGAGGGCCGCGGCCGCGAGCTGCTCTGGGCGCCGACCACGGGCAGCATGGGGCTGTGGTCGGCGGAGACGTTCGTCAGCAAGTACGGCCGCCACGAGCGCAACGACGTGCGCCCGCACGCGGCGCGCACCGGCTGCCCGGTGCTGGCCGTGGCGGGCGGCGCTGAGCACCCGTACTTCCCCAGCTACGCGCGGGAACTGGCCGCTGCGGCTGGCGCCCAGGGAACTGTCGCGGTGATCGACGGCGCAGACCACCGCTACACGGCGCACGTGCCCGATGTGGCGGCCGCGCTCGTCCAGTGGCTCGACCGTCTGCCAGCTAACGATGGCGTCCGCCAGGCGCGATCGCCGTCGTGACGTGCCACGCTAGCTGGCCGCCGGCAGCGGCTCCACGGCCGGCTCGGCCGGTTTGGGAGCCGCCAGGCCCGTGACCTCGCGGATCTCGTGCTCCTCGAGCGACTCGCGGGCGAGCAGCGCCTCGGCGAGCGCTTCCAGACGCGAGCGCTCGCGCGTGAGCGTGGCGCGCGTGTACTGGTAGCACTCGTCGATGATCCGCCGCACCTCCTCGTCCACGACCTGCGCCAGCGCCTCGCTGATCTCGCGGCTGAGGCTCAGCGGCCCGCCCAGGAACTCGTTGCCCTCGGGCTGTCCGATCGATACCGGCCCCACGCGCGGGCTCATGCCCCAGCGCGTCACCATCTGTCGGGCGATGTGCGTGGCCTGCTGGAAGTCGTTCTCGGCGCCAGTGCTCGGCACATTGAACACGAGCTCCTCGGCGACCCGCCCGCCGAGGGCCACGGCGATGCGGGCGCGGAGATACGGCTCAGCATAGTTCAGCCGGTCGTCCACTGGCATCGAGTAGGTGACGCCGAGCGCCTGCCCGCGCGGGACGATCGTGACCTTGTGCACCGGGTCGGCCTCCGGTGTGAGCAGGCCGATCAGCGCGTGACCCGCCTCGTGGTAGGCCGTGCGCTTGCGATCCTCCGGGCTCATCACCAGTTGCCGCTCGGCGCCCAGCGTGATCTTCTCGATGGCGTCGAAGAAGTCCTCGCGGGAGACGGCGTCGCGGTCGCGCCGGGCGGCGAGCAGGGCGGCCTCGTTGACCAGGTTGCGGAGATCGGCACCGACCAGCCCCGGCGTAGCCGCCGCGATCTCCGCCAGGTCGACGTCCTTGGCTAGCGGGACGCCGCGGGTGTGGACCTTCAGGATCTCCTCGCGCCCGCGCCGGTCCGGCCGCGGGACTACCACGCGCCGGTCGAAGCGGCCCGGGCGCAGCAGCGCCGGGTCCAGCACGTCGGGGCGGTTGGTGGCCGCCAGCACGATTACCGCCTCGCGGGCGTCGAAGCCGTCCATCGCCACCAAGAGCTGGTTGAGGGTCTGCTCGCGCTCGTCGTGCCCGCCGCCCACGATGTTGCCGGCGCCGCGACGGCGGCCGATGGCATCGAGCTCATCGACGAACACGATCGCTGGCGCCTCCTTGCGCGCCTGCTCGAACAGGTCGCGTACGCGGGCCGCGCCGACCCCGACGATCATCTCGATGAACTCGGAGCCGCTCATGCTGAAGAACGGCACGTTCGCCTCGCCGGCCACCGCGCGGGCGAGCAGCGTCTTGCCCGTGCCGGGCGGCCCCACGAGCAGCACGCCCTTGGGGATCGTGCCGCCCAGGCGGCGGTACTTGTCGGGATGCTTCAGGAAGTCGACGATCTCCTGTAGCTCCTGCTTGGCCTCGTCGATGCCCGCCACATCCGCGAAGGTGATGCGTTGCTGGCCCTCTTGGGGCTCGTAGCGCCGCGCTCGGCTGCGGCCCAGGCCGAACACGCCCTGCTGCGCTTGCTGGGTCCGGCTGGCCATCCAGAACAGCAGGGCGAAGAACAGCAGGGCCGGCCCGAAGCTGAGCAGCACCGTCCACAGCAGCCCGCGTCCCTGATCGAGCGGTCGGGCGTTGATCACCACGCCCTTCTCGCGCAACAGGTTGTCGAGCTGCGGGTCCACGAATGTGGGCAGCCGGGTCTCGAAGTGGGTCGAGGTCCGCGGCTGCTGGCCGCCGGTGGGCGTGGGCGGGTAGGTCACTGGCTCGCGGAAGGTGCCCTGGATGGCGTCGCCCTGCGTGGTGATCTCGACCACGTTGCCGGCCTCGACCTGCTCGCGGAACGTGGTGTACGGGATAGTAATGCGGTCGGGTCGCTCCGGGAACAGGATCGGCGCCAGCAGGTAGTTGGCGACCAGGAAGGCGATCAGCAGCAAGATCCACGACCAGCCCAGCCCCGCCGGCAGCTTGCGGTCGGGCGGGCGATTGGTCGCGTTCGGCCGCGGCGCCTCTGGGCCGGGGGGCCGTGGCCGCCCATTGGGGGGAGTGCGCTGTTGTACCATGCGTTACATCCTGTGCGCGGCTTGCCTCAGACGCGCACACCTCTTTGTCATGAGCGTACCTGCTGCGGGAGCGAACGACAACTGCACAAGCGCTAGGACCACGCAGGAAAGGGCCCGTCCTCGGTCAGCCGAACGCTCGGCGGAGCCGGGGCAGCACCTGCTCACTGAACAATCGCAGGAACCGGGCCTGATCGTCGCCCGGCGCGTGGAACACCAGGTGGCGGAAGCCCAGCTCGACGTAGGGACGAACTTTCTCCACGACCTCGTCGGGATCGCTGCTCACGATCCAGCGCCGGTGCGCCTGGTCCACCACCTTCTGGGCGGCGCGCTCCATGTCCAGCGGCGTCTCGATGGCGACCTTGTCCTCTTGCGACAGCGCGAGCGCGGCCCAGATGCGCGTATCGGCCAGGGCGCGGTCGCGGTCGGTGTCGTACGAGACCTTGATCTCGATTAGCCGCTCGATGGCCGCGGGGTCGCGGCCGGCCTCGCGGGCGCCGCGTTCGACGGCGGGCAGGAGTTGCTCGCGATACAGCTCCCAGGCCTTGCCGCTAGTGCAGATGAACCCGTCGCCGTAGCGGCCGGCCAGCTCGGCCGCCTTCGGCCCCGTGGCCGCGATGAACAGCGGCACGCCATCGGGCGGCCGATCGTAGAGAGTGGCCTTGTGGGTGCGGAAGTATCGGCCCTCGAAGGTGACGAACTCCTCGCGCCACAGGCGCCGCATCAGCTCGACCGCCTCTCGCAGGCGCCCGGCGCGCTCCTTGAACCCCGGCCACTGGATGCCGGTGGCGGGCACCTCGTTGAGCGACTCGCCACTACCTACGCCTAGGAAGAAGCGACCGTTCGACAGGAGCGCCAGCGTCGCGGCAGCCTGGGCCACTACGCTGGGATGCAGACGAAACGTGGGGGTGGTGACGCTGGTGCCGAGGCGCACGCGCCGCGTACGCTGCGTGGCCGCGCCGAGCCAGGTGAATGCCTCGGGCGCATGGCCATTGGTGTGGCGCCAGGGCTGGAAGTGATCGCTGACGGCGACGCTGTCGAACCCGTACTCCTCGGCGAGCGCGGCGAACTCCAGCAGCTCGCGGGGGCCGAACTGTTCGGCCGAGGCCTTGTATCCAAGTTGCAGCACCGCTCTCTCCTCGCCGCCCGGCGGCGTGCCGTGCACGCGCCCCTGGGCTACAGTGATCGTGCCGGACCCACCTGGAGTGTGACATGTCCGATGCGTCGGAGACTACCGTGGAGCCGTCGTTGTCGCCGGCGGCCCGCGCCTTCTTGGAGCGCACGCCGGTCGCCCATCTCGCCACTGCCAGCGCGGCGGCGGTCCCGCACGTGATCCCGATCACCTTCGTCTGGCGTGGCGGGCGGCTATACACCGCCCTCGATGCCAAGCCCAAGCGCGTGGCCGCCACGCGCTTGCGCCGCGTGCGCAACCTGCTGGCCAACCCTCGTGTGGCCGTGGTGGTCGATCGCTACTGCGACGACTGGTCGCGGCTGGGCTACGTTCTGATCGAGGGCCACGGGCGCCTGCTGACCGACGAGCCTGCCGCCGCTCACGCGCGGGCGGCGCTGCGGGCTAAGTATCCGCCCTATCGCGCTGGTGCGCTCCGGCTAGACGAGGCACCGGTGCTCGAGATCATCCCGACTCACGTCGTGGAGTGGGGCGACTTAACAGAGTAGCTGGGACGAAAGGCTGGCAGCGTCGGGTGAGCTGCCAGCCTTCGAGGGTTCCCGTGGCCTGTCCGCGCGGGCGGCCGCCGCCGCCCGGGAGGCTAGTAGCGCGGCATTCCTGGCATCGGGGCCTGCGGCTGCGTGGGTGCCTGGGGCTGCGCAGGGACGCCGGCCGGGGGCGTCCCGCCGATCGGCTCACCGCCCACGGTGAGCGTGCCAGTCATCCGACCACCGTCCGCCGCCACGATCGACAGGAAGTTGTACGTGCCGGGGGTCACCGTCCAAATCGCGCAGCTCTCACCCGGCCACAGGATCCCAGAGTCCCAGAACTCCCAGGCAGTCGCCGTGTGAGGCTGGCTGCCGCGGTTCTGGAAGATCACCACGGTGCCGGGGCGCACGGTCAACTCGCTGGGCACGAACAGCCCGTCGTAGATCTCGACGGTCACCCGCGGGAGTTCGCTAATGGCCGCTGCGGGTACGGTGGGCTTGGGGGAGCCACAGCCGCGGGGCAACGCCCCCGGCCCGGCGCCGGTCCGCATGGTCCCTAGCATGCCCATGCCGGGCATAGGTGGCGACCATCCACCCATGGGGGCCATCCCGCTGCCCATGTAGTCGGCGGAGGCGGGCGTTGCCAGGGCGAGAGCCGGGACGAGAGCACAGATGGCTGCCAAGGCGACGGTCACACCGAGTCGAGCAAGCCGCATCGGAACCTCCTCGGGCTGCGAGCCACCGCGTCAGCAACGCCCCGGCTGGCCGCGTAGGCGCGGTCCCGCACGCTTTGGCCCGTCGGGCGGCTGCTGCCCGCGCCGGGCCGGCTCGCGTGGGGCGTTGCCGACGCACACTTCACTCCTGGCGCGGGACCACACCTTGCACCGTCGAGTATAGGGCACTTTCTTGCCCTGCTGAGCCGGTAGGGCCCTGGCGTGGACCATAGAATCGCGTAGGAATCGGCGCGATATCAGCCGGCGACACCGGCCATGGGGACGCCTCGTTCTGCGCCCGCCCGCTGCTGGAGATACGCGATCACCGTGTCCAATGAGAGGACATCGGCGTACTTCTGGTGCATGTCGAAGAGGTTGATGGCGTGGCAGGCCTCGTGGCGATCGAACACGCACTCTTCCACCACGATCATCTTGTAGCGGTACGAGCATCCGTCGACGACCGAGGCGCGCACGCAGCCGCTGGTGGTCTCGCCGGCGACGATGAGGGTGTCCACGCGCAGGTGGTTGAGATGGGCCGCCAGGGGCGTGCCCCAGAAGGCGCTCGGCGCGGTCTTGCGCAGCACCGCCTCGCCGGGGATCGGCGCTACCTGCTCTACGATGTCGTACTGGCGGCGGACCCGGTCGCGGGCCAGCGGATCATCGCTCGTCTGGCGCGGCGTCCCACCATGCGCGGCTTCGTTCCAACCCATCACACCCGACTCGTCGGGATGCAACCCCGTCACATGGACGACCGGGATGCCCACGGCGCGCGCGGTCTGCAGGAGCCGCTGGATGTGTGGCAGCGCCTCCCAGCCCGCCAGCCCGCAGTAGCCGGGCCAGTCCTTCAGACCCTCGAGCAGCGGCAGCGGCTCATCGCCGAAGACCCAGCGGTACAAGTCGATCAAGAGCAAAGCGGGCCGCTCGCCGAAGCCGACGCGCCGGTCGCGGCTCATCGCCAGGTGCGCCTTGTCCTGCTCGGTCAGGAACCGGTCCCACACGCGCTCGCTCATGCTCCTCCTCCATTTATCGATCTTGCGCTACGCTAGCACTTCGCGCCATGCTAGCCTACATCCAGATGCGGTGAGTCACCGCTGCAGCCGCACGATGCCCTCCTGGAGCACGCGTGTATCGACGATACGGCGTGGGTCAGGCCCAGGAGCAGGCAGGTCGCCCATGTCGACGATGTAGTTGATGACCAGCTGCAGCTCCTCAGCCGTCAGACTCAGATCGCAGCGGATCGCCTGGGTGCGTTCGATCAACAACGCATAGGTCTCGCGGGCGTCCTCCTCAGAGAGCTGGCTGCGGTCTGCCAAGACTCGAATCATCGCCTCCTTCTGAGCCGGGTCACACAGGTCGCGGCCACCACGATAGACCGCGGCCAGGAAGCGGGCGGCGCGCTCTCGGTTCCTAGGATCCTCGAGCCAGCCGCGCGTCACGGCAAATACCGAGAACGGCAAGTTTTTTACGTATTGATAGGTATCGACCAATAGCGGGAAGCCTTCGCGCCGCGCCGCAAACTCGGAGGGCTGGTTCAGAATCGCGGCGTGGACTGCACCGCTCTGCAACGCGCGCAGGCGGTCCGGGGTACCACCGGCATATACGAGATCATAGTCGCCGGGCCGCAGATCGTTCGGTGCCAGCATGCGGTCGAGCAGATACACCGTCACGTCCTTGGGCCCGCCGACGATGATCGTCTTGCCGCGAAGCTGCCCGACTGCAGTGATGTCTTTCTGGCTATATAGGCCATAGATGGGCGGATTCTGCGTGCCGGCGACGAACAGAAGGTCCGCACCACTGGCCACCGCCCGCACGAGGGGATCGGGGTTCGAGTTCGCAATATCGAGAGAGCCAGCAGCGAGCGCTTGTGCTCCTGCTGCCGCGCTGCCCATGACGTTCTCGTCGATCGTGATCCCGTGCTCGATCAGATACCCTTTAGCTTGCGCGGCGTACAGCGCCCACTGGTTCGCGCCGACTGACGTATAGCCATAGCTCAACGACTCGGGTCCAGGAACGTGCGCGTCCTGACCAGGCGTCAGGGACGTTGTCCGCAGCGGGCTGGAAGGGGGGGTG
>JADGHJ010000022.1 GCA_019686175.1 Chloroflexota bacterium | reverse complement strand
GTCCAGCTCCACCCGCTGCCCCGCCCCCAAGTGACCGGCACCCACTGGTCCAGCCGCGTGGCAAGCCATCGCCGTATGACGAGGAAGTTGGCGTGCGCGGCAACCGTGCGGTTGGTACAGGATGCCGGAGTATCAACACGGGCCGGCGGCGGGGCACCCCCGGAGATAGGCCCCACTAGGACAGCGCCGCATTGGTTGCAGAAGCGGCTGCCCGGTGGGTTCGCGTGTGCGCAATGGCTACAGCAAGGCAGTATGCTGGGCTGCGGCAAGGAAGCGACTCTCTCTTGTCGCTCGGGCCAGTCGGGAGGCAATCGTAGCACAGGGGTCCACGGGCTGTCAGCTACGGCCGCCGCGCGCGGCGGTATCGCTCTGCCGCGGGCTTGGAACGGGGCAGCGCGGGCACCCCATAATCTATTCCAAACAACAGCTGCTGGGTCCGAGAAGAGCGGTCGCCAGCCTGGAATATGTCGGGATAGCGATGATGCGGGATTACTACGCGATCCTCGGGGTGGCTCCCACCGCCACGCCGGAGGAGATCCGCGCGGCGTATCGGCGGTTGGTGCGCGATCACCACCCCGACCTGCATCCCGAGCGCCCCGATGCTCACGCGCAGATGCAGGCGCTCAACGAGGCGTACGAGGTGCTCAGCGATCCGCAGCGCCGAGCGCAGTACGAGCGCGCGCGGGGAGTGGCGATCCCGGTGCAACGCGGACCAGGGGCGCCCCGGCGTGCCACATCGCCTGGTACGCCCTGGGTGGTGCGCTCACATGTGGACCTCTCCCGCGGGCCGGCCGCCGGCTCCTGGCTGGACGAGGACCCACTGCTGGCCTGGGAGATGCTGGTCCTGCGGCAGGCCCAGCGAATGCTGCGCGCGCTGCTCGACTGGTAGCTATGGGCGTGCGGCCGGCGCTCCGACCGGCTGCACCTCGTCGGTGCCCTCCCAGCCGATCCACTCCTCGCCGTCGGCCCAGACTTCCTTCTTCCAGACGGGCACGATGCGCTTGAGCCGTGCGATGGCGTACTCGCACGCCTCGAACGCTTCGCGGCGATGCGGTGCGGCCACCGCGATGGCGACCGACGCCTCGCCGACCTCGAGGCGGCCAACGCGATGGCGGATGGCCACGCGGGTGATGCCCCAGCGCTCGTGGATCTCGTCGGCGATCTGCTGCATCTTGCGCACGGCCATCTCAGGGTACGCCTCGTACTCGAGGTACAGGACGGTGCGCCCGCGCGATGGGCTGCGCACCGTGCCGAGGAACGTGACCACGCCGCCGCAGTCCGGGGCGCGCACCGCCTCGGCGACCTGCTCGGCCGTGAGCACCTCGCGCGTGATCTCGAACATCCTGGCCATCCTCAGCGCGCGCCGCCGCTGACCGGCGGGATGACCGCCACCTCGTCGCCCTCGGCGAGGGGGTGGTCGGGCGCGCGGTACTCGAAATTGACGCTGACCATCATGTCAGGCGAGAGCCGGGCGAAGCGCGGCTCCTCGTCCCGCAGCCGAGCGAGTAGTGCGCCGACCGTGGCGCCCGCCGGTAGCTCGCGCATCTCCTCGGCGCGCCCCATCGCCTCCCGCGCGCCGGCAAAATAGCGCACCCGCACTCGCATCGCTGCCCCCCTTGCTACTCCGCTCATGGAATAGCATACGCCGCCGGCCGCGGACAACGCGCCGCCAGCGGTTATAGCTTCACGGTATCGGACAGCGGCGCCTCGGCGGGTGCGGGCGGCCACTGGGGCCGGGGCAGCGCGCCGTAGTGGGTCAGCGTGATACCCACCTCGGCCAGCGCCGCGCGCACGGCCGGAGCGGTGAGCGCCTCCACCTCGCGGTCGCGCCCCGCGCTGTAGCGGGTGCGCTGCGCCAGCTCGGCGTCCACGTAGCCCGGGTGGCACATCAACTCTGTGACGCCCGGCGGCAGGGCACGGAGGGTAGCCACCAGGCGCCGCACGTCGAACGCCAGCCCGAGCGCCAGGCCGCGGAAGTGGTCGGCAGTGGCCAGATGGAAGGCGTGCGCCATGCAGCGAGCGCGCCGGCAGGCGCCGTTCAGCAGCAGGCGGCGCACGCGATCCCGGGGCGCTTCGTGTACGCCCAGCGGCCCGCGCTCCTCGGGCACGCGCACGGCGTGGATGCCGTAGATTACCGCGTTTGCCATGGCGACTCTTCGCACAGCCGGGTGCAGGTGGATGTGGTGGTGGCCGTCCAGGTGGTCGAGCCGCGCGCCGAGAGCCAGCACGCGCTCGATCTGGGCGGCGATCTCACGCTCCAGGTCCAGGCGCCGCACCCCGCCGGTGCTCAGGCGCCACAGCAGGCGATCGAGGCGCAGGAACCGGCCCGCGCCATCGACCAGGCTGGGAACCCGCGCGGCACCCGCGCATGGCTCGCCCGTTGTCAGATTCAGGTGCAGGCCGAGCGCCAGGGAGGGCGGCGCCAGAGCCACCGCCTCCTCCACCGCCGGTAGGTTCGCCATCAGCGAGGCGCTCGTGACAATACCCTGGTGATGCGCCGCCACGACGCCCCCATTGACCCCCGAACTCAGCCCGAAATCATCCGCGTTGACGATGAGCCGCCGCGCCGCTCCCCGCCCATTGGATAAGAAATTGCTTAGACTCTGCGGATGCCTCGTGTATACTTGCCCGTGCACCATCAGCTCCTGCGCTGCCCGTCGGACCGATGGGCAGCGTAGTGCGCCATCGCCGGCTAGTATACGCGGCTCGGGTGGTGCAGCCGAGAACCTATACTTCGGCCAGTACGATATGCCCTCTTGAGAGAGCGGGTGACGGATGACCAGCACGGTGGCAGGACGTGGGCGCGCGGAGGCCCGGGCGTTGGCCGAGGCGCTGGCCCTGTATCGGGACGCGCCCCTCCCTGTGCGCCTGCACGTGCAAGCCCGTCACTGGCTGTGCCCCTTGGTGCCTATCGCGCAGCACGTGCCACCCGTGGGACGGGTGCTCGATGTCGGCTGCGGGCACGGCCTGTTCGGCAACCTGCTGGCGCTGGCGTCCCCGCGGCGATCGATCCACGGCGTGGACCCGATGCCCGCCAAGATCGCCGCGGCCCGGCGCGCGGCGCGGGCGCTTCCTAACGCGACCTACGCCGTGGGCACCGCGGCCACCGTGAGCGACGGGCCGTATGATGTCGTGACCATCCTGGACGTGCTGTATCTGCTGCCGCCGGCGGAGAAGCGCGCGCTCCTCGAGCGCTGTCGCCGGCTGCTCGCCCCAGAGGGCCTGCTGCTGCTGAAGACCAACGACCGCACGCCGCGCTGGAAATACCTGTGGACCTATACTGAAGAGGCCCTGATGACACGCCTCGGCCTGACTCGGGGCGCGGGGCTGTTCTTCTTCGATACCGCCCAGCACTGCGCGCTGCTGGCCGAGGCCGGCTTTCGCGCCCGCGTCGTGCGCCTCGATACCTGGCTGCCGTATCCGCATGTGCTGTTCGTTGCCCGGCCGGCCCGCCAGGCCGGACCCGCGTGAGGTAGGGAGGATCGTGGCGGAGGAGCGCAACGACCGCCGGCAGGCAGTGCGCCCGGGGCGTGGGGACTGGGGCACGGTGGCCACTCCATCGGCCGCAACTCAGCCCCTCGCCCGCGGCGCCACCACCGTAGAGCTGTCGGTGATTATCCCGGCGTACAACGAGGCGGCGGTCATCGGCGAGACGCTGAATCGCGTGGTGGCCTGGCTGCGAGCGCGCGGCGACGCCGAGCTGCTGGTGGTGGACGACGGGAGTACCGATGCCACGGCGAGCATCGTGGAGGCCTACGCCGAGCAGTGCCCGGGCGTGCGCCTGGTCCGCAACCCTGGCAACCGCGGCAAAGGTTACGCAATCCGCAACGGCGTGGCGCATGCTCGCGGGGAGTACGTCCTGTACACCGATGCCGACCTGGTGTACCCGATCGAGGGCGTAGCGCCGTTCCTGGCCGCCTTGCGAGCCGGCGCGGACCTGGCCATCGGCTCACGCAGCCACGCGGGGACGCTGTTCGCCCTGCATCCGCGCCACTTCTCGTACATCTACCAGCGCTACCTCGTCGGTCGCGCCTACATCGCCATCGTCAACCGGCTGCTGAAGCTGGGGGTCTCCGATACCCAGTGCGGGTTCAAGGTCCTGCGCGGGGAGGTGGCGCGCGACCTGTTCCCGCGGCTGCGCCTCGACGACTTCGCCTTCGACGTCGAGCTGCTGTACGTGGCGCGACAGCGCGGGTACCGCATCGTCGAGCTGCCGGTCTACTTCCTGTACCTGGGCGAGCAGAGCAGCGTGGAGCTGGTGCGCGACTCGCTGCGCATGCTCCGCGACCTGTGGCGCATCCGGCAGAACGGCCGACGCGGCGTGTACCTCCAGGAGCCGGTCGGCACCAGGGCCACCGTAGCCCGCTGAGCGACGCATGACGCGACTGCTCGAGCGACTGAGCATCCGCAACCGGCTGCTAGTGATGATGCTGGCCACCGGCTTGAGCGCAGTGGTCGCGGTGGCCGTGGTCGCCTACGCCAGTGCGCAGGCCGCACTCGAAGCGCGGGTCGTCGAGGGCTTGACCAGCCTGCGCGCCGCGCGCACCGACCAAGTCGAGTCGTACTTTCGGCTGCAACGCGCCCGCTTGCAGACACTCGACCGCGACCCGGCCCTGATCGCGGCGATGCGCGAGTTCAGCGCGGCGGCCGCCGCGCTGGCGGCCGAGCCAATCCCACCCGAGGCCGACGCGCGGCTGACCGCGTACTACCGCGATGCGTTCCTGCCGGCGCTGAACGAGCGGCTGCGCACGCCCCTGTCGCTCGCGGCGGTATGGCCAGCGCAGACGCTCACGCGGTACCTCCAAGCGCGCTACCTACCCCAGCCGCCGGACGACGTCTCGCCAGAGCGCCACACTTTGGCCGAGACCGACGATCCCAGCTATGCGGCCGTGCACGCGCGCTACCATCCCTTCTTGGCCAACCTCGCCGAGCGCCTGGGCATGCACGACGTCTACCTCATCGACCCCACGAGTCTGGTAGTGGTGTACTCGGTCCGCAAGGCGCCGGACTTCGGCACCGACCTGCGCGCCGGACCGTGGCGCGACACCCCGCTGGCGGCCCTGGCGGCCTTCCTGGCCACGGTCGACGACCTCGATGACGTGGAGATCGTCGACTTCTCGGAGTACCCGCCCGCTCTCGGCCAGCCGAGCTTGTTCCTGGGCACGCCCATCGACGATGGCCGCGAGCGCGTCGGGATTCTCGTCGTGGCCCTCTCGATCGCCGAGCTGGATCGTCTGATGACCGGGAACTATCAGTGGCGGCGCGATGGCCTCGGCGCCACCGGCGAAGCGTATCTGGTCGGCGACGACCACCTGATGCGCTCCAACTCGCGCTTCCTCCTCGAGGATCCCGACGGCTACGCGGCGCTGCTCCTCCAGCGAGGCACTCCACTAGCCGTAGCGGAGCGCATCCGCGCACTCGGCACCACCATCCTGGAGGAGCGCGTCGACACGCCGGCGGCGCGCGCCGCGCTAGCGGGCGAGACAGCCACGCGCACGGGACCGGACTACCGGGGGGTTGCGTCACTTACCTCGTTCGCGCCACTGGCCATCCCGGGCCTTCACTGGGCGCTGATCGCCGAGATCGACCTGGACGAGGCGCTGGCGCCGGTTCACGCGCTACTCGCGCGGGTACTGGTGCTGGCACTGGTCATCGCTGTCGCCCTGGTGCTCGCCGCGCTGCTCGTCGCCCGGGCGTTCGTGCGGCCGATCGAGGCACTCACGCACGGCGCCGAGCGGGTGGCGAACGGCGACCTCGACACGCAGGTGCGGGTGTCCACCCGCGACGAGCTGGCGACGCTGGCGACATCGTTCAATCGCATGGTAACCGCGATCCGCGAGCAGCAAGCGATCATCGAGGCGAAAAACCGCGAAAACGAGCAGTTGCTGCTCAACATCCTGCCGGCGCCCGTAGCCGAGCGACTGAAGGACGGCGAGGACCCCATCGCTGACGCATTTGCGGAGGTCACCGTGCTGTTCGCGGACGTCGTCGGGTTCACGCCCATGGCGGCCCGCACGTCGCCCCACGAGCTGGTGGCGCTGCTCGACGACCTGTTCTCGGCCTTCGACGCCGCCGCCCAGCGGCTCGGGGTAGAGAAGATCAAGACTATCGGCGATGCCTACATGGCAGTGTGCGGTGTACCCGAGCCGCACAGCGATCACGTGCGGCGCATCGCCGAGCTGGCCTTGGAGCTGCTGCGGATCGTGGAGCAGTTCGGCGCGGAGCGTGGGCTGGACCTACGCCTGCGCATCGGCATCAACAGCGGGCCGGTGGTGGCGGGCGTTATCGGGCGCAGCAAGTTCATCTACGACCTCTGGGGCGACACGGTGAACATTGCCAGCCGTATGGAATCGCAGGGCGTGCCGGGCGCGATCCAGGTGACGCGCCCGGTCTATGAGGCGCTCAAGCACGCCTACGCGTTCCAGCCGCGCGGCGTGGTCGAGGTCAAGGGCAAAGGCCCGCTGGAGACCTGGCTCCTGGACCCCGCCGGCACCCCTGCGGGATCGAGATCGCCGCCCTGACTGCCTGCGGACGCACGGTCTCGCGCGGACAGCTAGATGCGGGTGCGCTGGCCGGTGGCGAGGTCGTAGCGGTAGCGCGCGACGCGGTCCAGGTCGCCGCTCAAGAAACGCATCACCAGCGAGCCCTCGGCGCTGAGCTGCCGGGTGCGATGCACCTCGCCGGCCAGGTATGGCCGCACGATACCCGGGGTGATCGCCGCCACCTCCACCTGCTCCAGGCTGGCACGCGCGGGGTCGCGGCCGTCGTCGGTGCGGCGATAGCGCGTGATCTCGATCCCACCGCGGTACACGCCATACAGCACCCAGCACGGTCCGTGGTCGTGCGGCACGCCACCCATCCGGGCCTCCGGGGTGGCAGGGCCATGGAAGTGGCCCATCTGGATGAAGCCGTAGTCGGGGTCACGGTACAGCTCGCGGGCGCTCACGCGGTCGGCAAGCAGCCCCGCGACCCACGGCTCGTCGGGCGGCGCGCCGCGCAGTAGCTCCTCCAGCAGCGCCTGAGCCCGCGCCACGAACTCCGGCGTGCCCGTCCGAGCGCTCTCGGGATCCTCTCCCCACAGGGTGCGCATGGCGGCGATGAACCGCGCGAAGTGCGCTCCCTGCGCGGTGACGTCCGCCATCTGGGTTGCCATGACGCTCGCTCCTTTCCCGGGTCGGCGCCGACGAACGCCGCGGCTAATACAGCGGCCCGCCGCGCCGCCAGTGCTCGGTACCGGTAGCATACTGCGGCACGAAGGTGGCCCAATCGAAACTGATGCGCACCTGCCCCCAGCGACCACCGGGCATCGCGTTGCCCGCCTGGTAGCCGATGAACTCCCCGTTGGAGTAGACGTCGAAGCGGATCTCGCTGCCGTTGCACCGCCCGTAGTAGGCAGTCTGCCCACCGCCCTGCGTCTCCACGGCCTGGAGCCACGGCCCGTACTGGGTGACGCTCACCGTGCCGTCGTACAGGAATGCGGTGGGCGTGGTCTCCTGGCCCGAGGCGAGCCAGGTACCCGCCAAGTTGTAGCTGCAGCCACCCCAGGCGGGTGACGGCACCCCAGGTGCCGGCGTTCCCGGCGCGGGCGCCTCCGGTGCGGCGGCGTGCGGCGGCGGCACCTGGCGTGCGCCCTCGGGCGCCCCGCGCCCCGGCCCCCACTCGTGGAACTGCGGTCCCTGGTTGGTCGTGGGCAGCCCTTGAGCGGCCACGCTGCCCGCGGCTGGCGTCTCCTGCGCCCGCGAGACCCCCACGGCAGCCACGGCCCCTAGTACGGCGGCCACGAGCCCAAAGGTCCGCCACTGCCTGGGTGGAGTGTGGCCTGTCGATCCCATTCTGCTATTTCCTCCCTTTACCCGCTCCGCTGACGACCGGCCGCTGCTCGTGCGCTCCCACGATAGCATGGCTCGCTCGCTCTGGCACAGGGCGGCAGGCCGGCCGGCGCCACGTCGTCGGCCCCCAGCGATCCCGGCCGGCTTGACAGACCGCCGCCACGCCCAGCACCATCCCCTCGACACCATCCGCCCGGAGACCGCCATGGCTGCTGCTGAGCCACACCCTGCCCACCTCGCGCCCGGCGCGGCGCGCTACCTTGGGGTGCCACTGCGCCGCAAAGAGGACCCGCGCCTGCTGCGCGGCGCCGGCCGCTACGTGGCGGACATCCACCTGCCGGGCATGCTCCACGCCGTGTTCCTGCGCAGCCCCCACGCCCACGCGCGCATCCGGCGCATCGACCTCAGCCGGGCCCGCGCGCGGCCGGGCGTGGTCGCCGCTCTAGCCTTCCCCGACATCGCGCGCTGGGCCCGCCCGCTGCCGATGCTCGTGCCGCACCCGGCGCTACGCCCGCGCATGCACTGGCCGCTCGCGCGCGACCGGGTGCGCTACGTCGGCGAGGCCGTGGCCATGGTGGTGGCCGAGGACCCGTACCTGGCCGAGGACGCCCTGGAAGATATCGTGGTCGACTGGGAGGTACTGCCGGCGGTGACTAGTGGGCGCGCAGCTCTGGCGCCCGACGCGCCGCGGCTGCACGACGACCTGGACAGCAACCTGGCCTGCGAGCTGGCCGCCGGCTTCGGCGATGTCGACCGCGCCTTCGCCGAGGCCGATCTCGTGGTCGAGCACGACTTCCGCATCCAGCGCATGAGTGGCCAGCCCTTGGAGACGCGCGGCGTGGTCGCCCGTTGGGACGATGGCAAGCAAGGCCCCGAGCTAACCGTGTGGGACTCGACGCAGTCGGCGCACACCGCGCGCCGCGTCCTCGCCGAGATCTTCGAACTGCCCTGGGGCGCCGTGCGGGTCATCGCGCCCGACGTGGGCGGCGGGTTCGGCGTCAAGAACCGCTTCTACCAGGAGGAGGCGGCGGTGCCCATCGCCGCGCGCCTGGTGGGCCGCCCCGTGAAGTGGATCGAGGACCGCCGCGAGAACCTGCTGGCCGCCTACGCCTCGCGCGACCAGGAGCACCACGCGGCCATCGCCCTGCGCCGCGACGGCATGATCCTCGGGGTGCGCAACGACTTCATCGCCGACCAAGGCGCCTACTCCCCGTTCGGCATCGTCGTGCCGTACAACACGATCATCACCCTGCCGGGCGCGTACAAGCTCCACAACTACCAGGCGCGCATGCGCGTGGCGTACACCACCAAGACACCCATCGCGCCGTTCCGCGCCGCCGGTCGCCCCGCCGCCGTGTGGATCCTGGAGCGGCTGCTCGACCGCGCGGCGCGGGCGCTGGGCCTCGACCCGGCCGAGCTCCGCTTCCGCAACCTGGTGCGCCCCGAGGAGATGCCGTTCGCCGTGGGGCTGCGCGACGTCGAGGGCGCGCCGATGGTGTACGACAGCGGCGATTACCCGGCGGCGCTGCGCCAGGCGCTGGAGCTGCTCGACTACCCGCACCAGCGCGCCGAGCAGGCCCGGGCCCGCGCGGAGGGGCGCTATCTGGGAATCGGCATGGGCTGCTACGTCGAGCCCACGGGCGGCGGCCCGTTCGAGAGCGCCGTGGTGCGCGTGGAGGTGACCGGCAAGGTGACTGTCATCACCGGCGCCTGCTCGCAGGGCCAGAGCCACGAGACCACCCTGGCCCAGCTCTGCGCCGAGCGGCTCGGTGTGCGCGTCGAGGACGTGACGGTGGTCGGCGGCGACACGGCGGGCGTGGCGCTGGGTGGCGGCACCTACGCCAGCCGCAGCGGCGTGACGGCGGGCATGGCCACCAGCGAGGCAGCGCTCCAGGTGCGGCGCAAGGCCCTGCGCATGGCCGCCGTGATGCTGGAGGCGGCCCCGGAGGACCTGGAGCTCGTGGACGGCGAGATCTGGGTGCGCGGCGCGCCCGAGCGCCGGCTGCCGCTGGCCCAGGTGGCCCGCACGCTGGCCGCGCCGCCGCCGCTGTACGTGCTGCCGCCCGACCTGGAGCCGGGTCTCGAGGCCACCGTGTACTGGCGGCCCGAGGCGAAGGTGTACTCCTGCGGCGCGCACGCCTGCCTGGTGGAGGTGGATCCCGAGACGGGCGCCGTGCGCCTGCTCAAGTACGTGGTGGCGCACGACGGCGGCACGGTGATCAATCCGCTGGTGGCCGACGGCCAGGTGCACGGCGGGGTAGCGCAGGGAATCGGCACGGCGCTATACGAGCAGATCGTCCACGACCAACAGGGCCAGGTACTCACCGCCAGCTACCTCGACTACCTGCTGCCGGGCGCGACCGAGGTGCCGCCGATCGCGGTAGGGCACCTCTGCTCGCCCTCGCCCCGCAATCGTGAGGGGCTGAAGGGGCTGGGCGAGGGCGGCATCTACCCCTCGCTGGGCGTGATCAGCAACGCGGTGGAGGACGCCCTGGCACCGTTCGGCGTGGTGCTCACCGAGCTCCCGCTCACCCCCGAGCGCGTCCGTGCGGCCATCGAGGCGGCGCGGGCCGGCCGGGACGCGTGAGCGACGCTACACGCTGTCTTCCTCCTCGCGGCCACTAACGGACGGGGGGCGTGCTTCGCCGACGAGCCCGGCGGGCTGCCGGACCGAGCTGATGCGCCGCACCCCGGGCAGGCGGCGTAGGTGATCGATGAGGGCGTCCAGCGCCTCCGCGCGCGGGCGGCCGAGCACCAGGTCGAGCCGGTCCTCGTCTTCGGTCGGGCCGTGCTCGACGAGTAGCCGCTCCAGGCGCAGCCCGGCTGCCTCGATGGCCGATTCGATGGCGTATAGCGACGCCATGCGGCGGTCGACGATCAGCGTCAGCAGGCGCAGCCGGCGGTGCAGGAAGAAGCGGTTCTCGATCGGTTTCAGCCCTGCCAACACGAGCAGCACCAGCGCGGTCGCCACCACGGCCGCCAGGAACAGCCCGCCGCCCGCCGCCAGCCCGATGGCAGCCACTGCCCAGATGCTCGCTGCGGTGGTCAACCCTCGCACGATCTCCCGTTGGAAGATGATCGTGCCGGCCCCCAGGAAGCCGATGCCGCTGACGACCTGCGCAGCTACCCGCGACGGATCGAGCGCCACGCTCGGGGTGCCCAGTACGTCGTCGAAGCCGAACGCCGAGACGATCATGAACAGCGCGGCGCCAACGCCGACTAGCGCGTGAGTGCGTAACCCTGCGGCGCGCTCCAGCCGCTCGCGCTCGAGGCCGACGATCGCCCCGAGCACTGTCGCCACTGCCAGTCGCAGGACGATCTGCTCTGTCGACAGCATGGCTAGCCTCCCGCCTCGCGCCTCCTCCCCCCCACCGTTGCCCGCACCTACCGGCGCCCATCCCCGCACGCGCGGCGGAACCGCCCTGCCCTCCGCGCTCTCCCACTGAGGCATGGTACACATGATCCGAGGGGAACGAATTATGGAGCAATCGCCTGCGGGGACTGAGCACCGGCTACCCGCTGGCCCGGGTTCGGGGTACCTGCTGCCCGGGTTGGAGCTGCGACACCCGGATGGCCAGCCGGCGCCCCTGTGGGCCTACCGTGGGCGCTGGCCGCTCGTCGTGTACCTGCACGAGGTAGCGGCGCCGGACGGCCAAGGGTACCTGGCGATGCTTGCCGCGGCCCGGCGGCGCTTCGAGGAGCTGGGCGCGCGTGTCGTCGTGGTGGCCAGCGCGCCGGTGGGCGGCGTCCCCCTTATCAGCCTCGTCGATCCGACACAGCGCCTTGCCCAGCGGTTAGCGGCCGATGGCCTGCTCCCCCAGCCCGCCCCGCCGGCCATCCTGGTCGTGGGCCGCACCGGCGAGGTGTGGGCCGTTTGGGCAGGCAGCTACGCGACCCTGCCCGGCCAGCCAGAGTTGGAGGAGTGGCTAGAGTACGCGCTCTCCGAGTGCCGCGAGTGCTTCTGCTGCGAGCTGGTGTGGCCCAGTGAGTGGCTCCGGGGCTGATCGAGCTAGTCCGTGCGCCCGCGCGGCGTCGGTGGTCTGCCATGCTGCCAAGCGCTGGCACACGATCCCGGCGTTACTGGCCTACGGCGGGCCGGGCTCGGGCTCGGCGGTGGCCGCACCTCCGGCCGCATCGGGCCTGTCCAGGCGCAGCAGCCAGGTGCGGACGCGCGTCCGGAGCTGCGCGGGGCTGAACGGCTTGGTAATGTAGTCCACGGCGCCGACGGCGAACCCCTGCCGGATCCGCTCGGGCTGGGCCATGCTGGTGAGGAAGATTACTCCCGGCTCACGCTCGGACAGACGCGCCCGCAAGGCTTCCACAACCCGATAGCCGCCTCCCCCCGGCAGCGCGAGATCGAGCAGCAGCAAGTCGGCGTGGTGCGTGACCGCCAACTCGACCGCTTCCGTGACGTCGCGCGCCACCAGGACCCGGTAGCCGTCGCGCTCGAGCAACTCGAGCAGCGCATTCAGCAGCTCCGGATCGCCTTCGGCGATGAGCACGCAGGGCCGCTCGCCGTGCATTGTTGCCCCTCTATATCGTCAGCGTGAGCCCCTCGGCGGCAGCGAGGATCTCCAGGCCACCGCCCTGGCGGGCCGCGCGCGCCTGGGCCCGCGCGAGCAGCGTCGCGACCCCCTCGTCAGTACGGCCCGGATCGTGGTGAAACAGGGCCAGGCGGCGGACCTGTGCGGCAACCGCGAAGTCCACGGCGTGCTCGACGCTGGAGTGTCCCCATCCGAGCTTCTGCGGGAACTCCTCGGCCAGGTATTGCGCATCAGTGATCAGGAGATCGGCGCCGCGGATGAACTCGACGAAGCGGCGGTCGCCCTCGTGAACGGGCCACAACGCCTGTCCGCGCCGGTCCAGCGGGCGTGGCGTGCGGTCGTGGGGCTCGGTGTCCGTGGCGTACACCAGCACGCGGTCGTCGGCCTGCACACGGTAGCCCATGGTCAGGCTGGTGTGATTCAAGTACTGGACCTGCACGCGCGCCCCACCGATCGCGTACTCGCCCTCGTCGAGGTCGCGGAAGTGGACCGTCGCTCCCATGTCAGCGAGCCGCACTGGAAAGTACGTGTACTCCATCTGCCCCGCGAGCACGCTCTCCAGGTCCCGATCGAGGTCGCGTCCGGCGTAGATGGTGAACTCGTTGCCAGCCACGAACGCCGGGGCGAAGAACGGGAAGCCCTGGATATGGTCCCAGTGCGTATGGCTCAGCAGGATGTGACCGCGCACGGGCCCGCCCGCCGCCAGGAGCGCCTGGCCGAGCGCGCGGATACCCGTGCCGCTATCGAAGATGAACAGCTCGCCGGCGGCAGTGCGCATCTCGACACACGAGGTATTCCCCCCGAAGCGCACCGTAGTGGGACCGGGGACGGCGATCGAGCCCCGTGTGCCCCAGAAGCGCACCTGCACGGCCGGCTCCTTCGACGAGTCGAGACCGCGCTACTCCACGACCCAGCGATCGATGGCACGCTCGTAACTCAGCAACTCGGCGTCTCGGAAGAACAGGGCGATCTCGCGTTGGGCCGTGGCCGGCCCATCGGATGCATGCACCAGATTGCGGCCGATCTCCAACGCCAGATCGCCACGGATCGTGCCCGGGGCCGCCTTCACCGGATTGGTCGCCCCGACCGTCGCCCGCACCGCCTCGATCGCGTTGGGCCCTTCGAGCACGCCCACCACGACCGGCGAGGAGGTGATGTAGTCCACGAGGCCGGCGAAGAACGGCTTGCCCTCGTGCTCCGCGTAGTGCCGCCGCGCCAGCGCCTCGTCGATCTGCATCAGCTTGAGTGCGACGAGCCGCAGCCCGCGCGCCTCGAGCCGGCTCAGCACAGCGCCGATCAACCCGCGCTGCACAGCATCCGGCTTCACGATGATGAGCGTGCGCTCCATGTACCCCCCGTGCGGCCAGTATAGCGGTTGGCGTGTCACCGCACCATTTTGCCCTGCCGACCGCACGAGCGGCCAGCGGCGCGCGGCGGCGACGGGCCCCGGAAGGCTGTGCTACAATCCGGCAGTCAGGAAGGAGGTGGCGCCATTATTCCAGATAACCCCAACTGGCGTCGCTTCCCGCACGCCTGCCCGCAGTACCGCGAGCACTGGGCGGTAGACGACCTGGCGGACGCCGAGGGCCGCCCCTTGCTGTACCAGATCATCTGCCTCCAGAACACGCCGCCGCTGTCGGCCGCCGAGCAGCAGCTCTGCCTGCAGTCACGCAAGAAGTGCTGGCGCCTCAGCCGTAAGCGGGGGTGCCGGGGGGACACGGAGCCAGCGTGTGGGGACGAGCCCGCAGCACCCGACACAGCGCCTGGCGCGCACCGCGTCGGCGCCCGCTAGCCACGCCTGCGAGGCCCTCGCGTCACCGACCGACCCTCGGGGGAGCCTATGGTCGACATCCCGCCGCTTGCTTATGTTGAGGAACTGCGCAGCCGCGCGCCCGCCTTCGCGCGGCTGGTCGAGGCGATCCGCGAGCAGGCCCTGTACACCCCCGGCGCGCTCGACGTGAAGACCAAGCTGTTGATCGCCTTCGCGCTCGACGTCGCGCGTGGCCGCGAGGCCGGCGCGCGCCAGCTCGCGCAGCGCGCCCGCGACGCCGGCGCCAGCGACGCCGAACTGGTCGAGGTGCTTCAGATCCTGTACTCGGTCGGGGGCATGCAGCAGCTCTCGCTCGGGGTGCCGGCCTTCGCGCCCGCTCGTCCCCAGTAAGTGCGCGGCTGGCTGGGGCGCGCGCCGCGGTGAAAGCGCGGCCCGTGGCCGTTTAGAATGGCCCAGAGCGTGTTCCTCGCTGAATCCCGCCATCACGAGGTAACGGCATGAAGATCGGGATCGTCGGAGGCGGCCCCGGGGGGCTGTACCTCGCCCTGCTGCTCAAGAAGCACGATCCCTCGCACGAGGTGCGGCTGGTCGAGCAGAACCCGCCAGATGCTACCTACGGCTGGGGCATCGTCTTCTCGGGCCGCGCCCTGTCCTTCCTGGAGGAGACCGACCCCGACTCGTTCGCCGACATCGATCGCTGCCTGGAGCGCTGGGACGACCAGGCGATCGTGCACCGCGACCAGAAGGTGGTGATCGACGGGTTCGGGTTCTCGGGGATGTCGCGGCTCGAGCTGCTGCGCATCCTCCAGGAGCACTGTCGGCGCCACGGCGTCCAGATGCGCTTCCAGCAGCGCCTCACGGACCTGTCGCTGTTCCGCGACTGCGACCTGGTGGTGGGGGCCGACGGCGTGAACAGCGTGGTGCGCGACCTGTACGCCGCGCACTTCCAGCCCTCCGCCGAGGTGTTGACCAACAAGTACGTCTGGTACGGGACGACCAAGGTGTTCGACATGCTCACCCTGACGTTCCGCACCAACGAGCACGGGGCGTTCGTGGCGCACCACTACCGCCATAGCCCCCATCAGAGCACGTTCGTGGTGGAGTGCGACGCGGAGACGTGGGCCAACGCCGGCTTCGCGTTCATGTCCGAGGAGGAGAGCCGCGCCTACTGCGAGCGCGTCTTCGCGCCGGACCTCGACGGGCACCCGCTGCTGAGCAACCGCTCGTTGTGGATCAATTACCGCGCCATCACCAACCAGCGCTGGAGCTACCGCAACATCGTGCTGCTCGGCGACGCCCTGCGCACGGTGCACTTCTCGATCGGCTCGGGCACCCGCATGGCGCTGGAGGACGCCATCCACCTGTTCCACGCCCTCCGGGACACACCTGACGTGCCGACGGCCCTCCAGCGGTTCGAAGAGACGCGCCGGCCAGGGGTCGAGCGCTTCCTCGGTGTCGCGGCGCGGAGCTTCGTCTGGTACGAGCACTTCCGCGACAAGCTGCACCTCGACCCGCTGCCGTTCGCCTACGACTACGTCATGCGCACGGGGCTGATCGAGCACGCCAAACTGCGTGAGCGCTCGCCGCGCTTCGCCGCTGCCTACGAGGCGTACATGGCCTCGCGGTAGCTCTGCCGCTGCTTCGTTGCCGGCATCCCCCGCGGACCACGCTCGACGAAACGCACGCCTGCCCAGGGCGGCCCGTAGCCGGCCTGCGCCTCGCGGCGAAGACTGATCGTCGTTCAGCCGCGACGGCCGCGGCGCCAATAGTGCCAGGCGATCTCCACCTGCTGGCGCACGGCCTCCTCGGCCGTCAGCACCACACCCTGGGGCGACTCGACCACACATGTCGCCGCCTGCCCTCGGCCGCCGAGGGCCGCCTCGACCAGGAAGTACTGTCCCCCCGCCCGGTCCATGGCGTGGCCGGCCAGTCGCAGGACCACCTCCCAGCGCGCTGGCGGCACCTGCGGACTGGGCCGGCGCTGGCCGCGCAACCGCGAGCGCGCCTCGGCCATCTGCTGGAGTTGCGGCCATGCGAACCAGCGCTCGCCGAAGCGGGTAGGCACCACCACCCGCACCCCGGCCGGACTGACCCACAGCCGCATGCAACGGACGCGCCAGGCATCGACCAGCGCGCCCAGCGCGCGCAAGGTGTCCTGGTAGCTTGGGCGATCGCCCTCACGCGTCGTCTCGACCACTTCCCTCAAGGTCATCGCGCCCCCGACCATCCGAGCGGCCACCGGCCGGCCAAGCGCGGTTCGCCGCAGCCGCGACTACTCCAGATATCGGCCGAAGAGTGCCGTGAGACTAGGGGCCTCGGCGCGCGGGCCACTACCCCGCGCCATACCCGTGGTGATGCGGTTAACCGCGCGGCTGTGAACTAGCTCACAGCCCGAGCGGGCGGCAGCGTGGACAATGAGCGTGCCCGTCAGTCAGGGTGAGGAGAGCAGAGATGTCGCTACTGAAGACCATCCCGGCACCCACGACCTGCCCACGCTGCGGCGGCCCCATGTACCGCGGCTACGACGGTGACGCGAGCTGCCTGTACTGCGGCGAGTACGTGTACACTCGCGTCGAGGCGCGCCGGCTGCTGGCCGAGCCCGAGGGCGGGCGTCGCAAGCGCGGTCGCCCGCGCAAGGCCACCGTGGCGGCCTAACCCTCGCCCGGCGCTCAGCACAGACAGGCCGTGTCCTCGCTCGGCCGCAGCTTGTTCGGCGCGAGCGCGCGCTGCGCGTCCTCCGAGGGCGGCACCACCGGCGTCTCGGGCGGTGGCCAGGGCAGGCCCAGCAGCTTGGCCGGGGTCTCCTGGAACACCTTGCGCAGTTCGTCCTTCGTGCAGCCCCAGGTGAGCAGCTGCTTGACCATCCAGCGCGCGCCCACGATGTGGGGGAAGTTCTGAATCTGGCCGAAGTCCGAGCCGTACACCAGGTTGTCCGGGCCGACCTCCTTGACGATGCGCGCCGCGTACAGCGGCCCGGCCTCGTGCAGCGGGAACACCAACGCACCCAGCGCACTGAGCATCAGCTTCGCTCCGCGCGCCGCCTCCTCCTTCATCTGGGCAATGGTGTGCTTGGAGTGGATGTGCGCGGGGTGCACGATCTCGATGCGGTTCACGCCCAGCCGGCGCGCCTCCTCGACCAGGATCACGGTATCTTCGTAGGGGTAGTGCCCCGAGGCGAGCACCAGGTCGTTGTCCGCGATGATACGCAGGATCTCCTGCACCACCGGCAGCACCTTGCGGTGCTCGTCGAGAAAATGCAGCCCGTAGCCCGACCAGTCGTCGTACACGACGCGGCGGTGCCAGTAGCTGTCTACCATCGGCATCCACACGTACTTCATGCCCGGAAAGCCCAGGCAGCGCTTGACCGCCTCGGGGTTGAACCCGCCGACCGAGTAATTGAGCACCACCCCGCCGAAGCACTGCACGGGCCGCAGACCGTGCTCGGCGGCGAAGCGGTCGACGTACTTCTGGACCAGCGCGTTGCGTGAGGCCGAGGGTGTGTACCAGGTCTTCACCACCATGGCCCGGAAGCCCGCCCGCGTGTAGTCGAAGCCGATCTCATCCTCGAGCAGCAGGCGCTCGAACGGGTCGGAGCCACCGTGAGCGTGCGTGTCGATGGCGTTGACGAGCAGCTCGTCGACATCGGCCTCGCTGAACTGCACGCTGGACAGGAAGCGTGCGTACTGGATGTTCACCCACTGGGCCTGCTGACGGATGAGGTACTCGAACACCTCCTCGGAGATGGTCGGGTCGTCCACCCGGCAGAGTTGCTTGAGGCGCTCGACGCGCTCTCGGGGCACCTCGATCTGGAGCAGCTCCTGCAGGGAGAGGTTCTCCTCCGGTCGGGCCGCAGGCCGCTTCGGTTGCTGGTCGCTCACGCTGTCATGCCTCCCGTGCAGATGCAATGGCGTTGGGCCGAGGCAGCCAGACCACCTGCTCGTCAGTGCGCGCGGTGGTGCGACTCTCGATCGGCGTGTACGGCAGGTACTGGTCGTACCAGGCCACGATCTCGGCCAGCAGCGGCGCGAAGTTGTCCGTGTAGGCGCGGTAGTGCGTGGTCTCGGTCTGGCGGATGAGCTTCTTGGGCGGACCGGCACGCTCGTAGAGCTGGAGCGCATGGTCCTCCGGCGTCACGACGTCGTCCTCCACGGCCGTGATCAGCAGCGCGCGCGGCGCGATCTGGTGCACGTGGTCGAGCGGGCGGTAGCGGAGCAGGTAGTCGGCGCTGCGCAGCCAGAACTCGCGAGGGATCAGGTCGTCCACATCGCGCTTGTGGCCCACCGCGCGCCGCTCCGGCGTCTCGACCATCAGGCCCTCCCGCGGGTCCACGCGCTCGCCCGTGCCCTCGCGCACCCAACGGCGCCGGTCGGCAGCCAGGCGCTGCAGGTAGGCTACCCACTCGTACTCACGCCGCATACGGTGCAGCCAATCCGCGCCGTCGGCCACCACCGACTGGGCGGCCACTGCGCGGATGCGGGGATCGACCGCCGCGGCCAGGATGGCGTTGCCGCCGCCCGTACCGCCGATGCCTAGCGCACCGATACGGCGCGGGTGGACCTCCGGCCGGGTCTCCAAGTAGGTCACCGCGCTCAGCCAGTCCTCCAGCTGCCAGTCCGGCCGCACCCAGCCGCGCTCGCCCTCGCTGCGGCCGAAGCCCCGATAGTCGAAGACCAGCACGGCATAGCCGGCGGCGGTGAGGCCCTCGTGCCACGGCACGTAGCTCTGTTGCTCGGCCAGGCCCAGCCAGCCCGGCCCCTGCACGATCGCTGGCAGCGGCTCGGACGTGGGCGCGTCGGGCAGGCGCAGCAGGCCGCGCAGCAGCACGCCATCGGAGTAGAACTCCACGCGCTCGGTTCGCATCACGCCTCCCGTGCCGCGGGGGCAGCCGCGGCATCTTCCGCGTCGAGCCGGCGCAGCACCGGCAGCACCTCCTCGCCGAGCATCTGCACACACTCCAGCCACTCGTCGAAGCGGAAGCGCAGGTCGTAGACGATGTGACTGAGGCCGGCGGCGTGGTACTTGCGCGTCTCCTGCACGATCGTCTCGGGCGGGCCGAAGATCAGTGCGCCCTCCAGGTCCTCGGGCGTCTCCCACTTGCCCGAGTCCGGTAGCTCCCACTGCTTGCGCGCCTGATCCATCATCTCCTGCCAGTTCACCTTGCTCAGGGCCTCCTCGCGCGTGCGGCCCGGGCTCGTAATGGGGATGGCCGCCGCGGTGGGCACGGGCTTGCCCGCCTCGGCCGCCAGCCGGCGGAGCCGCGCCACTCGCTTGCGGAAGGTCTTGATGGTGATGCGGCCGGGCATCCAGCCCTCGCAGTACTCCACCGCGCGCCGCACGCTGGCCAGCGAGTTGCCGCAGTACCAGATCGGGATGCTGCCCGGCGCCGATGGGATCGGATGGATGTCCACCTCGGTGAACTCGTAGAACTTGCCTTTGAAGCTCACCGGCTCGCCGGTCCAGAGCAGGCGAATGATCCGCACCTGCTCCTCGATCAGCTCCCGACGGTCGATACCGCCGAGGCCCGCAGCCACGAACTCGTGGTCGAAGGTGCCGATGCCGAACCCGGCGATCACCCGCCCGGGACCGGCGACGTGCTCGAGCGAACTGAGCGCCAGGGCCGCCTGGATGGGATGGCGATAGGGGATCAACGACCCGGTGCCGAGGATGAGGCGCTGGGTAACCCCCGCGATCATCCCGAGGGTAACCATCGGGTCGACGTGCGTGCGGTCCTGCCCCTCCATGCCATGGGGGTGGAACACCAGGTGGTCGCGTACCCACACCGAATCGAAGCCCAGCCGCTCGGCCAGCAGCGCCCCCTCGAGGAGGTTCTCGCGCGAGGCATGCTCGCCGAAGTGCGGCAGCAGCAGGCCGTACCGCCGCGTCGGATCGCCCATCGCTCCTCCCAAGCGCACGGATCAGGTCTGAGCGCGGATGAAGCCGCTCTCTTCCAGCTCGCGCACGAAGCGGTCGTCGAAGAAGTCGCGGGGGTTGGCCTCACGCGCCCGCGGGATCTCGCTGGCCAGTTCGTCGAGCACCGCCTGGATCGACGCCTCGTCCGGCAGCGGCGTGAGCTGGAGGTAGCGCCGGATGTAGATCTCGTAGGTGTCCTCGAGCACATCCTCGTCGTCGGTTTGGAGGTGCTTGCGGAACGCCGCCAGGGCGAACGCTTTGTCGCGGTACAGCAGCGCCGCCGCGGCGACCTGCGCGCGCACGAACCGCCGTACCACGTCCGGCCGCTCGGCGATCTGCCCGCGCCGGGTGGTGGCGCCCGTGAAGGCGTACGGCACGCCGAGCGAGGCGACGTCCAGGAGCTCGCGCATGCCCACGCGGCGTGCAAGGGTAGCGAACGGGTACGACATCACGCCGCCCTGGATGCGGCCCGCCTCCAGCGCCGCCAGGATGTTGGGCATGTTGCCCGACTGGGTGATGGCCACGTCGCGGTCGGGCTCCAGGCCCACGTGGCGCAGCGCGACGCGCGCCGCGCTGTCGATACTAGTGCCGCGACGGGAGACGCCCACGGCCTTGTCGCGCAGGTCCGCGGGCTGGGCGATCTCCGGGCGCACCATGAGCGCGGCGATGATCGTGCGCCAGGGCGTGGTCAGCACCACAGTGTCGGCACCGCCGAGGGCCGCGCCGACCACCGACGCCGCCCCAGTCTGCACGAAGTCCAGCTCGCCCGCGACCATGGCGTTCACGCTCTCGTTGCCGCTGGGGAAAGCCAGTACCTCGACCTCGAGGCCCTCGCGCGTGTACAGGCCCGCCTCCTGGGCCGCCCACAACGGCGCCATCACCCCGGACACGGCGCTCGACGCCGCCCGCACGCGCACGGGCGCAGGCGTGGGGGACGAGGCGGCCGCGGCCTCGACGGTGGCGGGGCGGGCGACGCCCCCGACGGTAGGAGGCGGCACGGCCGCGGGCGCGCCGCACGCCATCAGGAGCGTAGTCGCCAGCAGGGAACCCGCGAGCGAGGATCGCGAACTGCCGAGGCCCGGGAGCAGCATGGGCCCACCTCCGTAGCGCACTAGCCCGCTCGACAAGTGCATGCATTATATTGAATGCGACTTTGCTCGGCTAGCAGGTGGACAATTGCAGGGCTGGGAAGGTGGGACCGGAGATGGAGCAAGGGGTCGACCTTGGCGCGCTCGAGGGTGCGGCGGCGCTGCGCGAGCGGCGCACGGCTCAGGAGCTCGTCGCCGCGGTGCTACGCCACGGCATTCTGACGGGCAAGCTGCCGGGCGGCACGCGCCTTGTGCAGGACCAGATCGCGGCGCAGCTCGGCGTGAGCCGCGTGCCGGTGCGCGAGGCGCTGCTTCAGCTCGAGGCCGAGGGTCTGGTGCGCATGCAGGCCCACCGCGGCGCCACGGTGGTAGCCCGCACCCCGGCCGATATCGCCGAGCTGTTCGAGATCCGCGCCGTGCTGCTCAGCGAGGCGGTCCGCCACGTGGTGCCTCACCTGACCGACGACCAGATCGTGCGTCTGCAGGCCATCGAGGAGCGCACCCAGGGCGAGGCCAACATGACCGCGCGCATGCAGCTCACCCGAGCCTTCTACGCCGTGCTGCTGGAGCGGCTCGCGCGGCCACGCCTCCAGGCGATGATCGAGAAGCTGGAGCAAGAGGTCGAGCGCTATCTCCAGTCGCTGGAGCGACCGCACCTGGGTCACGGCCACATCGTCGCGGGCGGCGCGGCCCGCGATGGCGAGCGCGCGGCCACCCTGGTGCGGGAACACCTGCTCCACGTGGGTGAGCGAGCCGTCGAGCGCCTGTTGGCGCTGCGCGAGGCAGCCGCGCCGCAGTGCCAGGTGCTGCGCCGGCTCTGATGGACGGGTCCACGCCCTTGAGCGGCTTCACCGCCCTTGGCGACCTGGTGGAGCCGCCGCTCCGCAGGGCCGCCAGCCGTGCACGGCGGCGACAAGCCCACCCCTGCCGAACGCTGCTCTATGCCCGGAGGGGCGGTGGCGGCACACGGCGGACGATCAGCCGCCCCGGCTCCCAGGGCGTGCCGAGCGCGGGCAGCAGCCAGCGGTCGACGCCCCACCACCCGGCCACCTTCCAGGCGAGCATCAAGAGCACCGCCACCGGGAACATGAGGCCGTTGGTGCTAGCCGTGCCCGCCATGAGGAAGCTCCAGTTCAAGAACCCGCCACCGAACGCAGCAATGCCCGTGAACAGGCCCAGGATCAGCGCGATACCGACCAGCACCTCGCCCCAGGCGATGAGCGGCGCCAGCCACCGCCACGCCTCGTGATCGTAGAGCCACTGGATGAATGCACGATACCAGTCGACCGCGATCACCGGAGTGCCTGCGGGGGTGGTACCGAGAGCACGCGTCCAGAAATCGCGCACTGCGGTGCCGGTCTGTACCCAGCTCGGGTCGCCGATCTTGTGCCAGCCCGCCTCCAGCCACTCCCAGCCCAGCCACAGACGGAGCAGCAGCCAGGCCGGCGCCATGCGCGTGTCCGAGAATAGGAAGCGCGCGATCGGCGGATCCTCGATGTAGATCCGGCCCCCTGGGACGCGAGCTCCATGGGCTCCTGCCATCCGATCGTCTCCTGATCCGCTCAAGGCGGCGATCACGTGCTGCCGGGACAGCACACGGCCGCCCACTAGCTGCCGGGCTGCGGCTTCACGAAGCGGTAGCCGAGCCCCCGCTCGGTCTCGATGTATCGCGGACTGTCCGGAGTGGGCTCCAGCTTCGCCCGCAGCCGACTGATGTACACCTTCAGATAGTCGGTGGTGGCGCCGTGCTCCGGCCCCCAGACGCGGTTGAGCAGCGCCTCGTGGGGCATCAGGCGCCCCGCGTTGCGCACCAGGTGGTACAGCAGCTTGTACTCGACAGGTGTCAGCTTCACCGGCGCGCCCTTGAGCGTGACCCGGTGACTCTGGAAGCTGATCGCCAGGTCGCCTGCCACGAAGTCGGGTAGCGCCTGTGCGGGCGCCGGCAGCTGAGCCCGGCGTAGCACGGCGCGGACTCGCGCCAGCAGCGCCAGATGGCCGAACGGCTTGGTAATGTAATCGTCGGCGCCCAGCTCGAGGCCGCGCACCTGATCGGTCTCCTCGCCGCGCGCCGTCAGCATGATGACCGGCACATCGCTCACACGGCGGATCTCCCGCAGTACCTCGAAGCCGTTACGGCCCGGCAGGTTGACATCGAGTACGACGATGTCGGGATCGTGCGCGTAGAACAGGGCTAGCCCGCGCTCGCCATCGGTCTCCGCCAGCACCTCGCAGTCCTGCCAGTGGAGCTGGAAGCCCACGGTGACGGCATCGAGGATGTGGGGGTCGTCGTCGACGACGAGGATCTTCATCGCGTCTCCTCGGGTAGTCGCTCTTCTGGGACGGCGTCGGCCGGCGGCACCAAGGGCAGCAAGAGCACGAAGGTGCTGCCGGCGCCCGGCGTGCTCTCGACCCACAAACGGCCGCCGTGCAGCTCGGCGATGGCCCGGGCGATCGCCAGGCCCAAGCCGGCGCCGGGCGTGCGTCGGGCCGGATCGTTGTCCAGACGATAGAAGCGCTCGAAGATGCGCTCCTGGTACTCGGGCGGGATGCCCGGACCGTCGTCGCTGACCGCCAGCCGCGCGTGGTCCCCAGACTGCTCCAGCCGCAGCGCGATGTGACCGCCCGGTCGGCCGTAGTGGTGGGCGTTGGTGAGCAGGTTGAGCAACGCGCGCTCGAGGCGCGCCGCGTCGACCGGCGCCAGCAACGGGCCCGACGGGACCTCCACCTGCACCCGCTGGTCGCGCTGTTGGGCCAGCGGTTCGATGGCAGCCGCGGCGCGCTGGGCCAGCTCGCCCAGGTCCGTCCACTCCCAGCGGAGCCGCAGCCGCCCGGCGCGCAGACGCGTCATGTCGAGCAAGTCGCCTACCAGCGCGGCCATCCGGTCGGCCGCCTGGTCGATATTTACCAATAGGCGATGTAACGGTGCCGGGAAGTCGGCAGGCTCGTTCGCCAGCACGACGCCGATCGAGGCTTTGATCGCCGCCAGCGGCGTGCGCAGATCGTGGGAGGCATGGCTGAAGAACTCGTCGCGCTCCCGTTCCAGCGCGTGCCGCTCCGTGACGTCATGAAGGACGAGGACCGCTCCCAACCGCGTGCCGTCTTCGGCCAGCACCGGCGCGGCGCTGCCCTGCACGATGACCTCGGAGCCATCCGCACGGCGGATGATGAACTCGGCATCGCGGATCGTCTCGCCGGCACACGCGGCGCGCCACAACGGCTGCTGGGCGGAGGCCAGAGGGATCCCGTCCACCGCGACCAGCTCGTAGCGCGCCTGGAAACCATCCGGCTCCGCGGTCGGATCGAGGCCGTGCATGCGCCGGCCCGCCTCGTTGATGAACGTGATGCGGCCGGTCGGGTCGGCGATCAGCACGCCATCGGCGATCTGCCCGAGAATGGCGGCGCGCTCGGCGGCCAGCCGCTCCGCCTCCAGCCGGGCGGCGCGCTCCCGGGCGAGGAGTTGTCGCCGCTCCAACGCGTAGCGCACGGCGCGGACCAGCAGCTCGCCGCTCACCTGCCCCTTGACCAGATAGTCCTGGGCGCCCGCCTGGACAGCGCGCAGCCCCGTCGCCTCATCGTCCAAGCCGGTCAGTACGACGACCGGCACCTCCGGCGCCACGGCCTGCACGCGCTCTACACTCTCCAGGCCCCGCGCGTCGGGCAGGTTCAAGTCCAGGAGCACCACATCGACCGTCCCGGCGCCTAGAACCGGCAGAGCCGCGGCCAGCCGATCCACATGCTGCCAGTGCCAGCCCAGGCTCGGCACCTCGGCGAGCATCGCCCGGATCAGGCGCGCATCCCCGGGGTTGTCCTCCACGAGCAGCACCCGCAGGCCATCAGGCGCCATGATCGTTCCGCTCCGGCAACGACGCCACGGTGAACCAGAAGCGCTCCACCGAGCGCACGACGGCCAGGAACCCCTCGAGGTCGACCGGCTTGGTGATGTAGCAGTTGGCGTGTAAGTCGTAGCTGCCCACGATGTCCTGCTGGGCACTGGAGGTGGTGAGGATCACCACCGGGATCGCGCGCAAAGCGGGATCCCCTTTGATCACCGCCAGCACCTCCCGTCCGTCGCGCTTCGGCAAGTTGAGATCGAGCAGGATGAGGTCCGGCCGCGGCGCCTCGGCGAACGGCCCCTCGCGGCGCAGGAAGGCCAGCGCGGCTTCGCCGTCGGCCACGACGCTCAGACGGGTGTGCACCTCGGTGTCGCGCAGCGCCTCTCGGGTCAGCCGCACGTCGCCGGGGTTATCCTCGATCAGCAAGATCTCCATGGGGCGAGCAGCGCTCCTCCAGCCGGGTCTCATGGCTCGCCCTCCACCGTGGGCAGCGTGAAGTAGAACGTAGCACCTTGCCCAGGTGCGGACTCCACCCAGATACGGCCGCCATGGCGCTCGACGATCTTCTTGCAGATGGCCAGCCCGATCCCCGTGCCAGGGTACTCGTGCTGGGCGTGCAGGCGCTGGAAGATCACGAAGATGCGCTCGGCGTACTCCGGGGGGATGCCGATCCCGTGGTCGCGCACCGCCAGGCGCCAGCGATCTCCCTCAGGGGTAGCGCTGATATGGATGCGCGGGGGCGCCGCGCCGTGGAACTTGATAGCGTTGCTCAGCAGGTTCTGGAACACCTGCCCGAGCTGCACCGGATCGGCTCGCACCACCGGCAGCGGGTCATGGGTCACCAGAGCCCCGCGCTCGGCGATGGCCGCGCTCAGATCGGCGAGCACCCGCTCCAGCACCCGCTCGCAGTCCACCGGCTCCAGCGGTCGGCCTTGGGTCCCCACCCGCGAATAGGCCAGCAAGTCATTGATCAGCCGCTGCATGCGCTGCGCGCCGTCCACCGCGAAGGCGATGAACTCCTCGGCGTCGGCGTCCAGCTTGCCGCGATAGCGCCGCGCGAGCAGCTGGGTGTAGCTGGCCACCATTCGTAGCGGCTCCTGCAGATCGTGCGAGGCCACGTAGGCGAACTGCTGCAGCTCGGCGTTCGAGCGCGTCAGCTCGGCGGTCTGCTGGGCCAAGGCCGCGGCGGTCTCCTGGAGCTGTCGCTCCGCGCGCTTGCGGTCCGTGATATCGCGGATGATGGCGGTGACGAGCACGTCGCCATCCAGTGCGAGCGGGCTGAGGCTGATCTCGACCGGAAACTCGCTGCCGTCCTTGCGACGAGCGTAGAGATCGAGCCCGGCCCCCATGGGGCGCGTGCGGGGCGCCGCGTGGTACTCGGCGCGGAGCCAGGCGTGGCGCTGGCGATACCGCTCGGGCACCAAGATCTCGATCGACTGGTCGAGGAGCTCTTCGCGCGCGTAGCCGAACTGTGCCTCCGCCTGACGGTTCACCAGCATGATCCGCCCGTCGCGCCGCGTGATCACGATGGCATCGGGTGCCGATTCGAGGAGGGCGCGGAAGCGCGCCTCGGCCGCTTCGGCCTGGCGGAGCAGGCGGCGCTGCTCCTCCGCCGCGCGGTGCTGCTCGGTCACATCGTGCAGGAGCAGCACGGCCCCCGCGACCCCGCCGCCCGCGCGCAGCGCGCCAGTAGCACAGTCGGCAAGGAACTCGGAACCGTCCGAACGGCGAAACCGGTAGGCCGCTAGCCGGCGCCGCAGCCCGTCCACCAGGGTCGCCAGGAGTAGGCAGCCGTCAGCCACGCAGGCCCTCTCGCCCGGCGCGGCGTGCGGCATGGCCGCGTGCAACGGCTGTCCCACGAGCCCCCCTACCGACACACCAAACAGGCGACCGGCCGCCGGATTGGCAAACACCACCCGGCCACCACGGTCCAGCCACACCACGCCGTCGTCGACGGCTCGTAAAACGGCGGCCAGTGTCGGGGCCGGCCGCGTAGTGGGCGCCCGAGACGGGCGTTCTGTCCGCCGCGTCATAGGGCGCTCGCTTTACCCGAGGGCGTGCTGGTCGCCCACCTGGCCCCACCGTGTCGCATGGCTGCGCTCTCCCGCTATCTAGTGTACGGAGCGGACATCAACAGGTGCCTGAGCGGCGGTAACTACCACGCAAACACTCCGAAGCGGAGGTAACCGGCCGTGGCGATGCTGCGCGTGGCGCGGTACGTACTCCCGCTCGCGGTCTACGGGATGTTTACGGGGAACGATGGCGACAGCAACCGCGCCGGCGGAGACTGGGAGGAGACGCTGCTTGCTTGGAGTCGGGAGGCATGGAAACGGTGGCTACATTGTTGCCGTTCGTCGCGTATGTGGTCGTGTTCTTCATCCTGGGGGCCATCATCATCTGGCTGACCCACCGAGCGGTCACGGCGGAAGAGACGCGCCAACGATCCGCGGAGCAACGGCCACCACACGACTGGGAGGAGCGGCAGATGGCAGCGCGACGCGACTCCTGAGCGTGTGCGAGGTGTTGACAGGTCGGGCCGGCTGTCTCCGGGGGGTTGACAAGTTGCAAGTGGGCATGTAGCCTACGCTGCAGAGAACACCCTGCCAGGCGTGGCGGCGCAAGGGGGCCGGGGGTGCGTGACGGCGCCACCGGACTGCAGGCCTTGAGTGGCCGGCGAACGACCAGGTCAATGCGGATCAAGAACGGCAGCACCAATGTGCAGCGACGACGGAGCCTCTCGCCGTCCGACAAGGTCCAGTAGCGCCACGACCCGCGTAACCAGCTGGTGTATGCCCTCTTAGCGGGGTGCTGCAGAGCTCTTCTCGGAACGCGGGGGTGAGCGACCGGCCTGGCATGCGCATCGATGATGTCTGCAACCGCACTGACCGGTGGTCATTGCCGTGATGAGTGAGTGCGGACGGCGGTAGCGTGCCCGGCACGTAATTGGGCCCTTCGTTCGGCTGCCACCGCGAAGGGCCCTGGCGGAGGAGCGCTCGCAACACCCCTCGCCAGTCGCGAGTGTATCAAAACCCTCCGCACATCTCAAGGTTTGCCTGGCCCGCGATCTGCAGGTGCACTGCGCTATGAGAGCACGGACACGGCACGCGGGACGAGGTCCAGGTCAGGCCGGGGGGAGGCTCCAGCCCCCGCGGCTACCAGCACTCCGCCGGCAGCGTGGCTGCTGGAGCAACCCCCGGTGGCACCAGCTGATCGCCCCAGGCCGCTCTACTCAGCTCGACCCGCCGATGTCGGGCCGGCAGGCTGGGCATGAACTCCAGCCGTCGCGCGCTTCTCTGACGCCAGCCGACGCACACTGCGATACCCCCCCAGGCTCAGGACAGCCGCGGACGTCGTCAGTCGCGAACTTGACGGCTGAGCGGAAACGGGCCGACCTTGCCCTGATCGGCCGCACATATTATCCCGCTGACACTATAATTATGCCATGGTCAGTAACGTAATGGAGGTGCGGCCCGGCCAAGGGGTAGCCCGCAAATTGAGCTACCGTAGCGAACGGGGTATAGCATATGTTGACTATGGACCGTGTGGGGACGCTGGGAACCTTGCGGCACTTGGCTGCGCCGCGGGGGCGTGT
>JADGHJ010000021.1 GCA_019686175.1 Chloroflexota bacterium | reverse complement strand
ACCTTGGCCTGCAGGGCGGCCAAGGTGGGCTGATAAGTGGGCGCGATGCGCAAGGAGGACAGCGCATACTCGAGCAGCCGGACTAGGGCCGTGCACTCGGCGCTATCGAGCCACAGCGCCGCCTCGGGCTCCGACGCCCCCACCACTCGGCGAAACCGCACGTCGCCCGGCGGCACCTCGACAGTAGTGGCAGGCGCGTCCTCCGAGCGCACGCGGACGTGGCCGAGCGCCGCGTTGTAGATCACGTGCGTCAGGCGTGCCGGACGCTCGGCTAGCTGTTCGTCGTCTGGGACCATCCCCCCTCCGGTGGGCGGCACGCCATGGCCGCCGCCCACGGTATCGTATAATGGGGCCGGTAGTGTTGACCAGGGAGATGCGATGCTCACCGCGCCCGAGCTGGCCCTACCACGCGAGCAACGTCTGCACGAGCTAGGCCAGGATATCGCCCATGCCGCCTACCTGCGCGGTCGCTTCGTGTTGCGCTCGGGCGCCACGAGCAACTACTACTTCGACAAGTACCTGTTCGAGACCAAGCCGAACCTCCTGCGCCGCGTGGCATCGTTCCTGGCTGAGCTGGTGCCGGAAGGGACGGACCGTTTGGCAGGGCCCGAGCTCGGGGGCGTGGCGCTGGCCACCGCGGTGTCGCTCGACCTCGGCCTGCCGTTCGTGATCGTCCGCAAGGCGCAGAAGGCGTACGCCACCTCCTCCCAGCTCGAGGGCGAGCTGTATCCCGGTGAGCGCGTGGCCGTGCTCGAAGACGTGGTCACCACCGGAACCGCGGCGATTCAGGCCGCGCGTGCGCTACGGCGTGCGGGTGCCGTGGTCCAGGATGTCATCGTCGTCATCGACCGCGAGGAGGGGGCCGCCGAGGCGCTGGCGGCCGAAGGGCTCCAGTTCTGGCCGCTGTTCCGTCGCAGCCAGCTCGGGCTCTGACGCGCTGTCGTTTCCCCACTCGACCGTCGGTGCGGCCCGCTCCGCGGGCAGGGGAGTGGTGTTCTCGGACAGGCGGAGACGTAGCATGGAGGAAGCCGAGGTCTGGGCGCTGCTTGAGCAGCAAAAGGCCGTAGTGGCCGACCACTTCGAGGCCGGCCGGCTCCACCGCGTACGGCGCTTCGAGGGGTTCGACCCCCTGATCGACCCGGTGGCCACCGAGCGGTTGGGCACGGCCCTGGCCGCCCGCCTCGCCGGCTCCTACGACCTGGTCGCCGTGTGGGACACGCTCGACGCCGCCGTGCTCGGCTACGTGGTCGGGCGTGCGCTGGAGCGTCCCGTGGTGCGGATCCTCGACCACGAGGGACTGATCACGGCCTCGGCCCCCATCGCGCCGGGCGCGCGCGCGGTGTTTGTGGCGCCCGCGATCAGCGACCCCCAGGAGCCGCGCTTGACCCGTGCCCTGCTCGAAGCGCGCGACGCGACGCTGGCCACGGTAGCAGCACTGGTGGACCTCGCGACCGGGACCGAGCGCCCGGTCGCTCTCGTGCGGGTGGAAACCTACCCGCCCGAGACCTGTCCGGCCTGCCGACGCGGCCAGCCGCTCTCGAACGCCCGCCAACCGCTGGCGCCAGGAGGGCAGCATGGCTAAGGCGCCGCCAGACACCGGTGCCCATCCCGACCCTGCAGCCCATCAGTCCGTGCTCGCTGCGTCCGAGGCACACGCGTCCCGCGCCGCATCCCCGCCTGCGACGGAGGAGCAACTGCCCGACCCCGCGCGGCTGGCGAACATGCTCCAGCGCTTAAGCGAGATCGCTGGCGACGGGGAGGGCGCGGTGAGCCGCCTGGCCCTCACCGCCGACGAGCGGGAGGCGCACCGTGTGGTCGCCGGCTGGATGGCCGACCTCGGACTGACGGTGGCGGTCGATGCCTTTGGCAACACCATCGGCACCCTCCCCGGCCAGCGCGCCGACCTGCCGGCCCTCGGCATCGGATCGCACCTCGACTCGGTGCCACAGGGTGGGCGGTTCGACGGGGTGGTGGGCGTGGTGGCCGGCCTCGAGGTGGTGCGGCTACTAACCAGCGCCGGGCGGCAGCTCCAGCACCCGCTCAAGGTCATCGCCTTCGTGGGCGAGGAGGGCGCGCGGTTTGGCGAGGCCTGCCTGGGCTCGAAGGCCGTGGTCGGCCAGCTCCAGCCGGGCGACTTGCAGCGGTTGCGCGACGCCGACGGGGTCACGCTCGGGCAGGCACTGCAGGCGCTGGACCTAGATCCCCGCCAGCTCCCGAGCGTGCGCTGGGCCCCGAATGAGCTGGCCGCGTTCCTGGAGCTGCATATCGAGCAGGGCCGGCTCCTGGAGAGCGAAGGGAAGGCGATCGGGCTGGTAGAGGCGGTGGCCGGCAATACGCGCCTGCGGCTGCGCGTGCTCGGCCGCGCCGACCACTCCGGCGGCACCCCCATGCACGTGCGGCGCGACGCGCTCACGGCGGCGGCCGAGATCGTGCTGGGCATCGAGCAGCTCGCCCGCGAGCCACGACGACGGACCACGGTCGCCACCGTCGGACGGCTGGACGTGTGGCCCAACAGCATCACCACCGTGCCGGCCCGCGTCACGTTTTACGTCGATGTCCGCGACGTGGATGGCGATCGGCAGCGCGAGGCGGCGCAGGACATTCTCACCTTGGCGCAGCAGGTGGCGGCACGTCGCGGCGTGGGGCTCGAGGCGGAGAAGGTGGGCGACTCATCGCCCGTCGTGCTGCCACTGTGGCTGCGCCAGCGCGTGCGCGACGTGTGCAACCGCCTTGGCGTGTCGCATCGGGTGCTCAACAGCGGCGCGGGGCATGACGCGGCGATCCTGGCGCGCCTGTTACCGGCGGCCATGGTGTTCGTGCCCAGCCACCAGGGGCTCAGCCACTGCCCGGAGGAGTGGACGAGCATCGCGGACATCGCGACGGGCGTGCGCGTCCTCTACCATACGATTCTGGCTCTCGACGAGGGCTTGCTGGAGAACAACGGGTGAGCGTCTTTCCTCCCGGTGTGGCCTTGCAGGTCCTGGCGCCCGATCCGAGCGAGCGCCCCCCGCCGCGCTTCGCCGCCGCCCCGATCACCGCTCAGTACCGCATCGCGGCGGAGCACTACCTCCTGCGGCTGCGCGACCCCCAGATCGCGCGGGGCGCGCCCGGCCAGTTCGTCATGATCAAGCCCACGCGCGCGCTCGAGGTGCATCCCCAGCTGCCCCGCCCAATGGCGGTGTATCGCTACCTTCCGGCGAGCGAGGAGTTCGAGATCGTCTACCGCGTCGTCGGCACGGGCACTCGTGTGCTGAGCGAGCGCGCGGCTGGCGAGGTGGCCGAGGTGATGGGGCCGGTGGGGCAGCCGTTCCGCCTGCGCCCGGGGCTGGCCGGCCTGCTGGTGATCGGGCGTGGGATCGGGACCTGCTCGCTGACCGCCGCGGCCGAGCGCGCGGCAGCCCAGGGCGCGCGCGTGTATGCCGTGGTGAGCGCGCGCCGGCGCGAGTTTCTGGTAGGACTCGACCTGTTCGCCAGGCTAGAGGCCGAGGTGCTCGCCGTCAACGACGCCGACGGCACCAGCGCACCCGCCCGGGTGGGCGCGTTCGTCGCGCCGCTGGTGGAGGCGGGCCGCGTGCAGCAGATCCTGGTGTGTGGCTCGCACCGGCTGATCGCCCTAGCGGTGCGGTTGGCAGCGCCGTACGGCGTCGAGGTACAAGTGTCGCTAGAGGCCCATATGGCCTGCGGGATCGGCTACTGCCATGGCTGCTCGCATGGGGCCGTGGGAGAGTCGGAGGAGGCGCCGCTGGTGTGCCGTGACGGGCCCGTGTTCCGCTGCCTGCAAGTGGAGGCGGCCTGAGCGGCGGCGCGCCCAGCGGGAGAGAGGCGCCATGCGCGAGACGATTCCGGATAGTGACGGCAGCGAGCGCGCGCCGGCGACGCCTTACAACGACCCGCGGCTCGCGGTCGACCTCGGCCGCGGCCTGCGCCTCCAAAACCCCGTGATGCCCGCCTCGGGTTGCTTCGGACCGGAGATGGGCGCCCTGGTGGACCTGAACCAGCTCGGCGCACTGGTCACCAAGACGATCTTCTACCACCCGCGCGCCGGCAACCCTTCGCCGCGGCTGGCCGAGACACCCGCCGGCATGCTCAACTCGGTCGGCATTCCCTCGCGCGGTGTCGCGCATTTCCTGGAACATATCCTCCCCGCCTACACGCGCTACCAGGTGCCCACGATCGTCAGCATCGGGGGGCTGAGCGTGCGGGAATACTGGGACTTGGCGGCGCGACTCGACGGGGTGCCTGGCGTCGCCGCGCTGGAAGTGAACATCTCCTGCCCGAACCTGGAGGCCGGCGGGCTCGAGATCGGCGCGAACCCCCGCCACGTGGCCGCGGTGATCGAGGGGGTGGTCCAGCGCTTCGCCGGGCCGGTGATCGCCAAGCTCACGCCGAACGTCACGCGGATCGCCGACATCGCTCGGGCCGCGGAGGACGCAGGGGCCACGGCGATCTCGGCAATCAACACGTTTGTGGCCATGGCGATCGATGTTCGGTCGCGCCGCCCGCGCACGGGGACGCCCACGGCCGGGCTCTCCGGCCCGGCCATCAAGCCGCTGGCCCTGCGGATGGTGTGGGAGGTCGCGCGGACCGTACAGGTGCCGGTCATCGGCATGGGCGGCATCAGCAACGCCGAGGACGCGCTGGAGTTCATCCTCGCCGGCGCCACGGCGGTGGCCATCGGCACTGCCAACTTCCCGCGGCCCACGGCCATGCACGAGACGATCCTCGGGCTGCGCGCGTTCCTCGACGCCGAGGGCATCGGGCACATCCACGACCTAGTGGGTACGCTGCGCTACGAGCCGTTCGGCGCCGTGGGCACGCTGGATGCCGCCCGGGAGGCCACGATGGGCCCGTCCTGGCCGTCGCCCGAGCAGCCACGAGAGCCGCGATGAAGCGATTCTGTTCCCGTCTCCCTCTGGGCAGCGCCTCCCGCGGCCTCTCCTCCCCTCGTCGCCGCGCGTCCCCCCGGCTGCCGCTGCTGGCGGCCCTGGTCAGCGGCGGCCTGGTGGCCGCTGGCTGCTCGACCGTCGACTTCTGGCTCCGCTCTGCCCCCGGGCTCGAGCCGGTTGCACCGATCGATGGCAGCGCGCCGGAGGGGCAGGTAGTGAGTTCGGCCACCCCAGCGCCTAGTCCGACCGCAACCCCTATGGTGCTGCCCACCTCCGGTCCCTCCCCCGTGCTATCGGCCGCTACCGAGCCGCCGGAGCTGTCTGCTGCCTCCTCGCTCAGCCCGCCGGAGGTGCTGGCACTGTTCGTCGAGCAGGCGCCGCTGCCCGCCGAGGCGCGTCTCGTCGCGCGCACGCTGCGACCGACCTTCACCGTAGAGTACGCTGCTACGGGCTACTGGCTGGTGCGCGCGGGTAGTTTCGGCGAGTGGCGCGTCTGGGAGGAAACAGGGATCATAGAGCCAGCGGACGGCACCGCCGAGCTGTGGGAGCTGCAATACCGCTGGGAGCTGCGCTAGGACGTCGATGTGGACCTGCTGATCACACACGCGACCGTAGTCACCCTGGACGCCGCGAACACGATCCTGCCCGACGGCGCCGTAGCGATCGCCGACGGGCGTATCGCCGGCGTGTACCCGGCCGGCGCCGTCCCGCCTGTCTCGGGCACCGTGCGCGAGTTGGACGCGCGCGGCCGTGTACTCCTGCCCGGGCTAGTGAACGCCCACACCCACTTGTTCCAGACGCTGATCCGCGGCGTGTACGAGCGGCTGGGCTTCCTGGAGTGGTTGCGCGGTGTCTACCACACGGGGCGCGTGCTGGAGCCCGAGGACTCGCTGGCGGGGGCGCTCGTGGGCCTGACTGAGGCCGTGCAGGGCGGGGTGACGACGGTCGTCGACCATCATTTCCTGAACCGCACGCCCGAGCTGGCCGAGGCCGTCATCGAGGCGTTCACGCGAGTGGGCGTGCGCGGCGTACTGGCACGGACCATCATGGACGTGGGTGGACTGGCGCCGCCAGAGGTCATCGAGACACCCGAAGCCGGGCTGCGCGCCTGCGAGACGCTACTTCACCGGCACCGCGCGGACATCGAGGCGGGACGCCTGCAGGTCTGGACCGGCCCCAATACCCCGCCGCTCAACGCCAGTGCGGCGCTCGTGCGCGAGACGCACGCCTTCGCGCGGGCGCACGGCATCGGGATCAGCACGCACGTGGCCGAGGCGACTAGCGTGGTCGAGGCCGTGCGCGCCCAGCAGGGGGCGGAGGGCGTCGTCGCTTGGTTCGAGACGCTGGGCACGCTGGAGCCGCCGCTGCTGGCCGCCCACAGCGTGCACCTCACACCGGGCGAGATCACCGCGCTGGCCAAGCACGGCTGTTGTGTCGCCCACAACCCCGTCAGCAACGGGTTCCTCGGCGACGGCATCGCGCCCGTGGTCGAGCTGCTCCAGGCGGGCGTACCGGTGGCGCTCGGCACCGACGGCGCCGCGAGCAACAACAGCCAGGACATGTTCCAGGTGATGAAGGTCGCGGCGCTGTTCCAGCGCGCGCGCCGGCAAGATCCGATGGCCTTGCCACCGGAGACCGTGCTGCGCATGGCGACCCAGCATGGCGCCCGCGCCCTCGGGCTGGAGCACGAGCTCGGCAGCATCGAGACGGGCAAGCGCGCCGACCTGATCCTCGTGGACCTGGGCACGCTCCACAACGTGGCGGTCCACGACGTACAGTCGCACCTGGTGTTCGTGGCCCGCCCGAGCGACGTGCGCACCGTGCTGGTCGACGGCCGGATCGTCGTCGACAAGGGCGTACTGCAGACCGTCGACACCGAGGCGATCCGTCAGGAGGGCCAGGCTCGCGCGGCGCGCCTCGTCGCCCGACTGCGCGACCACGCCTGAGCCCGTCCGATGGGGGCCCGCAGCGCCTGACGGGCTGGCTCACGCCCGGGGCGCGCTCGGCGCTACCGGCGCCGACGCGGGTCAGACCGCCCCTCCCGCCATCGGCGAGACGAGCATCAGAGCCGCGCCGTCGCGGACACGCAGCGCCGGCAGTTCGCTCGCCTGCACGAGCTGGTCGTCGACGAACACGACGAAGCGGCCGAGGATCGGGTCGTCTCCAGCCTCGACCGTGTGCGGCCCCCACTCGGCCCGGAAGCGGGGATATGCCGCCTCCAGCACCGCGATCACCTCCGCAATGGTCGCCTCCGGCCGGGGCAGATCGAGCGCCACACTGCGCTCGCCGACCGCGCGCCACAACGGCTCGCCCAGGCGGATGGTCACTCGCACGTGCCCTGCCTCCCCGTGCTGCGGAGCGCCCGGCCGCCCACGGCGCCCGCGGCGCATCGGGAGAGCGTGGGCGACCAGGCAGTAGTCACGCTCAGTTGACACTCGGGCGCTTCAGCGGCAGGTCGAACTCGCTCACCGGCAGGCCCGCCAGCTCGCGCAGGGCCCGGCGAACGTACACCTCGCTCATACGGCGGCGCCAGGTCATGTTCAGATCGGTGTTGTCCAGCGGCCGGGCGTAGTCGACGCGGGCTTTGACCGCCACCTGGTCGATCAGCTCCGGCGTGAGCGGCTGGCCGGCGAGCAGCGTGCTCGCCTCCTCGACTACGACGGGTGCCGAGGTGACGGCGCCGAGCACCACGCGCCCCTCGCGCACCGTGCCATTGTCACGCCGCAGGGCCACAGCCACGCCGAGGATCGGGAAGTCGAACGAGTCGCGCCGGCGCAGCTTCCAGTAGGTCGTGTGCAGGCCTTCGGCGGGCGGCAGCAGCACCTCGGTGAGGATTTCGTCGCGCTCCTTGGTGAGGTACTGGATGCCATCGTGGCGGTACAGCTCGGCAGCCGGGATCACCCGCTCGCCGCGGGCGCTCACGAGGCGGACACGCGCGCCCATGGCCACCATCACCGGGGCGCAGTCGGACGACTGCACGGCCCAGCAGCGCGGGCTGCCGGGGGCGACCCAGCAGGTCGTGCCGTCGCGCTTCTTGCAGAACGTCAGCGCCTCGCGCCACTCGTAGTCCTGGTTGTAGTAGGTGCAGCGCGTGTCGAGGCACAGGTTGCCGCCGAGTGTGCCCATGTTGCGCAGGTGGACAGTCGAGACTTGGCCGGCGGCCCGCGCTAGCGCCGGGTAGGCCTCGCGGACGCGCGGGTCCTGGCTCAGCTCGGTGAGCGTGGTGTTGGCCCCGATCACCAGCCCGTCGCGGGGCGTACCGCGCACGCCGCGTAGCTCCGGGAGGTTGCGCAGCCCGATCAGGACGCGCGGGGTCTGGATCTGGCGCTTCATGTTCGGGTACAGGTCGGTCCCGCCCGCGACCACCATCGCCTCCGGGCCGTGCTCGGCGAGCTGCGCCGCCGCCTCGCCCAGGCTGCGCGGGGCCACGTAGCGGAACGGGGGAAGGCGCATCATAGCCCGCTGCCTCCAACGTATTGCGTGTAGCTGGCCGGGTCGGGGTAGTCCTCCGGCTTGGGGATGCCGTGGCGCCACTCGGGCGGCACTTCGGCCTTGATCGGCGGCGGGAACTGTACGGGCGGCACGCGCTCCGGCCCATAGCGCGCCGGCTTGCCCGCCCGGGCGTTGTCCAGCGCCTTCAGGATCTTGTCCGGCGTGATCGGCGTCTCATCGATGCGCACGCCGATCGCGTCGAACACCGCGTTGGCCACGGCCGGCGGCACCGGCAGCAGCGGCCCTTGGCCCGCCTCCTTGGCCCCCAGGGGCCCCTCGGGGTCGGGGTTCTCGATCAGGAAGGTCACCACCTCGGGCATCTCGAGCGAGGTGGGGCTCTTGTAGTCCAGCAGCGAGGGACGCTTGTGGAGGCCGCGGCGGAAGTCTTGCTCCTCCATGAGCACCTCGCCGATAGCCATGTACACGCTGCCCTCGGTCTGCCCCTCCACCAGCAGCGGGTTGATGGCGCGCCCGATGTCGTGCGCGATCCAGATCTTGTCCACGTGGAGCGCGCCGGTCTCGGGATCGCAGGTCACCTCGGCCACACAAGCCGCGAAGCTGTACGACGGGCTCGGCCCCACCGTGGAGCCCTTGTACGGCGCGTAGATCTTGGGTGGCGTATAGCTGCCGGCGGCCACCAGCTGGCCGTAGCGGGCCTCGGCCATCTGCACCGCCTCGTCGAACGGCACGAACTTGGTGAGATCGTCCCGCACGAAGATGCGGCGGTTGGCCGCGGTGAGCCGCTCGGGCGGCACCCCTAGCTTCTCGGCCACCACCTCGAACAGGATCTTGCGCAGCTTGCGCGCCGCCTCGACCACGGCGTTGCCCATCATGAACGTCACGCGGCTGGAGTAGCTGCCCAGGTCGATGGGCGTGAAGTCGGTGTCGGCCGCCAGGAGCTGGATGTCCTCCACGCGCACGCCGAGCACCTCGGCGGCCAGGTAGCACATCACCGAGTCGGAGCCCTGGCCAATATCGGTGGCGCCTTGTAGCAGCGCCACGCCGCCACCGCGGTCGAGCTTGATCATCGCCGAACTGTGCGGCATGGGGTTCCAATAGATCGCCGTCCCGGCGCCGCACATATAGGCGCTGGCCGCCAGGCCCAGCCCCCGGCCATATGGCAGCTTGCCGTGCCGCTCGCGGAACCCCGAGGCCTCGACCACTTTCTCGATGCACTCCCGCAGCGCGCAGCTCGTGATGCGGCGGTAGTTGACCGTGCGCGAGAAGGGTTTCACCGCCTGGCGCAGCTTCATGTCCACCACGTCTAGGCCCAGGTCGCGCGCGATCTTGTCGAAGTGGATCTCCAGCGCGTAGCGCGGCTGTGGCAGCCCGTGCCCGCGCTTGGGGCCGCAGGGCGGCTTGTTGGTCCACACGCGCACGGCCTCGCACTTGTAGCGCGGGATCTCCTGCACGATGGTATTGAGCGTGACCGTGTAGTACACCGACGCCACACCGAAGCTGCCGTACGCCCCGCCGTCGACGAACGACTGGAAGTGCATCGCTGTGATGGTCCCGTCCTTCTTGACCCCGGTCTTCACCTTCATGAGCACCGGGTGCCGGCCGCGGTGGCAGTAGAACACTTCCTCGCGAGTGAGCGCGATTTTCACGGGGCGGCCGCAGAGCATGGCCAGCTTGCAGGCAGCCACCTCGTGGTTGAATAGCTCGCTCTTGCCCCCGAAGCCACCGCCAACCGGGGTGGCGATCACCCGAATGCGCGAGCGCGGCATATCCAGGGCGCCCGCCAGCTCGCGATGCACGTAGTGGGGTGTCTGGGTGCTCGACCACAGGGTGAGCTTGCCGTCGGGCGCGTAGTACGCCACGCAGGCGTGCTGCTCGATCGGCAGGTGGGTGTTGCCCTGGTAGAAGAAGAGGTCCTCGCGCACGTAGTCCGCCTCGCGGAACCCCTCCTCGACGTCGCCGAACTCGTAGCTGACGAACTTGTGGATGTTGCGGCCGTCGCCGTAGTCCTGGATCGGCTCGCCTTCCTTGGTGAGCGCCTCCTCGATGGTCATGTAGGAGGGCAGCTTCTCGTAGTGGACTTTGATCCGACGACAGGCCTCGGCAGCCGTCTCCTCGTCGATCGCCGCCACCGCGGCCACGGGCTCGCCGACGTAGCGCACTTTGCCGATCGCCAGCGCGGGCTCGTCCTGGCTGACGGGCATGATGCCGTACTTGTGCGGCAGGTCCTTGCCGGTGATGATCGCCAGCACGCCGGGCAGGGCGGCCGCTTCCGACACGTCGATATCCAGGATGCGCGCGTGCTGGTGCGGGCTCCGCAGCAGCTTGCCGTAGGCCATCCGCGGCAGCTTCAGGTCGTCGGCGTATTTGGTCTGGCCGAGCGTCTTGGCCAGTCCGTCGACCTTGGGCAGCGGGTGGCCGACGATGCGCAGCTCGTCGAACGGCACCGGCCGCTCGGGTGCCTCGGTCGGCGCGATGGTCGGGGCGGTAGCGGGCGGGGTCTCGATGGCCATCACGACACCTCCAGGGGAGCGGGCGCCTCGCCACGCAAGCGCGCCGCGGCCTGCTCGATGGCGTCGATGATCTTCACGTAGCCGGTGCAGCGGCAGAGGTTGCCGCTGATCGCCTCCCGGATCTCGTCGCGTGTGGGACGCGGGTTGCGGTCGAGCAGGGCCTTGGCCGTGACGACGATGCCCGGCGTGCAGTAGCCGCACTGGGCCGCACCCAGCGCCGCGAAGGTCTCTTGCAGGGGATGCGGCTGGCTGCCCTGTGCCAGGCCCTCGACGGTGGTGATCTCGTGCCCCTGCGCTTCCACCGCCAGGATGAGGCACGAGATCTGGGGCTGACCGTCGATCAGCACCGCGCACGCGCCACACTCGCCCAACTCGCAGCCGTGCTTGGTGCCCGTGAGGTCCAGCTCCTCGCGCAGCACCTCCAGCAGCGTGTGGTGCACGGGCGCGAGCACCTCGTACTCCTCGCCGTTGACCCGCAAGCGCAGGGGGACTTTACTCCCTCCCACCATCACCTCTCCTCCAGTGTGGCTCCTGGCTCCTCGGCGGCGAGGGCGCTGCCCGCGAGAACGGCCTGGCCGTCGCCACCGGGCGCGAGGGGCGGGGCGCCGAGGCGCAGCGACACCTCCGCGGCCGCACCCACGACGGCCGCGATGGTCCGCGGCAGGCGCTCCGAGGTCAGCCGCGTGCTGAAGCCCACCACGGTGAGGGCCGCCACCACCCGGCCATCGGCGCCACGCACGGGGGCGCTCACCGCGCGCACGCCGTCCAGAAACTCCTCGTCGTCGAGCGCGTAGCCCTGCCGACGCACTGCCTCGAGCGCGGTTCGATAGCTGGCGAGATCGACGATCGAGTGCTCCGTGAACCGCGGCAGCGCTCCTTCGCCCAACAACGCGGCTAGTCGCGTTGGCTCCTCCGCGGCCAGGAGCACCTTCGCCGGGGCCCCGGCCAGCAACGGCAGCCGGCGGCCGACGGGCGCCGAGATCTTCAGCGCGCCGGCCGGCTCGTCCTGCGCCACGATCAGCAGGCGCGCGCCATCCAGCACGGCCACGATCGCCGTCTCGCCGGTCTGTTCCACCAACCGGCGCAGGAACGGACGGGCGACGGCCGATAGTGGCTCGCCCGCCCGCGCTACGGCCGCAGCGAAGCGGTTGAGGCCAGCCCCAAGTCGGAAACGTGCCGTGGCCGTGTCGCGCTCGACCAGCCCATGGTGCTCCAGCGTGAGCAGGATGTCGCGCACCGTCGCCTTGTTAAGCGCCAACTCGCGTGCTAGCTCGCTGATTCCTTGCGGCCGACCGGTCCGGCGCAGAGCGTCGAGCAGCCGCACGGCCCGATCGACCGCCGGCACACGGCGTATGGGCCGCCCTGGCGCGGCCGCGTGCTCGTCGGTTACCATACGCCTCCCCCGCCCGTGTGCAGCATAGCATACGACGTTTGCTGGAGCGAACGCAATGTGCGCCGCCCGCGGCCCTAGCGACTCGGTGCTTCCGCCGTCTTGGCCGCCGGCTTCCGCGCGGTATGCAACCCGGCCAGTCCGCCCGGTGAGATCACCCGTGCGTGGATGGCTGGGCAGTTCTAGCTAAACGCCTGGGCACCTACCACGGCGTGACCACTCTCACCCCCCGCGCCTGGCCTGACCGCCTCGCCGCCGTCGTCGCTGCACGCTGGGATCTGACGGTTCGCCAGGGTGACCCGCGCGCTGTGGTCGTGCTCCGGGAGCAGAGGTAGCCGCGAGAGTGACAACTACGGGCGGCGATCATGTGCGATAGCAGAAGGCCCAGGCGGTGTCCGGGGGAGGCACCGCATAGAATTGGGAGAGTGGGCTGGCGCTGCGCGCACAGGCGCCAGGCGAAGGGAGCGAGGCGTGCTACGAGTGGGACTGGTTGGCCTGCCTGGCGCGGGCAAGAGCACGGTATTCGACGCGCTAGTGCGCAGCGCCGGCGCGCATGCCACGGCGGGGCGAAGCTTCGCCGGACTCACGCCGCGCGTGGCGACCGTCAAGGTGCCCGACCCGCGCCTCGACACCCTGGCCGCCATGTACCGGCCGCGCAAGGTCGTGCCCGCCGAGGTCGAGTACCACGACGTGCCGCGCCTGACCGCCGAGGCACCGCCTGGCACTCGGCAGGCCCCGGCCTACCTCGCGCAGCTGCGCCAGATGGATATGCTCCTGCACGTGGTCGCTGGCTTCGGCGCCAGCGATCTCGCTGCGCTGCCGGCCCAGATGGTGGCGCGGCTGCAGGAGGGCGCCACCGAGCTGGCGCTGGCCGACCTGCTGGTCGTGGAGGGCCGCCTGGAGCGGCTGGCGCCGGAGATCCGCAAGCTACCGGCCGCCGAGCGTGCTCCACGGGAGCGCGAGCAGGCCGTGCTGGAGCGCGTACGCGCGGCGCTGGATCGCGGCGGTGTGGTGCGCGACCTGGACCTGGACGCCGAGGAGCAGCGCCTGTTGCGCGGCTTCGGCCTGCTGACGGCCAAGCCGACCCTGCTGGTGGCCAACCTGGACGAGACGAGCTGGCCCCACCGTGCGGCGCTGGAGCACGCGTTGTGCGAGGCCCACGCTCACCGGGCGACTGGCGCCGTCTCCCTCATGGCCCAGTGGGAAGCCGAGCTGGCCGAGCTACCCCCGGCCGAGGCTGCCGCCTTCCGCGAGTCGCTGGACCTGCCGGAGTCGGGCACGACGCGGCTGCTTGCCGAGGCGTACGCGGTATCGGGGCTGATCTCGTTCTTCACGGTGGGGGAGGACGAGGTACGCGCCTGGCCAGTACCGCGCGGCACGCTGGCCCCGGAGGCCGCGGGCACGATCCACACCGATTTCCAGAAGGCGTTCATCCGTGCCGAGATCGTCAGCTATGACGACCTCGTCCGTGCGGGGAGTTGGGCGGCAGCCCGAACGGCCGGTCTGCTACGTCAGGTCGGCAAGGACTACGCGATGCAAGACGGCGACGTGGTCCACTTCCTGGCAGGCCGGTAGCCCCGGCACCCACCGCCAGGACCTGGCCGCGCCCGAGAGGAGCGCGTCATGCACGGAGCACAGGGAAACCGCGAGCGACCGGCAGCGGAAGTGATCCTGCTTGGCACGGGCGCCGCGCTGCCAACCGCGGAGCGCGATAACACGGCCCTGGTGGTCGTCGGGCCGGAGACGGTGCTGCTGGTCGACTGCCCAGGCGCTGCCTACGCGAAACTGCTCCGTGCCGGGGTTGATCCCCAGCGCCTCACCCACGTGCTGCTGACCCACGTCCACACCGACCACAGCGCGGGGCTGCCGGGCTTGCTGCAGAGCCTCTGGCTGGGTGGCCGGACCGCTCCGCTGCCCATCCTGGGCCTGCCAGACGTGCAGGCGCTGGTGGACGGTGCGCTAGCGACCTTCCGACCGTTCGGCGACCGCAGCCCGTTCGCCCTGCCGCGCCAGGTATTGCCGCTCGTTGCTAGCACGGCGCCCGTGTTAGAGACCGCAGACTTCCGCGTCTGGACCACGCCTGGGGACCACTCGGTGCCCAGCGTAGCCGTGCGCGTGGAAGCGAAGGCGGGCGGCGCTGTCGTGTACTCCAGCGACACCCGCCCCTGTGCTACGGTACGTGAGCTCGCGCGGGGCGCCACGCTGCTGGTACACGAAGCCACGTTTCTTGGCCATGACGCCGAGTTGGCCGCGCGCCACGCCCACTCGACCGGCGCGCAGGCCGCCAGGCTGGCCCAGGAAGCGGGGGTGAGGCGGCTGGCGCTGGTCCACTTCACGCCGCGCGCAGCGGGCGAGCTGGCGCGGCTGCGCGAAGAGGCCGCCGCCGAGTTCGGTGGCGAGGTAATCGCTCCTTCGGACTTGGCGCGGTTCACCGTGTGAGCGACCCGCTCACGTTCAGGGCCTGGTGCTCGTAGGGGTAGGGGAGGGAAGAACGATCACCCCACGCCCCCGACTCGCCGTGGGCGTTGCCGCGACCCGAACAGTGGGGCTGGTTTGGGCGCCCACGGTTGGCGAGGGACTCGGCCCCGGTGTGGGCAGCGGCGGCAGCGTCGGCAGCGGCACCAAAGTGGGCAGCTCCTGCGGTGTGGGCGGCAGGGTGGGGTTCAGCGGCGGGTTGAGTTGTGGCACCGGCGTGGAAAAGATCGGCAACGGCGAGATGGCCGTCGGGATCGGGATCGGCGTGGGCGGCGGCACGGCGGTACTGAGCTCGAGCGTGGGCGGTAGCGTCACCAGCGGCGACAGCGGCACCGTGGGCGCCGGCAGGTTGGTCGGCAGAGGAGTCGGCGCCGGGGAAGGGATCTGGACCGCCGGCAGCGTGGGCGGCAGTACCGGTACCTCGGGCGTGACCGGATTGGTTGGGATGGCCTGCACCGTGGCACTGAGCGTGCTGACGCCCTGCGGCGGCCCCCCCGCAGGCGGCGGAGCGAACGGGGTGGGCGCGAAATCGCCTCCCTGCCCGCCGGCGCCTCCCGCGACGGGGGTACCGGTGCCCGGGCTCGCGACGACCGTTGGCGGCCGACCGCTGGGCCCCTCGTACGTGGGGATGGGCACGGTTCCCAGCACGGGGGTGGCGGTGACCACCGTGGGCGATGCCCCCATCGTGGCGGCGGGCGTGGCGGTGGCCGCCGGCGGAAGAAGCGGTGGACGCGGCTGTTGGGGGCCACAGGCACTGGCGATCAACAAGGTTAGCCCGATCCCAGCTACCAGCCGCGGAAGCAGCACAGGTCTCCCCAACGCCAGCGGCAGGTGGCCCACTCCCTGGCGACCTGCATTGAGCCGGCGCTCAATGATCTCTGCTCAATGGTGCCAGGTGGAGCGGGCTGGCCGCAACTCCGCGCTGGGGGGCACCGCCTCCCGCGCAAATGGATAGCGCGGGGTAGGATTTCGTGATTTAATGACCGGCGCGCGGGACTTGCTCGCAACGGGCCGTGAGTCGAGGGGCGAGGGTGCGCCGTAAGGCGCCCGCAGCGGGGAAGGAGCGATGACCGACCTGCAGCGTTATCTCGTGGAAGAGATGGTCGAGGAGTTCCAGGCCGGGCGCCTGAGCCGCCGAGAGTTGCTGCGCCGGGTGGCGCTGATCACGGGCAGCGCCACGCTAGGCGCCAGCCTGCTCGCCGGGCTCACTCCGGTGCGGCCGGCTACCGCCAGTGTGACGGCACAGGGCACACCGAGTGGCACGACGGTAAGCCCCGACGATCCGGACATCGAAGCGGGGATGGTCGAATACGCTGCCGCCGATGGCGCGGCATTGATCGGCTACCTTGCCCGTCCGCGCGGCGATGGCCAGCGACCGGCGGTGCTGCAGATCCACGAGAACCGCGGGCTGACCGAGCACCACCAGGACGTGTCGCGCCGGCTGGCCAAGCAGGGCTACGTGTCGCTAGCGGTGGATATGCTGTCGCGTCAGGGCGGCACGGCGCGCTTCACCGACAGCGCGGAGGCCACCGGGGCCCTCGGGCAAGCGGCGCCCGAGCAACTGGTGTCCGACCTCCGGGCGGCGGTGGCGTATCTACAGTCGCTGCCGTACGTGCGGGCCGATCGCGTCGGAGCGATGGGCTTCTGCTGGGGTGGCGGCATGACCTGGCGGCTGGTCACGGCAGAGCCGGCGCTGGTAGCCGCGGTGCCGTTCTACGGTCCCAACCCGCCGCTGGATGCCGTTCCGAGCATCCGAGCAGCGATCCTCGCTATCTACGCCGGCAACGACGACCGGATCAACGCCGGGATCCCCGAGCTGCGCGCCGCCTTGGACGCTGCCGGCAAGACCTATGAGATCGTGATCTTTCCGAACACCGAGCACGCCTTCTTCAACGATACCGGCCCACGGTACAACGCGGCTGCGGCCGCCGAGGCCTGGACGAAGACACTGGAATGGTTCGGGCGCTACTTGACCGCCAGCGCCTGATGCCGGGCTGGGTCGGGCTGCTAGCGTTCGTGCTCGCCTGCACGTCCTCGCCAGGTGTGCCGGTCAGCTCGCCCTTGGAGGCGCCGGCGCCCGAGGTGCCGACGCTGATAAGCGATCCACCCGTATCGCTGGCAGCCGGCGCGGACCCATTGGAGGGAGAGGCGCCGGCGGCACCGCTCGCGGCGGCCGAGATTGCGCCGGTCGAGAGCGCGGACGTGGATGGCCAACCGGGCCCCGAGCTGCCGCGCTGGCTGCGGCCGGTGCGGACTCCTGAGCCTCCCAAATTCGTGGGAACGGGACGTGCTTGGCCGAAGCGAGTCGGCCTCCAGGTGGGCCACTGGGGCAGCGACCAACTGCCCGACGAGCTGGAGCGGCTGCGCAGTTCCGGTGGAGGCGCCACGGGTGGCGGGTATACCGAGGTGCAGGTGAACTACGACCTGGCACAGCGCACTGCGGCATTGCTGCGAGCGCGCGGCGTCGAAGTCGACATCCTTCCCGCGACAGTACCACAAGACTATCTCGCCGATGCCTTCGTGGCGATCCACGCCGATGGCGACGCGCGCGGCCAGCTCCGCGGCTTCAAGATGGCGCGCAGCCCACTCAGCCACGTCCCGACGGCAGACGACGCTCTGATGGAAGCGCTGTACAGCGAGTACGGGCACGCCACCGGGCTCCCCCGCGATGACGACCACATCACGCCTCGCATGCGCTACTATTACGCCTTCAACAATCGCCGCTACTATCACGCGATCGCCCCGGGCACGCCAGCGGTGATCGTGGAGACGGGCTTCATCACCAATGCCGCCGACCGCGCCCTCTTGATCGGCCAGCCCGAGCGCGCGGCGGCCGGCCTCGCGGCCGGCATCTTGCGGTTCCTCGGGCTCTGAGTAACGAGGGCGCGCCAAGCGTCCGAAGGAGGAGCAGAGATGGACGAGCGCCTGCCACGTCGGCCGGGCGAGGTGCCGGGCAGCGAGGAGTCCGGTGCTCCCCCCTCGCCGAGCTACGGGACCAGCGAGGGATTGCCCGCCATGCGCCCACAGGCCACCCGCCCGGCGCTCTACGCACGGCAGCCGCCCGTCTGGCGGCGAACGGCGGCCGTGGTGGTCGGTTTGATCGCGCTGGCGCTGGCCGCGTATTGGCTCGACTGGCCGCAGGCGCTCGCTCTCTGGGTGCTGTTCAGCGCGTTCGTCCTGCTTTGGCCAGCCTACCCGCCGCTGACGACCGCTGAGGAGCGGGTACGTGCCTGGCCGTTCAACCAATAGGCGGCGCTGGGCTCAGTCGTGCTGGGGCTGGAGTAGCTCGGCGGCAATCCATCCCTCGATATCGCCGTACGCCACGTGGCGCCAGGTGAGGCCGTCGGCGCTCCGTGTCTCATCGAGGTTCGTGACCACCTGCCCATCGTCTAGCTGGAGGACGATCTGCGCCGATGTACTGGGAGCAGCGCGCATGTTGACGCCCGCGCCGCCGCTGCTGACGCGCCAGTAGGGCGGATCCGCGGTGCGTGTGGGGGTGATGGCTGGGGTCGGACTCGCGATCAACCCGGCGCCCGGACTGGCACTCAGCGCTGGCGACCCGCTGCTGGGGACCGGGAGCGCTGTCGCCGTCCCGGCGGTGCGCGGCCGCTCGGCCGGCTCCGGTGCGAGCCAACGTACCAGCACCACGAGCAGCAATCCCAGCCCAATCAGCAACGCTTTGTCGAGCTGTCCAGGTGCACCGCCGAGCGCCGGCCGGCGAAAACGCTTCATCTGCGTTCCTCTGCGTGTCATTTCCCGGCCATCCTATCATCAGAAGCGACGCACCGGCACCGCGAGGACGCGGCGAAGCAGGCCTGCAGACATGGGCGGGAGCCGTCCCGCTCCCGCCCGCGGTCACGTTGCCCCGCGCCGATCGCGGCTGCTCAGCGCCCGGGGCTGGCGCCGCCCGCCGGGGGCAGCCCCGGCCGATCCGGCCCCTGGCCGAGCTGCCGCTTCAGCTCGGCCAGCTGTTGATCCAGCTCGCTCTCCTGCTCTAGTTGCGCAAAGCGCTCGTCGAGCGTGTCGCGATCGAGGGACGACAGCGCCTTGGCCCGCGCCTCCTGCGCCCGCACCTTCTCTTCGATCCGCTCGAACGCCCCGGTGACGCCGCTCGTGTCGACCCGCGCCATAGTCTCGCTGATCTGGCGTTCCGCCTGCGCCCGACGGCTGCGGGCGATGAGCAGATCTTTCTTGGTGCGGGCCTCATTGAGCTTCGACTCGAGCTTGTCGAGAGCATCCTTGAGCTGCTCGACCTGCCGGGCCTGCTCCTCATACTGCTCCCGGAAGCCGGCCGCCGTCTGGGCATAGGTGTTGCGCCGGGCGAGCGCCTCCTTGGCGAGGTCGTCCTCACCCTTCTGCACAGCCAGCTCGGCCTTGCGCTGCCACTCCGCGGCATTGCGCTCCGCTTCCTGCCAGCGCTCCTTGAGGCGCTGCTCGTCCGCGATGGCAGCAGCCACCTGCGTCTTGACGCTGATGAGCTGGTTCTCCATGTCCTGGATGAGCTGCTTGACCATCTTCTCGGGGTCTTCGGCCCGATCGATCAGGTCGTTGATGTTCGCCCTAATGAGCGTGGTCACACGGTCCAGAATGCCCATGTCCTTGCTCTCCTCCTTCGTCGCTGTGGAGCGCCATCCGGGAGCGCGCTCCCAAGCCCACTGGTCCCCTGTCGTGTACCGGTAGCTTAGCGTATGCACTATTACCGGGCGCGGCCGCATCGTCAATTAATTCTGGACTTGCCTTGAGTCACGACAGGCGTTGGCGTAACGTAGGAGCACCAGCACTCGCGGTCGAAGCCGGTAGCGTCCACCATTCAGCAACGGAAGAGGGAGGGCCAATGCGGTGCCATCGCGCGCTCGGGTATAGCGCCCTGCTCGTCATGTTGTTCGCTGCCTGTGCTCCGGCGCCCGGGCCGGCTCCCGCGGCGTCCGCGCCGGCCGCTGCCGAGGCCGCCCCACCGACCGCCGTGGTGGCCCCCGAGCCGGTGCGTGTCGGGTTCGCCAACGTGACCGCAGTCCATGCCCCATTATGGGCCGCGCTCGAGAGCGGTGCCTTCACCCGTCAGGGACTGGCAGTGGAGCTGGTGAATCTCGGCCCCTCGCAATCGACGCAGGCGGCACTCCTCTCTGGTGAAGCGCCGATGGCCTCGGTGAGCGCTAGCTCGACGCTGAACGTGATCCTGGCGGGCGGCGACCTGACGATCGTTGGCGCCGTCTTCGACACCATGCCGTACCAGCTCGTGACCACCCGCGACCTCAACGCCATCAGCGACCTCCAAGGCAAGACGATCGGCGTGAACCGGTTCGGCGGAGCCGCCGATTTCGTCCTGCGCTACGTGCTGCGGCAGAACGGGGTCGATCCGGACACACAGGTGTCGATCTTGCAGGTCGGCGCGCAGCGGGAGCGCCTGGCCGCGCTCCGTGGCGGTGGGCTGCACGCCACGCTGGTCGACCCGCCATTCCAAACCATCGCCGAGCGCGAGGGGCTGCGGGTACTGGTCGACACGGCCGAGCTGAACATCCCGTACCCACAAGACGTGGTGGTCGTAAGCCGGGAGTGGCTGCGCGCCAATCGCGATGTGGCCCGTCGCGTGCTGGCCGCGATCCTGGAGGGCGGACACGCCTTCCACGAGGATCGCGAGCTGGGCGAGCGTACCCTGCAGCGCTGGCTCCAGCTCGACGATCCGGCCCTCGTCGCCGAGACGTACGCCTATTTTCAGCGCTACATTCCCGGCCCCCCGCTCCCACGTACCGAGGGATTGCAGCTCGTGATCGACGAGGTAGCGGCCGTCAAGCCGGAGGCGCGCAACGTCCGGCCGCAGGAGCTAGTAGACCCCTCGCTGGTGGCCGAGCTGCCCCGGTGAGCAGATCACGCCATCTGCCGACGAGCTCAGCGGTCTGGCGTCGCGGCCCGGGCTGCGCGCCCAGGGGAGGCAGCGAGCCCCCACCATGACCAAACCAGGGCAAGAGATCTGGGGGGCCCATGTAAGTCGCTGTACCTTGATGGTAGTCCGCCGCAGCCCCCACTGGCATGCGTTTTGCTCGTCCCGGGAGAGGGGCACAGCTCGCTGTGCACGGGATAAGGAGGTCGCATGCGGAAGCGGGATCATCGGCTACGACGAGCGCTAATGGCGATGTTCGCTCCAGCACTGCTCATCGGTCTCGCGTGGCCGGTCGGCGCTAGTGCGAGCCCAGCGGAGACGCTAACGCATCCAGGGCACATGACGCAGCCAGGGATGGCTCTGGAGGGCCCAAGCGCCCACTTCGCGTTCGGTGCCGCCCTGAATCAAATCACCTCCACGCCCCCGCAGAGGCCGGGCTGGGTTTGCATTGCCCATAACACAGGGTCGGCGAGCAACCCGGTCGTGTTCATCGAGATAGCACCGAACGCCGTCCCGGCGCATCAGCAGCACGGTGATACGGTGGTAGGCCCCGCTCCTTGCCCCCAATAGCCCTCTCTGCACGTGCAGCGCACAGCCTCGATAGACACGTTCTGCGAGGCTGTGCGCTGCGGGCCTCATGAGCAGTGCGTGTCAGGTGGGATCGAACGCCTCGTTCAAGGCGGTTGCGCCGAGCCCCTGCACCGTCGCACCGCCAGGCAAGTAGATCCTGCCGTCCGCCACGCCCGCCGCGATTCCATGCCGTGGATTGGGCATCGGAGCGAGCAGCGTCCAACTCTGGCTGCTGGGCTCATACGCCTCCACGTTGTCGAAGATGCCCTGGGGATGCGCGGGATTGCCCTCACCACCAAAGACGTACAAGCGCCCACTCACCGCGGCGCCCGCGATACCTGACCGGCCAGTGGGTAGCGGAGGCCGCTCGCTCCATTGTCGCGCCTGGGGATCGTACTCTTCGAACACCGCCAGGGTGAAGTCGCGACCGTTGCGCCCTCCCGCCGCGTATAGCCGCCCCGCGAGCGCCGCCACGGCCAGGTGGTCGCGGGGGTAGCGCATGGCCGGCAGCTCTTCCCAGGTGTCGGTGCCCGGATCGTACACGGCCAGTTCGCCGACCGAGCGGCCGCGATCGCCGCCCACCGCATACAGGCGTCCGTCGAGCGTCGCAGCCCCCAGGGCGCCTCGTGCCGTGGGCATCGAGGCCCGCTGCGCCCAGCGATCGGTCGCGGGATCGTACTCCCACAGCGAGTCGACCGCGCCCTGCGCGGTATAGCCGCCCACTACGTACACCAGGCCGTTGAGGGCGGCCGCCGCCGGATGGTGCACGGGCTCGGGCAGTGCGGCCAGGGGCACCCAGCGATCGTGCGCGATCTCATACGCCTCGAAGGCCGGACTGATGGTGCCATCCCCCCGGAATCCGCCCGCCACGTACACGCGGCCGTCCGCCACAGCGACCCCAACCTCCTGGCGCGCCTCAGGCATCGGCGCCAGCATCACCCAGCGCCCGCCCGGTTGGCCAAGCGCCGTCTCACTGGGCCGGACCGCCCGGCCCGGCGCCATCGTGCAGCCGAGCACGGTCACCGCTAGCACGCCCACCACGCCCACCACGCGCGCGCCCCTGCTCATGCGCCTCGCTCCTCGCCACGCAGCGCCTCTAGCGCTTCGCGCACCCCGGGACCATCGGTCGGCTACCCGGAGAGCCGATCGCCATCGGAGGTCATGGCAGGATTGTACGCCGTGGAACCGCCAGGAGCCCCTCGGCGTCAGCCCGGGCACGCCGCTGGCGCGGGATCACGCAGACCTTCGAGGGCAAGAAGGTAGTCCTCGGTAGTGAGGTCCGTGCGGTCGAGGTAGCCGTCGGCAGCCAGCAGCGCCGCGAGCGGCCGTCCGACCCAGCGCAGGTGCCACGGTTCGGCCGCATACCCTGTGCGAGGCTCCGCCAGAGGCGTGTACGGTTGGACAAACCCGTGCTCCCAGGCATGGGAACGCAGCCACGCGCCGGCTGGGGTCTCGGCAAGGCGCTGGCTGAGCCGCCAGTCTACATCGGGTGCGGTGATGTCGACTGTGGTGCCCAGCTGGTGCTGCGAGTGGCCCGGCTGCGCACGGAAGCGATTCGCCCGCTCGATCGCCTCTTCTAGCGACGCGGCCCCGCGCTGCAGCTGTTGGCGGACGCCGCTCTCGAAGAGAGCGCGCTGGGTCTCGTAGCTCCGGAATCCCGAGTACAGGGCGAAGGTGATGCCATCCGCACGCGCCGCCGCCACGAGCGCCTCCAGATCCGGCACGATCAAGCGTCGGACGAGCTGGCCGCCTTGGGGCGCGGGGCCACCCCCAGTGGTGCGGACCAGGTCCCTGGGGACGTAGTCGGCCGGCAGCGCCCGCTCGCGCGTGACAGGAAACAGCACCCACGGCGCCTCCGCGCCGTCCAGCCCGGCCGAACCGTCCGCTCCCAGCACCTCGGCGAGACGCGCGGCTAGCGCCTGTCGCTCGGGCGACAGGCATGCCGCGCCGGCGACCCGGCGCACGCCGCGCCACCACAGCACGGCCCCGCCCAGCGTTCCGAGCCACACGAGCAGTGCCCGTCGTGAGTATCGTCGCATGCTGCGGCCTGCCTTCCGGCGCGATCGGTGCGCAGGGTGCGCACCCGAACATTGGCGACCTTGTGACATTGTAAGCCTGACAAGCGACCGTACGCGGAATCTAGACTGGGATGGGGTAGCGGCGGTGCAACTGGCCGATCGGCGGCAGCCGCGCCTAGTCGCACGGGAGGCCAGCACGCCGCAACGCGGAGGACGATTTGGACGCTGGCGCTTGGCACGTCGTCGGCACGTGCGGGGCGTTCAGGGGCGACGCGGGATCGCGGGGGTAGCTCGCTGCGCGCTGCCCCCTCGTGCGGATGGCGAGTAAGGAGCAGAACCATGCGGTTGGCCTGGACCGCGATCGTGCCACGCAGCATGGTGGAGGGGCTCGACGTCACGGCCCTGGCGCCGAACGACCGCTACGTGCTTGCCATCGCGCCCCACACCGACCCGGCGCTCCGTATCGTCCGCTGCTACCGGTTGGCGCTGGCCTCTGCCACGGCGCCGGGGGCGGAAACCGCTCCGGCCGACCGTGTGCCAGCAGCCTGAGCGGCCGCCTCCGGACCGGCCCCCTCGGCGGCACTGAAGCCTAGTTGGCCCAGCGGCTCGACTACCAGGCGCACGCGGTCTCCCGGGGAGAGACGCCGCGCTGGCCAGAATCCGCCCAACACCACCACGTCGCCGGGCTCCAAGGCGACCCATTGGGCCAGCCCGGCCAGGACCACCTCCACCGTGGCCTTCGTGACACGCCGCAGGCCGCGCATCGTCCGGTCGCGGGCCGAGCGATCGCTGCGCGGCGGCCGGCCAACGCCCAGCCGCGGACTCTCGTTGTGCCAGGCTCGGAGCGCCAGCGTCTCGGGCCCGGCGAGCTGGTCATGCGTCACGAGATGGGGGCCCAGCGCCAGAAACCCCGGGCGGGAGCCGCGCAGCGAGCGCTCCTCCCAGCCGCGGGCCAGCAATGCGACTGCACCCGTATAGCCAAACACCGGCGACCGCGCCGCATGTGCCCCCGCGGCGCAGTCGAGCACCAGCGCCACACCCACCTCGTAATCCACGGGGCGTGGGGGTAACGCGACCACTGCGTCTGGCCCCGTGAGGGCCGTGGGGGCGACGAGGTAGGCGCGCGCCGCCGATGCGGCACTGGCTTCATTTCTGTCAGTCGGACGCCGCTGAAACCACGGGACGCAGATCACTTTGCCCGGCCGCGCCACCGGCGCTTTGAGCTGGCACTGGGCCAGCGGGCGCCCGCGCTCGCGCACCAGCAGCGCCTCCAAGCTGGGGGCCAGCATCTCCCACTCGCGGATCAGATCGGAGAGAACGATGCTCGGGCTCTGGAAGCCGCGCTCACGCAGGGCGCCAGTGGCGTCGACCACCTCGTCGCCACGCAGCAGCCCCAAGCGGTCGTCATCAAACACCACCAGGCGCATCGCCCTCCTCCCCCAGCCGATAGCCGGGACCGCCGGGCTCCACAACGCCCGCGGGAGCGCGGGCCGCGGGCCTAGTCGGCGCGCTCACGGGGTCGGTGACGGCGTAGGCCACAGCGTAGTCGCCATCATGGCTGATCGAGAGATAGACGGCCCGCACGCCGCAGCGCTGGGCGAAGGCGGCGACCGCCCCGTGCAGCCGTACCCGCGGCTCGCCACGCGGGCCGCTATGGATCTCCACATCCTGCCAGCGCATGCCCTGCGCGAGCCCAGTGCCGAGCGCCTTCAGGACCGCTTCCTTCGCCGCGAAGCGCCCGGCGAAGCGCGGCGCCGCTGCGCGATATGCTTGACAATAAGCAATCTCGGTCGCCGTATAGACCCGACGCACGAACCCCGGCTGCCGCTCGAGGATGGCAGCCAACCGAGGAACGTACACCAGATCGGTACCGATGCCCACGACCTGCTCGCGGTCACGCTGTGAGTTACGCGCGGATAATAGCAGTCGGGGCAGCCGTGCAGGCAGCGGCGGCGCTCGGCACGCCACCGCCCCGTGGTGATCTCCCTGGTCCTTTGCGCCCCTTTGACAGCACGGGGGGTATCCGGTAAGCTTCACGTGGCGCGAACTATTGGCCCGCCACGAAGCGACTGTGAGAGACCCGACGGTGAATAGCGCAAGCTGGCCGCTCGACGCCCAGCGGGCGCTGCTGGTACGACGCATACTCGACCTTCAGGCCCAACTATACCGCTACCTGCGGCCCGCGCGGGCATGGCTCGAGCTGGACCTCACCATGCCCCAGATGAAGGTGCTGCTGCTGTTGTACTCGGACGACGGTGCCACCGTAGGGCAGATTGCGAGTCAGCTCGGAGTGACGCTGTCGACCGTGACCGGGATCGTTGACCGGCTGGTGGAGCGTGGGCTGGTGGTCCGGCAGGAGAGCCCGACGGATCGGCGGCAGGTGGTGTGTCGGCTGACCAGCGAGGGGCAGGCGCTCGCCGAACGGCTGCAGCAGGCCGGTCGCAGCCAACTGGGCGTATTGCTGTATAAGTTGCGACCAGACGAGCTGACGACCGTGGCCGCTGCCCTCGAGATCCTGGTGGGCGCGGCCCGGCGCGAGCACCGGGGGGATGTGGCTAGTGGGGCCGGGCGCTCGTGCCACGATTCGACGTAGGGAATGGGAGAGGCGATGAGTCGGCGGACATGGTATCGGTGGGCGGCGGCCTTGCTGCTGATTCCGCTGCTGGCGGCCTGTGCTGCCCCCCCGCCAACCCCCACCGGTCAGGCGAAACCGAGCGGCGAGGGGGGCCAGCGGCCGGTCGGGGTCCCCGTTAGTGTGCGGCCCGTGGGGCGGGGCAACCTCGCCGCGACGTTCACCTATTCGGGCAGTATTCAGTCGCGGGCGAGCGTGAACGTGCTGCCCCGTGCGACCGGGCGGATCGAGCGGCTGTACGTGGATGTCGGGAGCCCGGTGAAGGCGGGCGACGTGATCGCCGAGCTGGATCGCACCCAGCTCGACGCCCAGGTGCGGCAGGCCGAGGGCGCGCTGCAGAATGCGCAGGCCCGCCTCGACCTGTTGCTCGCAGGCGCGCGCCCCGAGGACGTGGAGGCGGCGCGCGCCGCGCTCCAGGCCGCGGAGGCGCGACTGGCCCAGATGCTCCAAGGCGGGCGCTCAGAGGATGTCGCGGCGGCGGAGGCCAACCTCCAGGCCGCCCAGGCGCGGCTGAACCAGCTCCTGGAAGGCCCGACAGAGGCCGAGGTCGCCGCCGCGCGAGCAGCGGTGGATTCCGCCAAGGCGAACCTACAGAGCAGTCAGCAGCGTCTCCAGCAGTTGTTGGCGGGCGGCTCGCCAGAGGAGCAGCGCCAGGCTGACGCGGCCGTGGAGCAAGCGCTCGCTCGCCGCGAGGCGCTCCGCAACCCACCGGCGGACCAGCTCGCTGCCGCCCGCACCGCGCTCGACCAAGCAGAGGCTACGCGCGCTGCGGCCCAGGCCCGACTCGACCAGCTCCTCGCGGGCGGCGCCATCGCCGATCAGGTAGCCGCGCAGGCCGCCGTGGACAGCGCGCGTTCGTCGCTACAGGCGGCGGAGGAGCGTCTGGCCGCGCTCCTGTCGGGCGGCACGCCAGCCGATCGTGAGGCGGCTCAGGCCGCCTACGACCAGGCGCTGGCCCAGTATCGGGGGGCGCGCGAGCGCTACTTGGCCTTGCAGCAGCAGGCCAACGCCAGCGATCCGGCCAACTCGGGCCAGCAGCTCACCGACCTCCGGCAGCAAGTCGCACAGGCCCAGCAGAACGTGCAGATCAAGTGCGGCACGACGACTAGCCCGAGTAGCTCGACGCTGGCCCCCGCAGCGCTCAGCCCCGATTGCATCGCCGCGCAGGCCGCGCTCGATCGTGCCAATCAGCAGTTGCAGAATCTGCAGGCCTCGGTGAACCGCCTCACACCGCGCGTCTCGGCGGCCGATCTGGCGTCCGCCCGCGCGGCTGTGGAGCAAGCCGACGCCCAGCTCAAGGCCGCCCAGGCGCGGATCGACCAGCTCAACAACCCGACGCCCGACGCGGTCCAGGCGGCGCGCACCGCGGTGGACACCGCGCGTGCCAATCTGGACGCCGCCCTGGCGCGACAAGAGCAGCTGCGCAACCCTTCCCCGGACACGCTCGCGTCGGCCCAGAGCGCGGTGGAGTCTGCCGAGGCGGCGGTCCGCTCCGCGCGTGCCCGTCTGGAGCTGCTGCAGGCCGGCGGCTCCCCCGAGGACATCCGGGCGGCCGATGCGGCGGTGGAGCAAGCGCAGGCTCGGCGCGATCAGCTGCGCAACCCGTCGGCGGCCGACATCGCCAATGCTCGGGCCGCCGTGGACACGGCCGCAGCGAACCTGTCGAGCGCGGAGAGCCGCCTAGCGGACGTACTGGCGGGGCCCAAGGCCGCCGACCTCCAGGCGGCCGTCTCGGCGGTCGACCAAGCCCAGCAGACGCTGATCCTGCGGCGATTCCCCAACACGCCCCAGGAGATCCAGCAACAGCAGGAGGCCGTAGCCCAGGCCCGTGCCAACCTGGCGCTGCGATCGCAGCCCAACCGACCGGAGGACATCGCGCAGGCGCGAGCGAGCGTCGAGCAGGCGCGCGCAGCCCTGGACCTAGCGCGCGCCCAGGCAGCGGAGGCGGTCATCTACGCTCCCTTCGCCGGGGTGGTCTCCGCGAAGCTGCTCTCGGAAGGCGCCTTGGCCAGCCCGACGACCCCCGTGGTCACGCTGGTGACCAACGAGGTAGAGGTGGTGGTGAACATCGAGGAGGCGCGTATCGGCCAGGTGCACGAAGGTAGTCCGGCCGTACTGACCGTGTCGGCGTATCCCGGGGAGGAGTTCCCGGCGGTAGTGGCGATGGTCTCGCCCACGGCCGACCCGCGCAGCCGCACCTTCCAAGCCAAGGTCGTACCGCAGAATCCAGAGGGCAAGCTGAAGGAGGGCATGTTCGCCCAGGTGCGCATCACGGGTGAGGAGCGGCAGAACGTGCTGGTGGTCCCGAACAACGCGATCGTGCAGCGCGCGGGCCGCAGCGTCGCGTTCGTCGCGGTCGACGGGCGCGCCCAGCTCCGTGAGCTGCAACTGGGCATCACCGACGGTCGCCAGACCGAAGTGCTCAGCGGGCTGCAGGACGGCGACCAGTTGATCGTGGCCGGCCAGGAGACGCTGAACGACGGCGACCAGATCCGCATCACGCAGGGTGCGCCGGCCAGCTAGGTCGCGTCCGCCCTATCTCCACGAGTCTTTAGCATTTCTGTGCTATAAGGCGACGGAGCACCTGCCGATGGGGGCCTGGGTGGCCTTAGCCGCCCACGGCCCCCGCATCGGCATACAGGAGGAGAACGGGCATGGGGCTGACGCGGCTGGCGATACGGCGTCCCCTGGCCACCATCATGGTCTTCCTTGCCTTCATCCTTCTCGGCCAGCAAGCTTATACCCGCCTACGCGTCGACCGCTTCCCAGCGATCAATTTCCCCGTGGTGTCCGTCTCCATTGGGTGGCCGGGCGCGTCCCCTGAAGATATCGAGCAGAGCATCATCGTGCCGGCGGAGAACGCCGTGTCGGGCGTCAGTGGCGTGCAGCGCATCGACTCCACGGCACAAGAGGGCAACGCGCGCATCAACGTGTGGTTCGTCGAAGGCACCGACGTAGACCAGGCCCTCATTGATGTCCAGCGGCGCCTGGCCGGTATCGCGCGCCAGTTGCCCATCGATGCCACGCAGCCGACGGTGGCGAAGTTCGACCCGCAAGCGCTGCCCATCCTGAACGTCGTGCTCTCGGGCAGCCTCTCGCCCGGCGACCTGTACGACATCGCCACCAACCAGATCCAGGAGCGCTTGCAGTCGGTGCCCGGCGTGGCGGATGTGTCGGTCACAGGCGGCTTGCAGCGCGAAGTCCAGGTCCAGGTCGACTACACCAAGCTCCAAGCGTA
>JADGHJ010000222.1 GCA_019686175.1 Chloroflexota bacterium | reverse complement strand
CGCGGGGCCGGCGGCGCGCGCCCCCCGCCGGGCCGCCCCCCCGCGGGGGCGCGCCCGCGCCGCCACGATCGCACGGTTACTGACACCCGGGTCGCGTTGAGGTTACCGCCGCCATGAGCCACCTCGCACCCACGTTGCCCGTCCCAGTCGGTGTGCCCGCCGAGCTGACAATCGTCATGGTGAACTACCATGCCGGCACCCTGCTGGTCGACGCCCTGGGCGCCCTGGCCGCCGCGCCGCCGGACTGCACCTGGCACGTGGTGGTCGTCGACAACAGCCCGGGCGACGGCACCGCCGAGCTCGTGGGCGCCCGCTTTCCCCAGGTGGAGGTCCTCAGCAACCCGTGCAACGTCGGCTTTGCCCGTGCCTGCAACCAGGTGCTGCGGGGCTGTCGCTCGCCCTACGTGCTGCTGCTGAACCCGGACACGGTGGTCCAGCCAGGAGCGCTCGCCCGCCTGCGTGCCACGCTAGCGGCCCATCCGCGAGTAGCGGCGGTGGGACCGCGACTGCTGTATCCCGACGGGCGCTACCAGCACTCGGCCTTCAAGCAGCCCGGCCTCGCCCAGGCGTTCTTTGGGTTCTTCGAGCTGGTGCCTCTCGATCACCCCTGGAACGGCCGCTATCCGGTGCCGACTAGCGATGCCCCGCGGGCAGTGGAGCACCTCCTGGGCGCCTGCCTGCTGCTGCGCCGGGAGGCGCTGGTCGACGTGGGGCTGCTGGACGAAGGCTTCTTCATCTACTTCGAGGAGACGGACTGGTGCGCCCGCGCCCGGCGCCGCGGCTGGGAGCTGTGGCAGGTGCCGGCGGCGGTCGTGGTGCATCACAGCGGCGGCACCACACGTGCCGTCGCGGAGGCGATGTCGCTGGAGTTCCACCGTAGCCAGGCGCGATTCTACCGCAAGCACTACGGCCTCGGTGGCTACCTGGGGCTGAAGGCCCTCGCGGTGGCAGGAGTGGGGTGGCGGCTCGCCCGCTCAGTCGTCGCCACACTGCGGCGACGTATCCCGCCGGCGCTGCTGGCCGAGCGCCTGCCGGTGTACTGGGGGATCGTGCGCGCGTGAGGATAGAACCCGCGGTGCCTACTATCGGCGTGGCGATCGTGACCTACAACAGCGCTGGCGTGCTGCCCGGCTGCCTGGCGTCGCTGCGCGCACAAGCGCCTACCGTCCAGTTGCGCACGGTAGTCGTCGACAACGGCTCGCGGGATGGCACGCCCGCTGCGGTACGGCGCGCCTTCCCCGAGGTCCTGGTCGTCGAGGCGCCGCGCAATGGCGGCTTCAGCTACGGCACCAACGTCGCCCTGCGTGCCCTTGGCCTGCTCGGTCCACGCGGCCCAGCTGAAGAGCAAGCGATCGTCGCAGCGCTGGCCGCCGTGCCAGCCGGCTCACCCTGGGCGAGCGCGGCCCCATGCGATCACGTGTTGTTCCTCAACCCGGACACCGTGCTGCCCGCGGACGCGTTGGCCACGCTGGTCGCTCGGCTGGTCACCCACCCCGCCATCGGCGCCATCGGGCCGCGGCTAGTACGCGCCGACGGCTCGCTCGATCGCGCCTGTCGGCGCGGGTTGCCGACCCCCTGGAACGCCTTCTGCCACTACGCCGGACTGGCCCGGCGGTGGCCGCACGTGCGTCTGTTCGGCGGCTACAACCTGACGTACCTACCCGAGGACCAGCCGGCGCAGGTGGACGCGCTGGCCGGCGCGTTCATGCTGGTACGCGGGCAGGCGGCGCGAGCGGTCGGCGCCTGGGACGAGGCGTTCTTCGCCTACGGCGAGGACCTCGACTACTGCCTGCGACTGAAGCAGCGCGGCTGGGACGTATGGTACGAGCCGAGCGTGGAGGTATTGCACCTGAAGGGCGCGGCGAGCCAGCAGCGCAGCCTGCCGATGCTGCGGGAGTTCTACCGCGCCATGCTGGTGTACTACCGCAAGCACCACGCGGCACGCCACGCCCTCCCGCTGCGGCTGCTAGTGGAGGCCGGCATCCGCGTCTTGTACCGGTTGGAGCTGGCGCGCCAGCTCGCGCGACCGCCAGCCGAGCGCTGGGTAGGGGCGGCGCGCACGGTCGCGCGGCGTTAGTCGGGCCGGCGCCTTGCCGTGCCGAGGACGACCCGCGTACAATCGGGGCGATGTCCGTAGCGCCGCCCGCTGTGGCATGCTGTTTGCGGTGCCCGGGCCTGAGACGGCGATCGCGCGGGCGGGGCCCTTGGGTCCCGTGGGTCTGTCCTTGGTCGCGCTCCCCGAAGCAATCGCCGCGATCGGGAGGACCGTATTGAACGTCGCGATCGTCATCCGCGCCAAGAACGAGGCACGCGACATCGGCGACACACTCCAGGCGATCTATCAGCAGCAGGGTATTGCCGCTCCCGAGGTCATCGTCGTCGACTCCGGCTCCACCGATGGGACCCAGGACATCGTGCGCCGCTTCCCAGCGCGCCTGATCGAGATTCCCCCGGAGACGTTCAGCTACGGGCGCGCGCTCAACATCGGCATCGCCGCGGCCAAGGGCAGCGACATCGTCGTGAGCCTGAGCGCCCACTCACTACCCGCGCACGAGCGCTGGCTGGTCAATCTGGTGAGCGGCTTCGGCGACTGGCGCGTCGCAGGAGTGTACGGACGCCAGATCCCGCGGGCGAATGCCAGCTTCTTCGACCACTTCGGCATGGCGCTCTCGGGCGTAACGAGCCCGCGGCGCCGCTGGCAGGAGCGCGACATGATGTTCTCCAACGCCAACGGCGCCTTCCGCCGCGAGCTGTGCCTGGCGCTGCCGTTCGACGAGCGCCTGCCGGGCGCCGAGGACTTGGTCTGGGCGGCCGCGGTACAGCGGCTCGGCTACGCCATCATCTACGAGCCGACCGCCCCGGTGTATCATTCTCATGGGGAGCGGTTGCCCCAGCTCCTACGGCGGTTGGCCAAGGACCAGCCGACGATTCTCAAACTCAAGCTGGGGCTGCTGCGGCCGCGCCCCGCCGCCGCGCGCTCGCCGGCGGTGCCGGAGGGCAGTTGACTTCCTATCTCGCAGCACCGATCGCGGAGGTTCGACGAGTGCCAGCGCTCCTCGGCGAGGCCGCTAGTGGTGGCTGATCGCCTGTACGTGGCTATCCTCGCGGGCGGCAGCGGCACGCGTCTGTGGCCCCTATCGCGCGCGCAGCGCCCGAAGCAGCTGCTCCCATTGACGGGTGACCGCTCGCTGATCCAGCAGACGTTCGACCGCATCGCGCCACTGGTGCCGCCGGAGCGGGTGCTCGTGCTCACCGAGCGCACCCACGCCGACGCGATCCGCGCCCAGCTCCCTGCCATTCCCGCCGCCAATGTGCTCGTGGAGCCCGCCCGCCGCGGGACGGCCGGCGCCCTCGCCCTAGCCACCCTGTGGGTCGCGCAGCGCGATGCGCGGGCGGTGATGGCCTGCCTCAGCTCCGACCACCTGATCCCCGACGCCGACGAGTTCCGGCGCACCCTCGCCGCCGCGGCGCAGGCGGCTGCCCAGGGTGACTACCTGCTCACCCTCGGCGTGCAGCCCACGCAGCCCTCCACGCAGTTCGGGTACATCGAGGTGGCCGATCAGATCGCCGAGTACGACGGCTACCCGGTCTTCCGCGTGGCGCGCTTCGTAGAGAAACCCCAGCGCGCCGTGGCCGAGGAGTATGTGCGCGGCGGGCGCCATCTGTGGAACAGCGGGATGTTCATCTGGCGAGTGGACACCATCCAGGAGCAGTTCCGCGAGCTGATGCCGCACCTGGCCGCCACCCTCGCCCCGGTGGGCCCGCTCCTGGGCACGCCCGAAGGCGAGCACGCTCTCGCGGAGGTGTACCCCACCATCGAGGTCCAGACGATCGACTACGGGATCATGGAGCGCGCGCCCAATGTGGCCGTGGTGCCCGCGCGCTTCCGGTGGAGCGACGTGGGCAACTGGGCCGAGCTGTACGACGTGCTGCCCAAGGACGCGCACGGCAACGCGATCCACGGTCAGCACTTGAAACTCGACACCCACCGCTCGCTGATCTACAGCGCTGACGGGCGCCCGGTCGTGACCCTGGGGATCGACGACCTCGTGGTGGTCGATACGCCCGACGTGCTGTTTATCTGCCCGCGCGGCCGCGCCGCCGAGGTCAAGCGGCTCGTCGAGTGGCTGGAGGGCGACCCCCGCTTCCAGCACCTGCTGTAGCCGGGGCTGCCCCATCGCTGCGGTCCCGCCCGAATCCCTGCATGGGCCGCGCCTGGGCGTGTACCATGGGCGCACTCATTAGGTAGAGGGACGGCGCCGGCCACGCTGCCCGGCGAGTACGGCGCGGGAGGACGGCGATGTGTGCGCGATTCGTAGGGGTCTTGGTCGCCGTCGCTGTGCTGCTCGTCACGGCCTGCGCGATCCCGCTCGGTAGCGCGCCGCCCGCTGGGCACCCGGCCGATGCGGCGCGCCCCGCGCTACCAGTAGCCCCCGCGGTCGACCTCAAGGTGGGCGTGCTCCCGATGGCCAGCTGTAGGCCGTTCTTCATCTTGTCACCTCCTGGGCGGGCATCGACCAGCTCGGTGCTCGGCCACTTCACGGTCCCCGTGGACCTGGGCTACGCTTTCGACGACACGTACCGCGCGTTTGCGGTGCAGTATCTCGGGCCGTACCAGCCGCCGCGCTAGCCGTACCAGCCGGCCATGGGCGCGGCCACCGCGACCGGACGTCGGACATTCCGGACACGCCCTACTGCAGGAGGACCGATGGCGGAGCGGATCGTCTACCATGCGCATATCCCACACAACACTGGGCTGGCCTGGGAGATGGCTCGCGGCCAGCACCTGCGCCTGTATGGCCAGAGCATCGGCGACTTCGTGTGCTTCAATCGCCACAACCTCCGCGAGCGGTTCGACCAAGGGCGCACCAAGACCTACTGCAGCAAGATCTGGATCAGCACCGGCGCCCCGCTGATGAGCAAGTTCAACAACCCCATGCTGCGCATCGTGTACGACGGCTTCGCGGGTACCGGCACGCATGACCTCCAGAAGGGGATGTGCAGCGGCGCCCGCTTCCAGCGCGCGGCTCAGGAGGGGCGCCTCGCCGAGTACTACAACCGCGACCTGCGCCCGGAGGACCTGCCCGACCACGGCTGCTGGGAGAACCTGAGCCGTGCCCTGGCGCCCTGGGGCATCCCGCCCGAGGACATTCCCAGCCCGTTCAACGTGTTTCAGCACCTGCACATCGACTGCACCACCGGCGCCATGCACAACACCAGCGTGCGGCCGGGCCCGGGGACCTACATCGAGTTCCGCGCCGAGATGGACCTGCTGTGCGCGCTTAGCGCCTGTCCCGACCTCACCGTCGGGGGCAAGCCGTACGACGTAGTCGTGCTAGAGCCGGCGTGATACAACTGACGCCATCGGGCTCGCGTGACGGCGGCTACCCGGCTGGAGAGCGAGGTCGGATCGTATGAGAGTGCTCGACCGCTTCCGCTTGGACGGACGTGTGGTGCTCGTCACAGGAGGCGGCAGCGGCCTGGGCCGTGCGATGGCCAGCGCGGTAGCCGAGGTCGGCGCCAGCGTGGCCGTGGTGGACCGCGACGGTGCCCGGGCCGCGACTGTCACACGGGAACTCACCGCCGCGGGCGCCCGCGCGCTGGCCGTCACGGCCGATGTGTCGCGCGCCGAGGAGACCGAGCGGGCGGTGAGCGCTACGGTGGCCGCGTTCGGGCGGCTCGACGTGCTGTTCAACAACGCTGGCATCACCAGCGTGGCGGCGCGCGCGCACGAGTTCGCCGAGGCCGAGTGGCGGCGGGTGCTCGACACTAACCTCACCGGCGTGTTCCTGATGGCGCGCGCCGCGCTGCAGATCATGCTGGCCCAAGAGCGTGGGCCCAGCGGGCTGCGCGGCAAACTGGTGAACACGGCCTCGATCTGGGGCCTGGGCGGCAGCCAGCTCCACCCGGTGCCCGCCTACGCGGCGGCCAAGGGCGGCGTAGTCAACTTCACCCGCGAGCTAGCCGCTGAGTACGCCCGCGATGGGATCACGGTGAACGCCATCGCGCCCGGCTTCTTCCAGACCAATCTCAGCCCGCGCATGCGCGAGCCCGACTTCGCCACCCGTTTCGGCAGCACCGTGCCGCTGGGCCGCATCGCCCAGCCGGAGGAACTGCAGGGCCTGGCCGTGTTTCTGGCCAGCAGCGCCTCCGATTACGTCACAGGGCAGATCATCGCCATCGACGGCGGCATCACCGCCGTGTGAGCGTGGGGAACAGGGCATGGACATCGGGGAGGGAGCGGTCCTGCCCACCAGCATCGACCCCCGCAGCGCGGCGTTCCACGCCAACCAGGCCCACTGGGAGCGCGAGCGCCAGTTGCTCAGCGAGCGGCTCGCCTGGGTCCGGGCAGGCGGCGGGCCGCGCGCCGTGGAGCGCCACCGCGCTCGCGGCAAGCTGCTAGCTCGCGAGCGCATCGAGCTGTTGATCGACCCGGGCACGGCGTTCCTGGAGTTCTCGCCGCTGGCCGCCTGGGACCTCTACGATGGCGAGGCGCCGAGCGCCGGGATCATCACGGGCATCGGCGTCGTGCACGGCCAGGAGTGCGTGATCGTGGCCAACGACGCCACGGTCAAGGGCGGCACCTACTACCCGCTGACGGTCAAGAAGCACCTGCGCGCCCAGGAGATCGCGGCCCAGAACCACCTCCCCTGCCTGTACCTGGTCGACTCGGGCGGCGCTTTCTTGCCACTGCAGGACGAGGTGTTCCCGGACCGCGACCACTTCGGCCGCATCTTCTACAACCAGGCGCAGATGTCGGCGGCCGGCATCCCCCAGATCGCCGCCGTGATGGGCTCCTGCACGGCGGGCGGCGCCTACGTGCCGGCCATGAGCGACGAGACGATCATCGTGCAGGGCACGGGCACCATTTTCATCGGCGGCCCGCCGCTGGTGAAGGCGGCGACTGGCGAGGACGTCACCGCCGAGGAGCTGGGCGGCGCCGATGTGCACACGCGCCTGTCCGGCGTCGCCGACTACCTGGCCGCCGACGACCAGGAGGCGATCGCGCTGCTGCGGGATATCGTGGCCCGGCTGCACCGCCCGCGCTACCTGCCCTGGGAGGTGCTGCCGCCCCGGCCCCCCCGCTACGACCC
>JADGHJ010000020.1 GCA_019686175.1 Chloroflexota bacterium | reverse complement strand
GCGCAATGGCCACGGGGGCCTCGCCTGCCGCTCCGGTAGGGGCCCGGGAGGTGGATGCCTGGGACGACGGCAACCCGCGGAGCCCCACCGTGAGCAGGAGCCCTAGCGCGGCGAGCGATGCCCCCCAGAGCGCGAGCCGGACCCGCCCACGTCTCACGGGGCGCGGCCAGGGCCCGGCGGGGGCACGCCTCAGTGCTGGCCGTGGCGAGGGTGCCTGGCGGCGCGGTGGTGGCCGCCCGGCGCTCGATGCAGGAGGGCTCAGGCGCAGGTGACGGGTGGGATCCAGGGCGCGGGCGGCGTCCGGCGGGGGCGGCGTGAGACGGGCGGCCTGTACGCTGGCCGCCGCCCACAACGGCATCGGGACACGGGGCTCGGCCGGCAGGCGCGCGGTACGGGCCGGCGTGCGCGGCCGCTCGACCGGGCGCTCGCCCGTTACCAGCGGCCAGAGGGCGGCGGCGAGGGCCGCGCCGTCGGGGAAGCGCGCCGCGGGCGCCTTGGCGAGCGCCCGCAGCACCACGGCCTCGACCTCGGACGGGATCGCCGGGTTAAGCGCTGAGAGCGGCGGCGGTGGCTCGCGCAGGTGCTGGAGCGCCACCGCGACGAAACTCTCGCCCTCGAACGGCCGCCGACCGGTCAGCATCTCGAACAGTACGACGCCCAGCGCGTACACGTCGGTCGCGGGCGTGACTGGCCCCGCGCCGGCTTGCTCGGGCGCGAGGTAGTAGGCCGTGCCGATCACGGCGCCGGTCTGACTGAGCGCGGGCGCCTGCAGGACCTTGGCGATCCCGAAGTCGGCGAGCCGCGCGTGGCCCTCGGGCGTGAGCAGGATGTTCGACGGCTTGATGTCGCGGTGGACGATGCCGGCGGCGTGGGCCACGCCCAGGGCCTCCGCGACCTCGGCGGCGAGGCGCAGCGCGTCGTCCATGGGTAGCGGCGGGTCTGCCGCGAGGCGGCCGCGCAGGTCGCCGCCCGCGACGTGCTGCATGACCAGAAACGGCACGCCGTCGACCTCGCCGTAGTCGTAGACGGGCACGATGGCCGGGTGGTCGAGCCGGGCGGTGCCGCGGGCCTCGCGCACGAACCGCTCGACTATCGCGGCGTCGAAGCAGCGCTCGGGCCGCAGGATCTTGACCGCCACCGAGCGCGCCAGCAGGAGGTCGCGGGCACGGTAGACCACGGCGTCCGCGCCCTCGCCAAGCACCTGCTCCAGGAGGTAGCGCCCGCGCAGCGTGCGCCCTTCCCACTCCATGCACGCCTCTCCTGACTTGCAGCGCCGGACTACCGCTCTCCGGCCCCTATCCCGCCCCGACCCTGTGCAAGAATCGCGCCCGGAGGGTGGACTGGCGTCCGGCGCCGGGGCAGGGTACATTGAGGGAGGCTGGCGCTGGTGACACCCTCCGCACCGTGGAGGACAGCCGGGCCGATGCGAATCGACGGCAATTGGGTAGGCGATGAAGACTGCGCTCATCACTGGGATCACCGGCCAGGACGGCATGTACCTGGCAGAGTACCTGCTCGGACTCGGCTATCGCGTCTGCGGGGTCATTCGCGGCCAGAACAACCCGAAGCGCGAGCGGCTGGAGGCCCTGCTGCCAGATGTCGAGCTGATCGAGGCGGACCTGCTGGACCAGGGCTCGCTGGTGAGCGCGGTCAGCCGGGTAGCGCCGGACGAGGTGTACAACCTGGCGGCCATCAGCTTCGTGCCGGTCTCCTGGAACCAGGCCGAGTTGACCGGTGAGATCACCGGCCTCGGCGTGCTGCGAGTGCTCGAGGCCATCCGCATCGTCGAAGGCGTCTCGGCCGGCACCAGCGGCTCGTCGCGCGGCCGCATCCGCTTCTATCAAGCGTCGAGCAGCGAGATGTTCGGCAAGGTGCGCGAGACGCCGCAGAACGAGCGCACACCGTTCCATCCGCGCAGCCCCTACGGCGTGGCCAAGGTGTACGGCCACTACATCACCGTGAACTACCGCGAGAGCTACGGGATGCACGCTTCCTCGGGCATCCTGTTCAACCACGAGAGCCCGCGGCGCGGCCTGGAGTTCGTGACCCGCAAGATCACCAACGGCGTCGCCCGCATCAAGCTGGGCAAGCAGCGCGAGCTGGCGCTGGGCAACCTCGACGCTCGCCGCGACTGGGGGTTCGCGGGCGACTACGTCAAGGCGATGCACCTCATGCTGCAGCAGGACGAGCCCGACGACTACGTGGTCGGCACGGGGGTGGCGCATAGCGTCCGCGAGTTCGTCGAGGCCGCCTTCAGCTACGTGGGGCTCGACTGGCGCGAGCACGTGCGTATCGACCCGCGTTTCGTGCGGCCGGCCGAGGTGGAGACGCTCACCGCCGACCCCCGCAAGGCGCGCGAGAAGCTGGGCTGGGAGCCGACCACGACGTTCGAGGAGCTGGTGCGCATGATGGTCGACGCCGACCTGGCGTTCGAGGCGTCGCGCCACTCCAGCCCCTGACAGCGGGGGCCGAGCCGCCCTGATCGAGGCAGTGCGAAGCTGGGGGTAACTCGATGAGTGCGATTCGCTGGCGCGACATCATCATCACGGTGGTCACGGTGACCGCGGTCGCGCTCCTCTGGGAGCTGATCGTGCGGGTGTTCAACGTGCCGCTGTTCCTGGTGCCCCCGCCCTCGCGCATCCTCGACGAGGTGCTCCAGCGGCCGGAGCTGTACGCCACCCACACGTGGGTAACCCTGCTGGAGACGCTGCTCGGCTTCGTGCTGGCGACCGTGTTCGGCATCGTGATGGGCATCCTGATCGTCTACTCGCGCCTGCTGCAGGGCATCCTGTACCCCATCGTGGTCGTGCTGCAGATCGTGCCGAAGATCGCCGTGGCGCCGCTGCTGCTGATCTGGCTCGGCTACGGCCTCCAGTCGAAGCTGATGGTCGCGTTGCTGGTGGCCTTCTTCCCCATCGTGGTCACCACCGTCACCGGCCTGCGGGCGGTGGAGCAGGACCTGCTCGACCTGGTGCGAGTGCTCAAGGGCGGGCGGTGGCAGGAGTTCGTCAAGGTCCGCTTCCCCTACGCGCTGCCGTTCATCTTCAGCGGGCTGAAGGTCGCCATCACGCTCGCGGTCATCGGCGCGATCATCGGGGAGTTCGTCGGCTCCAACTCGGGGCTGGGCTATCTGGTCATCGCGGCCAACGCCGAGCTGCGCACGCCGATGAGCTTCGCGGCACTGATACTGCTCTCGGTGCTGGGTCTCGCGCTGTTCGGCCTGATCGTGGCGATCGAGCGCTTGCTGATTCCATGGGGCGTCACGGAGGAGGAGCAGCTCCCCGTGACGGGCGCCTAGGCGAGCGCGGCGGCGTGGGCCAGCCAGGCCGACACGGCTCGATCAGCCGGCGCGCCTTCCTCGGAGCGGCCCTTGCGCTGGGCGCGGCCGGCCTCGCGGGCGGGCGATGGCCCACGACGGCAGCGGCGCGGGAGCGCATCGCGCCGCGGGCGGTGCTGGGCGCGCGTGTCGTCCACCGCTGGCCCGACGACTTCGGCCCGGGCGAGGCCCAGGCGGTGCGGCTCCTGCAGCGCACCGAGGGCGGTGGGCTACACGCCGTCGCGCCCGACGCGCGCTACCAGTCGGCCGTGCTGCCGCTGCCGTTCCTGGTCACGCACGTGGGGCTGCGCTGGGCGGGCGCGGACGGCTCGCCCGGCGCGCTAGAGCTGGCCGTCCGGACCAGCGCCAACGGCCGCGACTGGTCGCCGTGGCTCGCGTGCCCGGCCGGCTGTGCCGCGCCCGCCGGCGATGGCTACTGCACCCCGCTGGTGCGCGTGCCCGCCGGCGCGTTCGTCCAGTATCGCTTGCGCTTCCCGGCCGCCCCGGCGCCGTTGCTGCGCTGGGTGGCGCTGCACGCGCTCAACCCGTTCGACGGCCCCGAGCGCGAGCCAACTTCCGCCGCGGTGCCGTGGCCGCGCTTGCCGTTCCCGTTCCGCTCCCGTGAGGAGTGGGGCTGCGATGAGGCGCTGCGCTTCGATACCCAGGGCGCGGAGAGTTGGCCGCGCGTCTACGTCCCCGTGAAGAAGTTGGTGGTGCATCACACCGCCACGACCAACGACTACGACGACGCCGCGGCGGAGGTGCGCGCCATCTACGCCTACCACGCGCGCGAGCTGGACTGGGGCGACATCGGCTACCATGCGCTGATCGGCCGCGACGGGGTCGTCTACGAGGGCCGCCGCGGCCGCGGGCCCACCCTCGGAGTGCCGCGCGAGGCCCTCTCCCCGGGCGTCGTGGGCGGCCACGCCTTCTTCCACAACTTCGGCACCGACGGCTACGCTCTCATCGGCACGTTCACTGAGACGCCCCTGCCAGCGGCGATGCGCGAGCGGCTGGTCGACCTGCTGGTGTACAAGGCGCGCTGGTGGGGCCTCGACCCGCTGGCGGGCTCGGACTTCCTGCGCAGTGACGCGATCTGGCACCGCGACGTGGCCAACGTGAGCGGCCACCGCGACCTGGTGGCGACCGAGTGCCCGGGCGACCAGGTGTATCGCCTGCTGCCGGGGCTGCGCGCGACGGTGGCCGAGCGGCTGGGCGGACGCGCGGCGCAAGAGGCTGGCCGCACGGTGTTCCTGATGGCGCCGCCGCCCGCCGACACGACGGCGCGTGCCGCGGCGCTCCGCTGGGGCGGGCTCGGGCTGCTCGCGCCCGGCTGGCAGTTCAGCTACTACCTCGAGCGCTGGCGCCGCGAGGGGGACTCCGGTGCCGCGCCCGCCGACACGGCGCAACCGGCCTGGAGCGCCTACAGCCCGCAGGCTGCCGTGGTGCTCACCGATCTGCCGGACGGGCACTACACGCTGCACGTGCGGGCCCGCGACCCGCTGGCCCGCGAGGCGGTCTACGAGGCGCAGGTCACGTTCCGGGTGAGCGACGAGCTGCTGGCCGACAACGAGGACAGCGGGCAGACTGTGCGGCGCGGCGCCTGGGAGCGCCGCTTCGACGGCACGGGCAAGCTGGGCGAGAGCTGGGAGGTGGCCCCGCCCGGGCGCGGTGAGCGCGTGTTCGAGTGGTGCCCGCTGGTGGCCGAGGCTGGCGAGTACGAGGTGTGGGTGCGCTGGCCCCGGGTGGACGACCTGGCTCGCAACGCGCCGTTCGCGGTGCTGCACGCCGCTGGCATTTACCACGAGCGCTGCGACCAGCAGGCTGCGGGCGGTGCCTGGGTGCGGCTCGGCGGCGCGCGGCGCTTCAGGCTCCTCCCGGGCCGGCGAGCCGTGGTGCGGCTGGACAACGACGCCGATGGTCCCGTCGCGGCCGATGCGATCAAGCTCGTGCTGCGACGCCGCCTCGGAGGTGGATGACGCGATGGCGGGCGAACCGCTGCGTGGGCCAGCGCTGCGGACCGCCCTGCGCGCCACGCTGACCCACGCACCGGCCGGTCTGTTGTGTGACGTGGACGGCACGCTGAGCCCAATCGCGCCGCGGCCAGAGCTGGCGCGCGTCTCGCCGCGCGTGCGGCGAGCATTGCGCGCCCTGCGCGAGCGCCTGGCCCTGGTGGCCATCATCAGCGGGCGCCGGCCGGCCGATGCCCGTCGGCTGGTGGGGGTGCCCGGGCTGGTGTACGTCGGCAATCACGGTCTGGAGGCGCACGTCGGCCGTCGCCGCTGGACCCATCCGGCGGCGGCCGCGGCGCGTGGCCCGCTGGCCACGGTGCTCGCGGCGCTCGGGGAGCGCCTGCCCGCCGGCCAAGTGCGCATTGAGTCCAAGGCGTACAGCGCCGCGCTGCACTACCGTGGCGCCAGCGACCCGGCGGGCGTGCGGCGCGCGATTCTCGCCCAACTGGCCGAGCTGCCTGCGGCACGCGCGCTGCAAGTCACCGAGGGACGCCAGGTGGTCGAGTTGCGACCGCCTGTGGAGGTCACGAAGGGGACGGCGGCCACCTGCCTGCTGCGCCGCTGGGCGTTGCGGAGCGCGGTGTTCCTGGGCGACGACCGCACCGACATCGACGCGATGCGCGCGCTGCGCGCGGCGCGCACGGGTGGCGTCCAGACGTTGACCATCGCGGTGGTGAGCGCCGAGATGCCTCCGGGGCTGCGGGCGGAAGCGGACGGCGTGGTGGAGGGCGTGCCGGAGGTGGAAGCCTTGCTCGGGGCGCTGGCCGAGTAGGCGGGCGATGGCCAGCGTGTGGCGGCGAGGCGGCGGAACGCGCTTGCCGGCGGCGCGCGTTGGTGGTAGGAGCACGGCATGGTATAATCGCGGCCAGTACGAACGAGTGAGTGGATCGTTTTCAGCCGCGGGACACGGTAGACCTCCCGGGAGATCGGTGCGTAGCCCTCGATACGCTGCAGCCCGGCGGCGGGCCGCACTCGATGGCGCCCTTGGCGACGCGTACGGCGGCCTCCTCGCCGCGCGCTGGCTGCTAGGCAGTGCTGCTCCGAATCGTCCAGGCGTGGCCGCATTCGGCTGTGGTTGTCATGCCCCGGAGTCCCCCCGCCAGCATCCCGTGCCCGCGCCCGAGGAGTAGGCATGGTAGTGGTACGCAGCAAGGAAGTGGGTGGCCGAGAGCTGAGCATCGAAGTCGGCCGGGTCGCCCAGCTCGCCGATGGCGCGGTCCTGGCGCGCTACGGCGATACGATCGTGCTCGCCACCGCGGTGAGCCCCGACACGCCCCGCGAGGGCATCGACTTTTTGCCCCTCACCGTCGATTACGAGGAACGGATGTACGCCGCCGGGAAGATCCCCGGCGGTTTCATCAAGCGCGAGGGCCGACCCAGCGAGGGCAGCATTCTCGCCTCGCGCCTCACCGACCGCCCCTTGCGCCCCCTGTTCCCCAAGGAGTACCGCAACGACATCCAGGTCATCGTCACGGTCCTGTCCACGGACCAGATGAACGACCCGGCCATCCTGTCTATCAATGCCGCGTCCGCCGCGCTCCACCTGTCGGACATCCCGTTCTACGGCCCGGTGGGCGCGGTGAAGGTCGGCTACATCGAGGACGAGTTCGTCATCAACCCCACGCTGGCCGAGATGGCCTACAGCAAGCTGGACCTGACGGTGGCTGGCACGGCCGACGCGGTGCTGATGGTCGAGGCCGGCATCGACGAACTGCCGGAGGACGTGGTCGTCGCGGCGATCGAGTTCGGCCACCGCGCCCTGCAGGCGAGCATCGCGCTGCAGAACGAGCTGCGCGAGCAGGTGGGCAAGCCCAAGCGCGACTTCCCGCGAGCGACCGTCAACGAGACGCTCCGCGGTCAGATCCTGGAATGGCTCGGCACGCGCCTGGAGGAGGCGATCTACAACCCCGACAAGGCCGGGCGCGAGGACGCCACGCGCGAGCTGCGTGCGCAGACGGTCGAGGAGTTCGTGCGCCGTGGCGCCGACCCGCGCGAAGTGGTGGCGCTGTTCAGCAGCCTGGAGAAGGAGACCGTCCGGCGCAACATCCTGGACAAGGGGCTGCGGCCCGACCGCCGCGGGCTGGCGGAGATCCGGCCGGTGACCTGCGAGGTGGGCCTGCTGCCGCGGGCCCACGGTTCCGGGCTGTTCACGCGCGGCCAGACGCAGGTGCTGACCGTGTGTACGCTGGGCACCTTGGCCGACAAGCAGATCATCGACACCATCGCGCCCGACGAGTACAAGCGCTACATCCACCACTACAACTTCCCGCCGTATAGCGTCGGGGAGGCGCGTCCGCTCCGCGCGCCCTCGCGTCGCGACATCGGCCACGGGGCGCTAGCCGAGCGCGCGCTGCGGCCCATGATCCCGGACGAGGAGCAGTTCCCCTACACTATCCGGCTGGTCTCCGAGGTGCTCTCCTCCAACGGCTCGACCTCGATGGCCAGCACTTGCGGCAGCACGCTGGCGCTGATGGACGCGGGCGTGCCGATCCGGGCCCCGGTGGCCGGGGTGGCCATGGGCCTGGTGACCGACGAGCAGGGCCGCTACGCCATCCTCACCGACATCCAGGGCATCGAGGACGCGCTGGGCGACATGGACTTCAAGGTCGCCGGCACGGAGAAGGGTGTCACCGCGCTGCAGATGGACATCAAGGTGCGGGGCATCACGCCCGAGATCTTGCAGCAGGCGCTCGCCCAGGCGCGCGAGGGGCGCCTGTTCATCCTGGAGCGGATGCTCAGCGCTATCGGCACGGCGCGGCCGGAGCTGTCGCCCTACGCGCCGCGGATCACCAAGATCCAGATCCCGCCCGATCGCATCCGCGATGTCATTGGCCCGGGCGGCAAGGTCATCCGCAAGATCGTCGAAGAGACCAAGTGCACGATCGACGTCGAGGACGACGGCACGGTACTCATCGGCTCGACCAGCGCCGAGCGCGCCCAGAAGGCGGTGGACATCATCCGCGGCCTGACGCGCGAGGTGGAGGTCGGCGGGATCTACACCGGCCGGGTCACTCGCACCATGGCCTTCGGCGCATTCGTCGAGATCTTGCCGGGCAAGGAGGGGCTCATCCACATCTCCGAGCTGGCTCCCCACCGCGTCAGCCGTGTGGAGGACGTGGTGAACGTGGGTGACGAGGTGACGGTGCTGGTCACGGAGATCGATCGCCAAGGCCGCATCAACCTGTCGCGCCGCGCGCTGCTCGAGCCGGAGGAGAAGCCCGCGGCGCCGATCCCAGTGGGTGGCGAGCGGCCGCCGCGCTCCGTCAACGGGCCGCCCGCGCGCGGCGAGCGTGGGGCGCCGGCGGGTGAGCGCCGCGGCGGGTTCGGCGGCCGCGGTCCGGCGCCCGAGCATCGCCCCGGCCCGTCGCGCGGCCCCGGTGGCGAGCGTGGGCGTGGCGGCCAGGCCGGTGGTCGCGGCGGCTTCGGCGGGCGCGAGGGCGGCCCGCGCCGGGGGCCAGGCGGCCGCATCTAGGCGCTCGCGGCCCGGTCCGCCCTGTGCGGAAGTGAGGGGCGTTGTCGATTGACAGCGCCCCCCACGGCTGTGATGGACCGGCCGCTCCCACCATCTGTGCAAGGGGAGGGATGACGATGGCAGAGCCTTCCAGGGTACTGCGCGTGGCGCTCGCGGGCGCCCGCGGGCGCGTCGGCCGCGAGCTGGTGCCGGCGATCGAGGCCGCGGCCGATCTCGAGCTGGTCGGCGGTCTCACGCGCACGCCTGGCGCGGCCGTCCCGCGCGCCGATGGCTCGCTCCTGCCCCTGCACACCGAGATCGAGGGGCTGCTGGCGGCGACGCGCCCCGACGTGCTCGTCGATTTCACGCGCGCCGAGGCCACGATGCCCATCGCCCGGGCCGCGCTGCGGGCGCGCGTGCCGACCATCATCGGCACCTCGGGCCTTACGGCGGCCCAGCTCGATGAGCTGCGCGCGCTGGCCGAGGCGACCGGGGTGGCAGTGGCGGTCGTGCCAAACTTCGCGGTGGGCGTGGTGCTGCTCATCCACTTCGCGCGCATCGCCAGCCGCTACTTCGACGCTGCGGAGGTGATCGAGCTGCACCATGACGGGAAGATGGACGCGCCCTCTGGCACGGCGCTGGCGACCGCCGAGGCGATGGCCTCGGCGCGCGGCGGACCATTCGCGCCCGACCCTACCGAGCGCCTGCTAGCCGAGGGCGCCCGCGGTGGCGAGCACGCGGGCGTGCGGATCCACAGCGTGCGCCTGCCGGGCCTGGTGGCACACCAGGAGGTCCTGTTCGGCGGGCCGGGCCAGCTGCTCACCCTGCGGCATGACGCGACCAGCCGTGAGGCGTACGTGCCCGGGGTGCTGCTGGCCATCCGCGAGGTGCCGCGCCGCCGCGGCCTGATCGTCGGGTTGGACCCCTTGCTGGGCCTCGGCTAAACTGCACATGGTTTCCCGCAACACGCAGTTGCCAGCGGCGTGCGCCGCCGCGGAGAGGAGCGCACAGGCGATGAGCGGCTATCGGGTAGCGATCGTGGGCGCCACGGGGCTCGTGGGACGCGAGTTCCTCAAGGTGCTTGCCCAGCGCCAGTTCCCGGTCGCCGACCTGAAGCTGCTCGCATCCGATCGCTCGGCCGGCACGCGACTGGAGTTCGGGGGCGCGGCCCTGCCGGTGGAGGAGGCGACGCCCCAGGCGTTCCGCGGCATCGAGTACGCGCTGTTCTCGGCCGGCGCCGAGGTCAGCCGGCAACTGGCCCCGGCGGCTGCGGCGGCTGGCGCCGTGGTGATCGATAACAGTGCCGCCTGGCGCATGGAGCCTACGGTGCCGCTGGTCGTGCCCGAGGTGAACCCGGCCGACGCCTTCCAGCACCAGGGGATCATCGCCAACCCCAACTGCTCGACCATCCAGATGGTGGTGGCGCTGTGGCCCCTGCACCGGGCGAACCCCCTGCGCCGGGTGATCGTGGATACCTACCAGAGCGTTTCGGGCACCGGCAGCGCGGCCATCGACGAGCTGAGGGCGCAGACGCGCGCGGTGCTCGACGGCCAGCCCGCGGCGCCGCAAGTGTACCCGCACCCCATTGCCTTCAACGTCCTGCCGCACATCGACGTGTTCCTCGACAACGGATACACCAAGGAGGAGTGGAAGATGGTGCAGGAGTCGCGGAAGATCATGCACCTGCCCGACCTGCCCATCTCCGCCACTACTGTGCGGGTGCCCGTCTACGTGGGCCACGCCGAGGCGGTGCACGTGGAGTTCGCCCGGCCGATGGCGCCCGAGGAGGCGCGGGCGATCCTGGCGCGTGCCCCGGGCGTGGTAGTGCAGGACGCGCCGCAGGACGTGGCCTACCCGCTGCCGATCGCCGTCGCCGGCCGCGACGAGGTGTTCGTCGGCCGCATCCGCGCCGATGCCTCGCACCCCTGTGGGCTGGCGCTATGGATCGTGGCGGACAACGTGCGCAAGGGAGCGGCGCTCAACGCCGTGCAGATCGCCGAGCTGCTGGTGCGCGGCGCGCCAGCGGCCGCCAGGGACACCGCCGCAGTGGCCCCGCAGGGCGCCCACTAGGTTCAGGCGGAGACGACTCGCTCACACCGCCCCGCCGAGGGGGGAGAGGGGGAAGTGGCGATGGCGCGTATTGGACGCTTGCTCACGGCGATGGTGACGCCCTTCGACGAGGCCGGGCGCGTGGACTACGCCCGCGCGCGCCAGCTCGCCGAGCTGTTGGTAGCCTCGGGCAGCGAGGGCCTGGTGGTGGCGGGCACCACCGGCGAGGGACCGACGCTCACCACCGAGGAGAAGCTGCGGCTGTTCGGCGAGGTGTGCGAGGCGGTCGGCGACCGCGCCGCGGTGATCGCCGGCACCTGCAACTACAACACTGCCGAGAGCATCGCGCTGAGCCGCGAGGCGATGGGCGTCGGCGTCACGGGCATCCTGGGCACGGTGCCGTACTACAACAAGCCGCCGCAGGAGGGCCTGTACCAGCACTTCAAGGCCATCGCCGAGGCGGTGCCCTTGCCGCTCATCCTCTACAACGTCCCCAGCCGCACGGTCACCAACCTGCTGCCCGAGACGACGGTCCGCCTCAGCGCCATCGACAACATCGTGGGCATCAAGGAGGCTAGCGGCAACCTGGCGGCCATCGCCAAGATCATCGAGGGCGCCGGCCCCGACTTCCTGGTGTGGAGCGGCAACGACGAGGATACGCTGCCGCTACTGGCCGTCGGGGGCTACGGCGTGGTGAGCGTGACCAGCCACCTGGTGGGTTGCCAGCTCGCCACCATGATCGAGCGCTTCCTGGCCGGCGAGGTGGCTGAGGCGGCGCGCATCCATCGCCGGCTGCTGCCGTTGACCGCCGCCTGCTTCGTCACCACCAACCCGATCCCGCTGAAGTACGCGCTGGCGCGGGTCGGCTTCCCGGTCGGGGCGCCGCGGCTGCCGCTGGTGCCGCTCGACGAGGCGGGCCGCGCGGTGGTCGACCGCGCGCTGGCCGACACCACCATCGACCTGCCCGTGCCCACCCGGGCCTAGCGGTCGCTCCAACGCGCGAGCAGGTACGGTTTGTCGCGCTCGAAGGCGAGTGCCTGCTGGTCGAGGTACGCCTCGAACGCCGCCACGTCCATGGTGGCGGTGTCGTTCACCAGCCCGGCGGTGCGGCCGAAGTACAGCGGCGTCAGCGCATCCAGCAGCGCGCTGCTGTCGCCCGCGTGCCGGTAGGCCGCGGCGAAGTCGTACACCACGCGCACCCATAGCTCGGCGGGGAACCGGAACGCGTCCGCGGACTGCGCGGCCAGCGCGGCCACGCCCGCGAACGTCTCGGGGGCGAGCACCTGCTCCCAGCGCGCGCCCTGCGTGGCCAGGCCGTCGCGGAAGCGGTGGACGAGCGCCTCGTGATCGACCGCCACCGGCTCGGCCTCGCCTGGCAGGGGTGTACCGTGAGTTGGCGGCGCCGCGCTGCCCTGCACAGCCTGCCAGCGCCGGGCGTAGCGCGCCATCAGCGCGAACAGCGTGCCCACCACCTGGCGGAACATCGGGCCGAGGCTGGCCGCCGGATCCTTGGGGTCGTGGACCTTCGCCCCAAGCGCGGCTTGGTGCAGGCGGTACCCTTCGGCCAGCGCGGTGGTGGTCATGAAGATGTCAATGCCGAAGCGCGCCACGTCGGTGTGCCAGACGTCTTGGGCCAGGTAGGTGGCGAGCACCGGCGCGCCCACGCCGAAGTCGCCGCCGATCGGCTGGCGCACGCGCACGCCGTACAGCGCGCGGGTGAGCGGGTAGGCCAGGTTGTTGGTGATAGTGCCGTCGTACTTGTGGCGCGTGTACAGGGGCGCCACGTAGTCGGCCTCGCCCGCGACGATCGGGCCTGCCAGGCGCGCGACCCACTCGGGCGTCACCGAGCGCAGGTCGGCGTCGAGTACCACACAGGCCCGCGCGCCGAGCAGCCGCGCCGCCTCGAAGAGGGCGTGGACGGCCGTGCCCTTGCCCGACGGCCCCTGGTACGGCGCCGAGAGAGCGCGCACCCCGGCCGGCAGGCGCGCGGCGCGGACCGCCTCCGGCGTGCCGTCGTCCGACCCGCCGTCGCTGTTGAGCACGAGCCCTAGCTGGTCAGGGAAGTATCTGGCCAGCCCAGCGGCCGCCGTCTCGACGACGTGCGTGATGGTGGCGGCGTTGCGATAGCTGGGAATGCCGACCAGTAGCTCGACCCCGCTCAGTTGCTCCAGCTCCGCTCGTGTCTCGGCCCGTAGCGCGCTCTCGCTCATTCCTTCCCCCAGATGCCTGGCCCCGTCGCCACGGCGCGTCGTAGGGAAGGGTACCCCATCGTGCCCCGTGGCGTCGGCAGCTCACCCGGCCAGTACCAGCATCACGTCGTTGACATTGGTGCGCGTGGGGCCGGTGACTAGCAAGTCGCCGAGCGCCTGAAAGAACGGATAGGCGTCGTTGCGGGCGAGATGGACCTGGGGATCGAGTCCCAGTGCGGCGGCGCGGGCCAGGGTGGTGCCGTCGGCGAACGCGCCCGCGGCGTCGGTCGGACCGTCGCCGCCGTCGGTGGCCGCGCTGAGCACCAACACGTCGGCCAGCCCGGCGAGGCCCCGCGCTGCGCCGAGGGCCACTTCCTGGTTGCGGCCGCCACGGCCGTCGCCGCGCACGGTGACCGTCGTCTCGCCGCCGAGCACCAGGCAGGCCGGCGGGGCCAGCGGGCGGCCGTGCGTGCGCAGCTCGCGGGCCAGGGCGCCCAGCACGCGCCCCACCTCGCGCGCCTCCCCCTCGATGAAGGTGCTCAGCAGCAGCGCGCGCAGGCCACGGCGCTCGGCCTCGGCCACGCACGCTGCGGCCGCCTGTGCGTTGTCGCCGATGATCACGTGGCGCACCCGCGCGAACACCGCGTCGCCGGGCTTCGGCGTCTCGGGCCGCTCGCCGCGCGCGCCTGCTTCTAGATGTACGCGCACCGCGGGCGGCACCGCGTCGCTGATCTGGTAGCGTGCCAGCACGGCCAGGGCGTCGGCGTAAGTCGTGGAGTCGGGGGCGCAGGGGCCCGAGGCGATCACGTCCAGGGGGCTGCCCACGACATCGGAGAGGACCAGGACAACCACCGTGGCGGGCGCGGTGGCGCGGGCCAGATTGCCACCCTTGACGGCGCTGAGATGCTTGCGCACGGCGTTCAGCTCGTTGATCGTCGCGCCAGCGCGCAGCAGCGCGTCGGTGGTGGCCTGGAGGTCGGCGAGCGTCAGGCCGTCGGCCGGCTGCTCCAGCAGCGCCGAGCCGCCCCCCGAGAGGAGCACCAGGACCAGGTCGCGCTCGCTCGGCGTAGCGAGCAGGGCGAGCAGTTCGGCGGTAGCGGCCACGCCGCGCGCATCGGGCAGCGGGTGGCTCGCCTCGCGCACGGCGACCGCTCGCGTCGGTACACTGTGGCCATCCTTGGTGATTACCAGGCCGGCCGTCACATGCGGGCCGAGCAGTACCTCGATTGCGGCGGCCATCTCGGCGCTGGCCTTGCCGGCGCCAATGACGACCACGCGGCGATAGGTGCCCAGGTGGTAAGCGATCCCCGCAATGGCCAGAGTGTCGTGGTGGCGACGGAGGTGACGGGCGAGCGCCGCGTGCGGCGCCACGGCGGCCAGGCCAGCGTCGAGGATCGCGCGGGCCAGGTCACGTAACGAATCCGGCATAGATGCTCCTTCCCTCATGCAGCAGATGTTAGCGGGTGCGGCGCCGGACTTGATAGACTCTCCGATAGCGCCCGGCCACGGAGGAGGCAGCATGACCCGCTTGCTCGACCAGATCGAGGGCCCCGCGGACGTCCAGCGGCTGGCTCCCGAGCAACTCCCCCAGCTCGCCGCGGAGATCCGCGCGGAGCTGCTGGACACGGTGCCGAAGACGGGCGGGCACCTCGCCTCGAACCTGGGCACGGTCGAGTTGGCGATTGCGCTACACCGCGTGTTCCACAGCCCGGTGGACAAGCTCGTATGGGATGTTGGGCATCAAGCGTACCCGCACAAGCTCCTGACCGGACGCGCCCGCCAGTTCCACACGCTGCGCCAGCAGCATGGACTGGCCGGGTTCCTGTCGCGCGAGGAGAGCCCCCACGACGCGTTCGGCGCCGGCCACGCGGGCACCTCGATCTCGGCGGCGCTCGGGATGGCCATGGCGCGTGACCTGCGCGGCGAGCGGTACCACGTGGTGGCGATCATCGGCGACGGCGGCCTCACCGCGGGCATGGCGCTGGAGGCGCTCAACCACGCTGGCCATTCCGGCACGCGGTTGATCGTGGTGCTCAACGATAACCAGATGTCCATCGCGCCCAACGTGGGGGCCATCGCGCGGATGCTGAACCGGCTGCGGCCCAGCCTGCACCGGGCGTCCGAGGCCAGCGAGCACCTCGTGGAGCGCCTGCCCCTGGGGGGGTTGGCGCGGGAGATGGCCAAGCGGGCCAAGCGGGGCGCCAAGGCGGCGGTGTTGCCTACCCTGCTGTGGGAGGAGCTGGGCTTCATGTACGTCGGGCCGGTCAACGGCCACGACGAGGCCGAGCTGGAGTCAGTCCTGCGGTGGGTCCGCGACAACGGCGATCGCCCCACGCTCGTCCACGTCCTCACCACCAAGGGCAAGGGGCACGGCCCGGCGGAGGCCGATCCGGTCAAGCTGCATGGCGTGTCGCCGCCGGGTGCGGCCGCCAGCGCGCCCACCTACACGCAGGTGTTCGGGCAGACCGTCGGCGCGCTGATGCGCCAGGACGAGCGCATCGTGGCCATCACGGCTGCCATGCCCGACGGTACCGGCCTGACGCCCGTCATGAAAGAATTTCCCGAGCGCACCTTCGACGTGGGGATCTGCGAGCAGCATGCGGTCACCTTCGCGGGCGGCCTGGCCACCGAGGGGCTTGTCCCGATCGTGGCCATCTACTCGACGTTCCTCCAGCGCGCTTACGACCAGGTGATCCACGATATCTGTGTGCAGAACCTGCCGGTCGTCTTCGCCTTGGACCGTGGCGGCATCGTGGGCGACGACGGTAAGACGCACCAGGGGCTGTTCGACCTGGCTTACCTGCGGGTCCTCCCCAACATGGTGGTAATGGCGCCGGCCGACGAGAACGAGCTGCAACACATGGTGTACACGGCCGTGCAGCACGCGGCCGAAGGGCGCGGGCCGATCGCCCTCCGGTATCCGCGTGGTGCGGGCGTGGGCGTGCCCCTGGAGCGGGAGTGGCGCCGGCTGCCGCTGGGCAAGGGCGAGCTGCTGCGCGAGGGCCACGACCTCGGTATCGTCGCGATCGGGCACACGGTGCCCGCGGCGCTCGAGGCGGCCGAGCGGTTGGCCGAGCGCGGTATCTCTTGCGCGGTAGTGAACGCGCGGTTCGTGAAGCCGCTGGACGAGGAGCTGATCCTGCGGGTGGCCGATTCGGTGGGCGCGCTGGTGACGGTCGAGGAGCACGTGCTGGCGGGCGGCTTCGGAGCGGCGATCCTAGAGCTGCTGGCAGCACACGGCCGGCGCGTCCCGGTGGAGCGGCTGGGCATCCCCGACGTGTTCGTGGAGCATGGCAAGCAGGGCGTGCTGCGCGCGGCGTTCGCCATCGACGCGGCGGGGATCGCGCGGCGTGCGCTGGAGGCGTTCCCGGGTCTGGCTCGCACGCCCGCCTATAGATAAGCGCGGCGCGACGAGCCGCGTGATACGACCCGGGGTGCGAGTGGAGCGACCGCCGCGCGCTACCGCTGCCGAACCGAACACCTCCTCACCCGGTTGCTGCCGAGCCGCTAGCATCTCCCCCGCGGCCCCCCCTCTCTCTCACAAGGAGCCCGCTAGCCGGGTGCAGCGGACCAGCGCGCAGGTCGGGACGCCAGTGCCGTGCCGAGGCGCTCGCGCACAACCAAGCAAAAACCGCCCACCGTGGGGTGAGCGGCTGGCGGAGGGGGAGGGATTCGAACCCTCGGCCCAGGTTACCCCAGGCTCCCGCTTAGCAGGCGGGTGCACTAGACCACTATGCGACCCCTCCAGAGGCGCCATATGCTATTGTCCACTGCGGCGGCGGAGGGGGAGGGATTCGAACCCCCGGGGCTCGCGCCCTGCGGTTTTCAAGACCGCCGCATTAAACCGCTCTGCCACCCCTCCAGTCCGGGGCGCCCTCGAGGCATTATACGGCTTCGCCCGCCGCGACGGCCATGTACGTCCCCCCTTCATCGCGGGGGCAAGTGCCAGGCCTGGCCGGCCAAGTCCTCGGGCGACAGGTTCAGGTGCACTTGCTTGCCCACTACCTGTCGCACCGCTTCGACCGGGATGTAGAGGTCGTTCGGCGCATCGAGCCCGCCCCGCACATGGACGTAGTGGAGCCCTTTGTGCTCCAGGACGCGGATCACGGTGCCCACATACTGCCCCAGGTCCGCGTGGCGCTGCCGATCGATATGGTGTGCGTAGACCGCGTACCCGGGTTGGATGTTCGCCAAGTCCATGCGCCCTGTCGCCTCCGCCTGAGAGCTCCACTCGTGGCGGCGCAGCTACGCCACTCCCGAGGAGACTGTGCTCGAAGTATACTCCAAGGTCCATGCGCCATGCTGCCTCGCTACCCGTCCTCCTGAGGACAGCACCGGGCCAGCCCCGCGGCTATGCCAGCGAGTGGCGCCGGCGCTTCGGGCCGCCCATTAGACGCTCCCGCATGGCATGGATCGTGCAACGCAGGCGAGGGGAGGGAGGGGGAAGACTCTATGGCCATTGACGAAGGTATCGGAACTCATAGGCACGGCCCCAACGGGCACTACCGCTCTTGGGATGGCCGCCGAGTTACTCGGAGTAGCCGCGCGTCGGAGCGCACCCCCCCGCTCGCGCGGTTCGAGCGGGCCGTCCAGCGGCTTGCTGCTGCCAGCGCAAACGCCGCCCTCGAGGTGCTGGTCGAGGAAGCGGTGCAGCTCAGTCACGCCGAGCAGGCCGAGGTCTGGCTGCGGCGCGGGGAGCAAGAGCTGCAATGCGTCGTGAGCGGGCCCGATCGGAGTACCGGGGACACCTTCGCCCCGTTAAGCGTGGTGCCGCATGCCGCGGAGGCGCTGGCGCGGCACACGGCGGTGTACGTGCATGCCGCCAGCTCGGACGGCCACGGCCCGGACCACGCCGGGAACCACCGTGCTGCTTGGCTCGTTCCGTTGGTCGCCGGCGACCAAGGCCTCGGCGTCCTACGCGTCTGCGGCGCGGCATCTGATCCGGAGCTTGGTTCCCTCCTGTTCGCCCTTGCCGCACATGCCGCCACGATCCTTCAGGCGCAGCGCGATGCCCAGGTGCTCGCGGTGCGCTATGGCTCGCTAGTGAATGTAGCCGCCCATGACCTCCGCAACGTGATCACATCCCTGAAGGGCTACGCGTACCTCGTGGAGCGGTACCTCGCCGAGCAAGCAGACGAGCGGCCGGGCCGGTGGGCTGCGCTGGTCAGCCGGCAGGTGAACGCGATGGCCGAGCTACTGGCTGGGCTGGTCGAAGTGGGCCGGGTCGCTAGCGGGCGCCGCGTCCTCGAGCCCGAGCGACTCGATCTGCGGGCGCTCGTGCAGCAGGCGGTGGTCACGAGTCAGGTTCCCGACCTGCGCCTCGAGTTGCCGACTGTCCCGGCCAACGGGGAGTGGGATGCCGCCCGGCTGACCCACGCGATCGCGTGGGCGCTGCGCAGTGCCTTGCGGACGACCGATCCTCCCGCGACGCTCCGCTTGGAGCCGTCGACAGCGGGCCCGATCCTTCTGCTGTGCCCCGGCAGCACTGTCGAGGAGCCCCCTGCCGCCACGACCTGGTGCGAGACCGCGGACCTCCCGCTCTACGTGGCCCGCGCGCTCGTGGAGGCCCACGGCGGCCAGATGACGTGCTGGCAAACCGCTCACGGCACGCTCGCCTGGCGGATCGAGCTGCCCTGGTCGGTCCCCGCCGCACCCCTGCTGTAAAGCGGCTACCACTCATCCGCGAGATCAGGGACGTGGGCCGCACGGGCTGGCCGCGGCCCTAGCGCGGCGTCGCCTGCATCGCCGCCAGGTAGCGCCGGCGCGCGCGCGGATCGATACAGTAGCGGAGCAATGTACGGCCGAGCAGCTCGGCATCCTCGTCGCGCGGCCACAGCACCACGTCGAACCCTCCCAGCAGCCGCGTCGGCGCGCGACGGAGGCGCGCTGCGGCGCGTGGATCACGCAGGCGCAGCCCCACTCCCCGGCGGCCGGGCTGCTCGGCGAGCCCGATCTCGCCGATCCCGTCCCATGGGACGACGTGCGCCGCACCACCCGCGAACTCCAGCTGCACCCCCTCGGGCAGCAAGTGCGCTGCACGCGGCGTGGCCCGTCGCTGCAGCCAGGTCGTGCCGGCCGAGGCCAGCCCCACGAGCGCGAGCAGCCCGGCAGCGAGGCGCACTGCTGGCGCCAGCGGTGCGATCAGCCCCAACAGCCCGACGATGGCGAGCGCCAGTTGCGCCACCAGCCAGCGCCCCAGCTCGTCACTACCGCGCAGCGCCGCGCGCGGGCCGAAGGCGCGCAGCTCGTCGTTCGTGGCACCGTAGGCCAGCCAACAATCGGGAAACCGCGAGGCGGGCTCTGCCATTCCGCCACCAGTCAGGACCAGCCGGGCCCGCTCGCACGACGGTGTGCCTAGCGCTGGAACGGGCCAAGCTGCTGGATCGCGTAGTCCAGCCAAGTGTAGTCGACTAGCCGGTTGAGGTCGATCGGCTCGCGGTAGCTGAGGTAGCCGCGGCGCATGAAGAAGCGCTGCTGCTGGTCGAGGTGCTCGACGTTCATGCGTCCGTCGGGATCGATGTAGGGCGGCACCGCGCGCACGATCACATCGGCCGGCAGCTTGGTCCAACGCTCGATGATCGCTGCATCCTCCGGGTCCTTGAAGTTGCTGCGGGCGAGGTCGCGCAGCGCGCGGAGGTAGCCGACCATGAAGCGGCGGGCGCCCTCGGGGTTGCTCTTGACGAACTGCTCGCCGTATAGCACCACCTGCGTGGTGCCGTTGGGATCGAGCCCCTCGCGCACGATCGGCACACCGATGCCGCGTTCCTGCGCTTGCAGCACCCAGGGCTCGGTGAGCAGCGCGGCATCGAGGGAGCCCCCGGCCAGGCCGGCCATCAGGTCGGGGAAACCGAGCACCACCATCTCGGCGTCGTCGAGGGTCAGGCCGCCCTTGCGCATGGCCAGGTCGGCGAGGAACTCGCCGTACACGCCGGTGCCGTTCACGCCCACGCGCCGGCCACGGAGCTGGGCGGGGCTGGTGATGCGCCCGGAGTTGACGTCCTCCTGGCGCACGACCATGGCGCCCGCGGTCAGGCCGTCGGGCCCCACGCCGGACATCACGGCCACGGCCAGGCCCGAGACGCCCTGGTGGACGCCGTTGAGGAAGCCAGCGCCCACCGAGCCGCCCACCACGTCGAGCTGGCCGTTGGCCAAGAACGGCATCGCGGCATCGCTACCGCGGAACTCGGTCATCTCCGGCTCGACCCCCGCCTCGCGCAGATAGCCCTTGTCGACGGCTAGGAAGAACGCCGCGTGCGAGAGGATCGGTTGGTAGCCGACGCGCACCGCCACGGGGCCGGGGGGCGGCGCGGGGCTTTGCGCCGCAGGACTGCTGACCGCCGCGCTGGCGCTGGGCGCGCTGGAGCCAGGGCCGGGTGCGGCAGCGGAGGCGGCCGGCTGGTGGGCGGGCGCGGGGCTCGGGCCGGTGCAACCGGCGGCGAGGAGTGCCGCGAGGAGAACGCACACGATCAGTGGCGGCAGCGACGTTCGACCCATGGGCTCTCCCTCCTCCACCCGTGCAACACCCCCTCGGCCGTGGCGGACTCGGCGGCGTGGACGGGGGGCATGCGCGTTGGTTGCCAGGAAGGGTAGCGCCCGAGCCGAAGGGGCGCAAGTGCGGGAGCAGCTAGCCGCGCAGGTAGTCGCTGAGCCGCTCCCGGAGCAGCACGCGCCCCCGATGCAGCCGCGACTTGAAGGCCGCCTCACTGAGGTCGAGCATCTCGGCCGCCTCGCGGGTGGACAGGCCCTCGACATCGCGCAAGATCACGGCAGCGCGCAAATCGGGCGCGAGGTCGGCCAGGGCCTCCTCCAACTGCTGGCGCAGCTCGGCTGCCACGGCCGGGTCCTCGCTGTGCACGGGCCAGTCGGCCGCCTCCACGCGCTCCTCTAGCGGCTCCGCGAGGTACTCGCGCGGCGCGCGCTGGCGCACGCGCTGGAGCGCGGCGTTGACGGTGATGCGGTACAGCCAGGTGCGCGGGCTGGCCTCGCTGCGGAACCGGTCCCGGTACCGGTAGGCGCTGGTGAACGCCTCCTGGACCGCGTCCTCCGCATCCGCCGCCACCCCCGTGATGCGGAGCGCGATGTTGTAGAGCCGCTCGGCGTATTCCGCGACCAGTTGCTCGAACGTGGCGCGATCGAGAGGCCCTTCCTCCGACGTAGCCATCCCTTGTCCCCTGCGGCAGCCGCGCCTGGAGGCGCGGAGCAACCACGCTGCGGCATGTCCCATGCCACCACCTGGCGCCCGGCGCGACCCGCCGACGAACTCCCGGCGCCCCAGCACCGGCCACGCCCCGCACCGCCCGCCGCGCGGCGCCTAGGCGATCGGGATCACCTCGACGGCGTAGTCGGTCACCTCTGCCTCGAGCCGGGTGCTCTCCACGAATGAGAGCACCCGGGTCAGTATCTGCTCCACATGGCGTGCGTCGTTGCTGACGCAGCTAAACCCGAGCGTGGCCAGCCGGCGGTCGTCGAGCGTGTCCACCTCCGCCGCCGCCACGTTGAACTGATTGCGCACGCGCGCGATGACCGACCGCACGACCTGCCGCTTGTCCTTCAACGACTCGCTAGCCGGTAGCGCGAGCGTGAGATGCAAGACTCCTACCACCATAGATAGTTTGCGTCGCTCCGATCGGCCAGCGCACCCTTGCGCAGGATACGAGATCATAGCAAAGGGGGGGCCGGCTGTCTATTGGCCGAGGCCCAGCAGCGCGCCCCAGCGCGCCCGCACGCGGGCCAGCAGCTCGGGGCTGGCCCCCACGACGGGTGGGAACACGTCGCGGAACTCCCACGGGCGACAGGCGTCGATGATGGCCCGCGTGTTCGTCAGCCCGCCCTCGGGCAGGGTCACGAACTGCGGGTCGACCTGGCTGCCCCACGCCCGCCGGATGAGGTCGATGTCGCGCACGGGGTCGGAGCGCGTGGCCACCGCCCACATCACCTGCTCCAGGTCGGTGGGGTCGATGTCCTCGTCCACCACGATCACGTAGCGGCCCACCTGCCCCCCGCCGCGGCACTGGGCGGCCACATGCCCGGCCTGCCGCGCATGGCCCGGGTAGCGCTGCCGGATGCTGACCACCAGCAGCATGCGCGCGCCCCCGCAAGGATGTTGCCACACCGCGCGCACGTCTGGCACCCCGGCTTCCACCAGCGCGTCGAACACCACCGCCGAGCGGAGGATCGACGCCCAGTAGCTATAGTCGTGCGGCGGGCGGCCCGGCGGCGAGCCGAGCAGGATCGGGTCGCGGCGGTGTAGCAGCCGCTTCACGTGGATCACCGGCTGCGGCGCCTCAGCCGCCGAGTAGTAGCCGTGGAACTCGCCGTACGGCCCCTCGGGCGCTGTGTCGCCCGGATACACGAACCCCTCGGCCACGATCTCGGCGCGCGCCGGCAGCGGCAGCCGCGTCAGCGGGCTGCGCAGCACTTCGACCGGCTCACCGGCGATCGCGCCCGCGTAGGCCAGCTCGCTCACCCCGTACGGCACCTCGATGCCACCCAACAGCGCGAACAGCGGGTCGTGTCCCAGCGAGACCACCACCGGGCACGGCTCCTGGAGCGCCGCGTACTTGTCCAGGTGGATACGCGCGTGCTTGCCAGTCAGGGCGAATAGGCCGAGCCGGTTGCGGTCCAGCAGCTGCATGCGATAAGTACCGCCATTGATCCAGCCGGTTTCGGGGTCGCGTGTGAGCAGCAGCCCGCCGGTGCCGATGTAGCGCCCGCCGTCGCCCTCGTGCCAGAAGGGGGCGGGGAACGCCGTGAGGTCGACCGCGTCCCCTTCGTAGACGTGCTCCAGCACGGGGCCGTCGGCCACCTCGCGCGGGGCGAACTCCGCCGCGCGGGCAGCCCAGCGTGTGAGCTGGCCGCGCAGCGCCTGGATCAGGTCGAGCGTGGAGTGGTCGGGCCCGAGGCGCAGCGTGAGGCCCAGGCGCGCTGGCGAGGCTGCGGCCCCGGCCAGCACCCGCCGGCCGCGCGGGTAATCCGGAATGTCGTCGAACAGCAGCGCCCACGGGGTGGGCAGGCGGTAATCCAGCTCGCACAGCGCCCCGATCTCCAGGTGCCAGTGCGCGCCGCGCACCGTCCGCAGCTCGCCCGTGGCCTCGACGGCGGCCAGCCAGTCGCGCAGATCGCCCGGTCGCATCTCAATCCTCGCTCGCGGTTCGCCCACCCGCGCCACGCCGCTGGCTGCGGGCGTGACGGGGGGGAGCTGGCGGCCGGTATTATAGGCAGGAGAGGAGGAGTCGCATGGCGTCCGACTACACGTTGCGCGAGCTGATGATCGTCGCAGCGGCGCGCGAGATCCACGACGGCGAGACGGTGTTCACCGGCATGCGCCTGCCCTTGCTGGCGTTCTGCGTGGCCAAGAACCTGCACGCGCCCAACTGCATCGGCCTGTTCGAGGTGGGGATCATCCGCGACCAGCCGCCGCGCGAGCTGCTGTACACCATGTCGGATCCGCCGAACATCCGCGACGCTCTCTGGTGCACAAGCCTGCTCAACGTCATGGCCCTGGCCGCGCAGGGGCGCGCGGATATCGGCTTCATCGGCGCCGCCGAGGTGGACCGCTTCGGCAACGTCAACACGTCATACATCGGTGACTTCCGCCGGCCGCGCGTCAAGCTGCCGGGCAGCGGCGGCGGGGGAGACCTCGCCTCGCTGGCCCACCGCACGCTCGTGCTGCTCGACCACGACAAGCGCCGCCTGCCCGAGCGCGTGAGCTACGTTACCTCGCCGGGCTACGGTGAGGGCGGCGACTGGCGGACCCGCGTGGGGCTGCCCCGGGGCGGCCCGGCTGCGGTCGTGACCAGCATGGCCGTGCTGCGTTTCGACCCCGTGACGCATGAGGCGCTGCTGCACAGCTATCATCCGGGCACGACGATCGAACAGGTGCGCGCCAACACCGGCTGGGACCTGCGACCCGCGCCCGACGTGCACGAGACGCCGCCGCCCACGGCGGAAGAGCTGGAGATCATCCGCACCTACGACCCCGAGGGCCACTGGCGCTGCTGAGCGCCGGGCGGCGCGCCGGCTAGCTCGGGGTGCGCGCCTGGCGGAGCGCGTACGTGATCAGGCCTTTGGCCGCCAGGCGCCCGTCGTCGCGCTTGACATCGACCTCGCCCAGCGCGATGGTGCGCCCCTTCTGCACGATGCGGCCCTCGGCCAGCACGTACTGGTGGGCGCGGGTAACCCCGGCCAGGTAGTTCAGCTTGCACTCCACCGTAAGGGCGTGCTCGTTCGGCTCGGCGAGGGTGAGCAGCGCCACGGCGACCGCCGCGTCGGCCACGGAGAAGATGGCCCCGCCGTGTACGGCGTCCTGGAACTGAAACAGCTCCTCGCGCACCGGCATCTTCAGCACGGCGCGGCCTTCGCCGGCCTCGACGACCTCGAAGCCGATCAGGCGGTAGTATGGGCAGGCGTTCGCGTGCTCCTTCAGGTGGGCAAAGCGCTCGTTGTCGGCCAACGCTCTTCTCCTTTGCGGGCTGCCCCATTGTACCGCTCCGCGGCCAGGCTCCCGCACTCGAGCACCGTTCGGAGTGGTGGGGGCGATCGCCGCCCCGCAGGGCGGCTCCACCAGCTCGCCAATAGCTGTAGTGCGTTACACTGGACAGGAGTTGGCATGCGGACCAGCGCGAGCGCGCGTCCGCGCCGGACACCTCCCCTAGATCAGACCGGCCGGCAGCCCGATTCCCGGGGCGTGTGGACACCGCGCCCGCGGTTTGGCATGGAGCCTGCTCTTCCTACTCACTGAGGAGTATGGCGCTGTGCCGTGCGTGCTCCGGCCGTCGAGGCGTGGAAAGGAACAGCATGCGCGTTCGCAGTCGAGGCTTCGAACCATTGGCCGAGCACACGCTTGCTAGCTACCTCTGGGCTTGGCGCGCGTGGCGCGAACACGGCTTCCCGCCGCTGACCGCCTGGCGCCTGGCGTGCGTGCGCTGGCGGCTGCTCGCGGGCCGCGCGCACAGCCCGGCGCGTGCGATCCCCGGGCTTCCCGTGGGCGCGGGGGAGCCCCCCGGCGCGCCCGACACCGTGGGAGCGCGCGGCCCGCAGCCGCTCGATCGGGACTAGAACGGCACCTCGGTCCGCTGGTCTTCCACCCGGCGCGCCTTGTGATCCCACCGCGGCAGCGTGCCCGGCGCGACCACCTCGACCGAGGTGCGGATGCCCAGGCCGAGCTGTAGGGCTCGGCCCACGTCCTCCACCAGTGCCCGGCAGTCGTCCGCCGTCAGCTCAGGGCTGGGGTCGAGACGCACCAGCAGGTCGTCCAGCCCCTCGACCCGGCGAAAGATGATGCGGAACTCGTCCACCCCGGGGTGCTGGCGTACTAGCTCCTCGACCCGCGAGGGATACACGATGACGCCGCGCACTTTCTTCATGTCGTCCAGCCGCCCGATCACCCCGCCCTTCAGGGCGAACAGCGTGCGGCCGTCCTTGCGCGGCGCGTCGGGCGCGCGCTCCACGATGTCGCGCGTGCGGTAGCGCAGCAGGGGGAACGCCTTGCGGTACAGGCTGGTGAGCACCAGCTCGCCGCGCTCGCCCGGCCCGACGGGGCGGCCGGTCTCTAGGTCCAGGACCTCGGGGTAAGCGTAGTCCTCGTGGATGTAGTAGATGCCCGGCTCCTCGGCGCTCTCGAAGCCCCAGGCGGCGATCTCGGTCAGGCCCGGCAGGTCGAAGACACGGGCACCGAACGCCTCCTCGATCTTGCGCTTGGTGCTGGGGATGCCCGCGCCGGGCTCGCCAGTGTGCCAGGTGAGGCGGAGCTGGGTCTCGCGTGCCAGGTCGATGCCGTGGCGGCGTGCCGTCTCGGCGAGGTACAGGGCGTAGGAGGGCGTGCAGCCCAGCACGGTGATCGGGTAGTTACGCAAGATGTCCAACCGCTGCTCGGTAGAGTAGCCGCCAGCGGGGAACAGCAGGCAGCCGAGGTCCTGCGCGGCGTAGAAGCCGGACCAGAAGCCGATGTACGGCCCGTAGCCGAACGCCGCCATCACCATGTCGGTCTGGCGCACGCCGAAGGCGTACAGCGAGCGCGCGTAGGAGTGGTAGAAGCCGTACCAGTCCTCGGGCGTATCCAGCACGGCGACCGGGCGGCCCGTGGTGGCCGAGGTGAAATGGATGCGCAGGCACTCGGAGAGGGGGACGGCCAGCACGCTGCCCCAGGGCGGATGCTCGGCTTGATCGGCCTTCAGTTCGTCCTTGGTAGTGAACGGCAGCTTGGCGAGGTCCTCCAGCGACTCGATGTCGCGCGGGGTGAGGCCGGCGGCGTCGAACTTGCGCCGGTAGAACGGGCTGTGCTCGTAGGCATGCCGCACCTGTGCCCGCAGCCGCTCCTCCTGCAGCCGGCGCATGGTGGCGCGGTCGGCCGTCTCGATCTCGGGCTCCAGATACCGGCTGTCCATCGTTCTCCCTCCAGTCCCCGGCCCCAGAGGGCGCGCGCGCAGGGGGTGTGGGTCTGATGGTAGCACGGGCCGCCGCGGCGAGCGAAGAGCGAGCTTCACAACCGCGGGGGCTCAGCGGTCGGCTTGCAGCTTCTGCGCGGCGGCCAGCACCGAGCGCACGATCCCCTCGTAGCCGGTGCAGCGGCACAGGTTGCCCGCGGCATTCTCGCGCACCTCACGCTCGGTCGGGGCGGGGTTGTCCCGCAGGAACTCGTAGGCGGCCATCAGCACGCCCGGGGTGCAGAAGCCACATTGCAGGCCGTGATGCTCCCAGAACGCCTCCTGCAGGGGGTGTAGCTGCTCGCCGCGCGCCAGCCCCTCGATGGTCATGATCTCGGCGCCATCGACTTGCACCGCGAACAGCAGGCAGGAGCGCACGGCTCGGCCGTCCACCAGCACCGTACAGGCGCCGCAGATGCCGTGCTCGCACCCCACGTGCGTACCCGTCAGGCCCAGGTCCTCGCGGAGGAAGTCGCACAGCAGCCGCCGCGGCTCGACCCGCCCTTCGTACTCGATCCCGTTCACGCGCAGGGTGATCGCCTGCTTGTGCGTGCGCGCTACCTGGCGCATAGCTCCCTCCCTCTCGCGCGTTGTAAAGCCATTGGCCGCCGGCCGCTCCTAGCGGTCCGGGGCCGCCGTGGCGCGCTGGAGCGCGAGCCGCAGCGCCCGCACCGTCAGCACGCGCACCATATCGCGCCGGTAGTCGGCGCTGGCGTGGATGTCGCTCTCCGGCTCGGCCTGCTCGGCGGCGCGCACCCCCGCCTCGGCGAACACCTGCTCGCTGGGGCGCTCGCCCACCAGCAGCGCCTCCGCGGCGGCGGCCTTGATCGGCACCGGTCCGGCCCCGCACATGCCGATGCCGGCGCGGGCCAGGGTGCCGTCGGGCGCCAGCTCGAGCTGGACCGCCACGCCGACCATGGCGTAGTCGCCGTGGCGCCGGCTCAGCTCCACGAACGCCCCGCCGTGGCGCCCCGTCGGTAGCCGGAAGCGCGCCTCGACCAGCAGCTCGGTCGGATCGAGCGTGGTGGTCAGATAGGTGAGATAGAACTCCTCCGGCGCCAGCGTGCGCCGCCCGGCCGCGCTGGCGACCACTAGCTCGCCTCCCATGGCGACCAGCGTGGCGGGCAGCTCGGAGGCCGGGTCGGCGTGCGCCAGGTTGCCGCCGATGGTGCCACGGTTGCGGATCTGGGCGTGGCCGAGGTAGTGCAGCGAGTCGGCGATGAGCGGCAGGCGCTGCCGCACCAGCGGGTAGCGCTCGAGGGCGCGCTGGCGGGTGATCGCGCCGACGGCGAGCCAGTCGTCCTCCTCGCGGATGTAGTCCAGCTCGGCCAGCCGGTTGATGTCGACGAGCGCCTCGGGCTTGGCCAGCCGCATGTTGAGCAGTGGCACCAGGCTCTGACCGCCCGCGAGGATCTTCGCCTCGTCGCCGCGCTCGGCCAGCACGGCCAGCGCCTCCTCCAGCGTGTCGGGCGCGTAGTAGTCGAAGGCGGCAGGTTTCACGGTTGGCCTCCGGTGGCCTGGCGGGCGCGTGCCTCGCGCAGCAGCGCCCACACCTTGCTCGGGGTGATGGGCAGCGAGGTGATCTCGATGCCCAGCGGCTTGAGCGCGTCGGCCACGGCGTTGGCGATCGCCGCGGGCGCCGTCTCCGAGCTGCTCTCGCCCACCCCCTTGGCGCCGGTGAGCGAGGCGGGCGTGGGGTACTCGACGTGGCCGATGGTCAGCGGCGGCGCCTCCATCGCTGTGGGGCAGAGGTAGTCCATGAAGGTGCCGGACAGGAACGCCCCGTTCTCGTCGTACACCATCTCCTCGTACATCGCACCGGCCAGGCCATGCAGCACGGCGCCCCAGATCTGGCCCTCGACCAGCAACGGGTTGAGGATGCGCCCCGCGTCGTGCATCGTGTAGTAGTGCTTGAGCTGGATCTCGCCGGTCTCGGGATCAATCTCGACGGCCACGATCTCGCCCACGAAGCCGTACAGCTGCGATGAGTTGACGCGGTCCTGGTCGTCGGGCGCCACGGCGTGCTCGAAGTTCCAGATCGAGGTGTTCTGCAGGCCGGGCTCCACGCCCGGGGGCAGCGAGTTGGGGTTCCAGTGGGCGGTGCCGGCCACGCGCCGGAACGTCACGTTGCGGTCGGGCTGGCCCTTGACGAAGAACACACCGTCCTCGAGCACCACGTCCTCTGGCGCGGCCTCCAGCAGGTGGGCGGCGATAGTGGTCATCTTCTCTTTGACCCGCCGCGCCGCGAGCAGCGCCGCGCTCGCCCCCGCGGCGGCGAAGCGGCTGGAGTAGGTGCCCGTGGCGATCGACCAGGCGCGCGAGTTGCTGTCGAAGTCGGCCACCACGCGCACGTTCTCGATGGGGATGCCGAACTCCTCGGCGACGAGCTGGGCGACGGCCGTCTCGTGGCCCTGTCCCTCCGGACAGGTGTTGATGGTGCAGGTCACGTTGCCGCGGGCGTCGACCATCACCGTTCCCGTCTCGGCAGCGCCCGACTTGGCCTGATAGCCCGGGCGCTGGCGCAGCTTGCGGTCGAAGGCGATGGTCACGTAGCCCATGTTGGACACCGAGGGATCGACCGCCAGGGCGATCCCGATGCCGTACAGGCGGCCCTCCGCCCGCGCCCGCGCCTGCTTCTCGCGCAGCTGCGCGTAGTTGGCCATCTCCAGCAGCTTCTCCAGTGTGGCGGGGTAGTCGCCCGCGTCGTAGATGCCGCCGGTGGGCGTGGTGTAGGGCATGGCGCTGCCCGGGAT